>JBMTCG010000029.1:0-30541 GCA_049430665.1 Flavobacteriales bacterium | reverse complement strand
ACCATTGAAGACATTGAATGGGCCAACAAACTATTGAAGCATGTGTTGCTTAAAAAATCAGATGAACTATCGGGCGCAAGCAGAGGATTTTTAGAACGCTTGAAAAAATATTTGGAGGAAAATGGGGAGTCGACTTTTAAGGCGAGGGAATTGAGAATGGCGATGAGAATTTCATCGTCAACACTAAATCGACATCTTATGGAACTTACGGCGGCTGGGTATTTAAGAATATGTGGAGGAAATAAAACATATGGTTTTTGCTATGGAATAAACAATCCGAAAGAATACAAAGAGCTACACGATACTATGCAAAATGAACTAAGCAAAACCTTAGATAAATTAAGAAAACACGAAGCCATCACGTTGGGGCGTAGCCCAATGGTATCCCAATTTAAAGATGGGATACTTAACTAACTGAAAACCAAAAAACAAAAGAAGGTATCCCAGTATCCCATGAAAAAACTCCCCCTACAAAATTCTTCTTACCATTTGCTTCTATCTTCTTTTAAAGAATGGTTGCAATTACTGGGCTATACCAGCACTAGCGTAAGCGGATTTCCGTACATGATACAAGAGTTTTTATTTCTTTTAGAATCTCAAAACATCAACGATATTAAAGAGGTATCGGCAGAAAATGTATCTACTTATTTTTCATTGTTAAGAGAACGTTTGGCCCACGAAGGCAATAAATGTTTATCGGTAAATTACATCAACAAACATTTACAAGTATTGCGAAAATTTAGCAGCTATTTAAGAGAAAACGATATGGGCGGCTTTGCCATTGCCGAACAGGCACAAAAGGCAGTGAAAAATCCGCATGAAGTATTGAGCAAAGAAGAAATACAAAGTTTATACAATGCCACTGGTAATGATGTATTTGGCGTAAGAGACAAAGCTATTCTAGGTTTGTATTATGGTGCTGGTTTACGAAGAAACGAAGGGGTACAGCTAGACAAAGACGATATACTTTTTGAGCAAGGATTGATTTATGTGCGCAAAGGAAAAAACTACACCGAACGCTATGTACCTATAAACGATAGAGTATTGAAAGATCTTAGTGTTTACCAGCAAAGTAGCAGAGAATGGTTTAAGTACGAAGGCAAAGAACAAGAGGCATTTTTAATTAGTTTAAAAGGCAATAGACTAGATGGAATAAGCGCTTGCCTGCGCATTAAAGCATTGCAAAAAGCAAGTGATGATTTGGCCTTGCAACAAAAGAAAATTGGTTTACACAGTTTGCGCCACAGCGTTGCCACACATCTTTTGCAGCAGGGAATGCCTTTGCAAAAGATAGCGCAATTTCTCGGACACAAAACCATTGAATCTACACAGATTTATACCCATTTGGCAGAAGAAACAAAAACATAAAATGAAAACCTTTGCTACTTACTTGCAAGACAAAAATTACAGCACTAGCACTATTTCTACTTACTGTAAATACATTGATTTATTAACTGTTTGGTCGCTTGAACAAAACTTGGTTTTACACGAACTTAGCTACAAAAACATACTTTCTTTTGTTAGAGAATGCACATTACAGGGCAAAAGCAAAAAGCATATTAATCAATATTTAACGGTAATTAGACTCTATTGGAATTACTTGGTGGCACAAGGAAAAGTTAAGGATAATATTGCTGCTGGTATTTTTTTAAAAGGCGTTACGCGACGCTTACCACATGATATTTTGTCGGAAAAAGAGTTGGAAGAGATGTATGAAAAATATCCGCAACAAGGAATGCAAGGCAAGCGCAACAAAGCCATTTTAGGATTAATAATTTTTCAGGGCTTGGGCAGTGGCGAAATAAAGAAATTAGAAATGAATCATCTTCGTTTACATGAAGGCGAAATAGACATTGTTGGCGATAGAAGAAGTAATGCCAGAAAGCTTCCTTTACACGGCAAACAAATATTACAGTTGCACGAATACATCAATAAAGTGCGCCCTTTAATTTTAGCCTTTCATGAAAAAGAATCTCCTTATTTAATGGTGTCGACAGGTAAAAGTGTGCATTTACAAAACACCATCGATTATCTTTTTAGGCAAGTAAAAAGCTACACCCCAAAACTTAAAAGCTTGCACCAAATTAAAGCCAGCGTATTGAGCTGTTGGTTGAAGCAATTTAACTTGCGTGAAGTGCAGTATAAGGCAGGACACCGCTATGTAAGCAGTACAGAAAGGTATCAGCAAAACAATATCGATGATTTGAAAAATGAGGTGCGCAATTTTCACCCTTTAAAATAGACTCTAAACAAAGCTTCGTTGAAAACATAGTGTGTTTGATTTATTACTACGAACATTCGTTTTATATATTCGTTAGAGTTCTTTGAAAAGGAGCAGGAATTATCACCCCAAAGGACTGACAATGACTTTCCTATTCAAACCAAGAATCAATTTTCTTCATTATTATTTCCTTGTCACATGAGCAAAAAGAAAAAAAACAAAAATAAAGAGACGAGCACGGGCTCTCTCACCAACTCTATTCTTCAACTTTTTTACAAGGCCGAAGGAAGAGATTTAAGTCATAAATCTATTGCATCTGATTTGCGCATCACTTCTAAAGATGGCAAAAGACAGGTTCTCGACACGCTTTTAAGTTTGGTGCAACAGAAAAAATTAGATGAAGTACATCGCGGTAAATTTACGCTAGCCGAAGCCAGAGAACCCATGACAGGTAAGGCCGATTTTACGGCGTCGGGTGCGGCTTATGTAACTATAGACGGACAAGAAGAAGATATCTACATTGCCGCGCAAAATACCGGCAATGCTTTTCATCAAGATATTGTAAAAATTGAATTGGTGCCAGGCAGGGGAAGAAAACCAGAAGGTAAAATAATTGAGGTGATAGAAAGAAAAAGAATCGATTTTATTGGTTCTGTGCAGTTGGTAAAAGATTTCGCTTTTGTGGTGCCAGATAATCCTAAAATTCACATGGATTTTTATGTGCCTGCCGGTAAAATAAAAGGCGCTAAGGAAGGTCAGAAAGTGATTGTACGCTTAGGCGACTGGCCTAAAAATTCAAAAAATCCATTTGGTGAAATCATAGAAGTGCTGGGCGATGCAGGAAACAACGATGTAGAGATGCACGCCATTCTTTTTCAATATGGATTGCCTTATAAATTCCCTAAAGAGGTAGAAGATTTTGCCAATAAATTGCCAGATGTTATTACCGAAGAAGAAATTAAAAAACGTCGCGATTTCCGTAAAATCACTACGTTTACCATCGACCCTCACGACGCGAAAGATTTTGATGATGCTCTTTCTATACAAAAATTGGAAAATGGAAATTGGGAAATAGGTGTGCACATTGCCGATGTATCCCATTATTTGCAACCAGGCACTTTGTTAGATCATGAGGCTTACGAAAGAGGAACATCGGTTTATTTGGTAGACAGAACAGTTCCAATGCTGCCTGAGAAGCTTTCTAACGGCGTTTGCTCACTTAGACCACACGAAGAGAAGTTGTGCTTCTCTTGTGTGTTTGAAATGGACGATAATGCCAATGTTATAAGTCGGTGGATTGGTAGAACAGTGATTTATTCTGATAGACGATTCACCTACGAAGAAGCGCAACAGGTAATTGAGACAGGCGAAGGCGATTTAAAAGACGAGATTTTAACTTTCGATAGATTGGCGAAAATTTTACGTGCAGCACGTATGAAAAACGGAGCGATTAGTTTCGATAAAGCCGAAGTTAAATTCAAGTTAGATGAAAAAGGAGCGCCTGTTAGCGTTTACTTTAAAGAATCGAAAGATGCCAACAAACTCATTGAAGAGTTCATGTTGTTGGCCAACAAATATGTAGCGCTTTTCGCAGGAAAAGACAGCAAACCAGCCAAGACTTTTGTGTACCGTATTCACGATGTTCCTTCATTGGAAAAATTTGGCGTATTCGCCGATTTCGTGAAACAGTTTGGGTATGAATTGCGCGCGCAAACGCCTAAGGAAGTTGCCGGACAATTGAACAAAATGTTGCAAGATTCTAAATTGAAAAATTATGGGTCGATGCTCGAAACCCTTGCTGTTAGAACAATGGCGAAGGCTGAATATTCTTGCGACAACATTGGTCACTACGGTTTGGCCTTCGATTTTTACTCGCACTTTACTTCTCCTATTCGTCGTTATCCCGATGTGATGGTGCATCGTTTATTGCAAATGTATTTAGATGGCAATCCGTCTCAAGCCAAAAAATTGTACGATGAGCAATGTGAACATTGCAGTGAGCGCGAAAAATTAGCGAGTGATGCCGAACGCGAATCGATTAAATACAAACAAGTAGAATACTTAAAAGCGCATTTGGGTGAGGTGTTTGAAGCGACCATTAGTGGCTTAACCGAATGGGGAATCTATGCTGAAATCATTGAAAATAAATGCGAAGGAATGATTAATGCGCGCACTTTAATGGGCGACACATTTGTTTTCGATCCTGATAATTACCGCTATGTAGGTCGCATTCACAAAAAGGTGTATCAGTTTGGCGACAAAGTAAAAATTAAAGTTACGGGTGCCAACTTGGTGAAAAAACAATTGGATTTTGTTTTGGTAGAAGAAGGTGATGAAGGCTTTGAAGAAGAACAGTAAGAGTGAGAGCGGGTTTTGGTGTAATTACTTCTTAAAATACTTCGCTTTTCCTTCCGTCAAAAATTCTAAGAAAGTACTTACCGATTTTGCTTTATCGTATGAAATAGGATTGTTCAACAATTGCTCATTGTTATCCATCAAAACATAGAAAGGTTGCGCATTAAAATCGAACCAGCATTTTTCAATATCAGCATTTTTCTTCGCTAAAGTGGTGATGAGCTTACCATCTAATTTCGATGTGTATTGCTCTTCTTTGGGAAGTGTAATGGTTCTTTCATCTACATAAAGAGAGATTACAACATAGTCTTCTTTCAGTACTTTTAAAACTTCAGGGTTGGTCCAAACATTGTCTTCAATTTTTCTACAATTGGTACAACCTAAGCCTGTAAAATCAAGCAAAACAGGTTTACCCAATTGTTCGGCAGCAGCCATTCCTTCTTCGTAATCGAAAAAAGCGTTGATGCCTAGTGGGGCATGCAAAACATCGCTGTATTTGGCGTTGTTATGTGTTGCATCGCTGCCTTTTTGCAGAATATTAAAATCGTGTGTGCTCATCGGTGGAATAAAGCCACTTAAGAATTTAAGCGGAGCGCCAAACAAGCCAGGAATAAGGTAGAACACAAATGAGAAAACAGAGATCACTAATCCTAACCTGAATACAGAAATTTTCTTTACTTCAGCGTCATGAGAAAATTTAATCCAGCCCAACAAATAAGCGCCCAACAATGAGAAAATCACTATCCATAAAGCGATAAAAATATCTCTATCTAAAATACCCCAATGCTCGGTTAAATCGGCAGTACTTAAGAATTTTAAAGCCAACGCTAATTCTAAAAATCCGAACACAATCTTAACCGAATTCAACCATCCGCCCGATTTTGGTAAGGCGCGCATCATCGACGGGAAGAAAGCAAATAAGGTAAAGGGAATGGCAAGAGCTGAAGAGAAACCTAACATACCAATTAAAGGTGTGAGTAATTCGCCTTCGGAGGCTTGTAATAGCAGACTTCCGGCAATCGGACCAGTACAAGAAAACGATACCAATACGGTAGTCATCGCCATAAAGAACACACCAACATACCCGCCTTTATCTGAATTTTTATCGGCTACATCTATCCATCTTCTTGGTAAAGTGATTTCAAATAAACCAAAGAAAGAGGCAGCAAATACAATGAATATTAGGAAGAATATTAAATTGGGAATCCAGTGCGTAGCCAGCAAATTCGCTGCATCTCCGCCAAAGGCCAAACTAAATAAAGTGCCAATTAAACAGAAAATAGCAATAATAGAAATCCCGAAAAATACCGCCTTCGATTTACCATGTTTCTTCGATTCCGCATCATTCAAAAAGAAAGACACCGTCATTGGAATCATGGGAAAAACACAAGGCGTTAACAACGCAAAAATACCAGCACCAAAGGCCAATAGAAACAACCACCAATTCGATTCGTCTTTGGTTTCAGAATATTTGATGGTGCAAGGTTTGTCTTTGAAAGAGTATTTGCTGAGGTTGGGTGTTGAGGTTTTTTCAGTCAAAGATGTGTTCGTGTCTCTGGGGAACATTCCACTCTCATCAGTAATTATTGTTTTGCCTTTAATATCAGGTGGAGTAGGAGCAGGAGGAACATTAAATTTTATTTCTCCTGTTCCAAGGTTTATTTTTTTAGGACTACATGTCTCACTGCCATTTAACTTAAAAATATGCACTACTTCATCTGGCGGCAAGCAATTTCCATCCGACTGACAACAAGCCCATTCTACTTTAGTATTGATACTTACTTCTTTATCATTGATTAAATGTACATTTTGAACAAATTCCACTTCACCTTCATGGTAAGTGATATTCACTTTAAAACCTTCATCAAAAGCAGTATGTCCTTTTGGTTCTTGCACGCCACCCACCAATTGATAATCTCCTTTGGCTACGGTGAAAATGGTAGGTAATGGTCCTTCAGGAACAAGTTGAGAATAGATGTGCCAAGTCTTATCAATGTGCGCGTGCCATATCAATTGGTAATCACAATCGGAAACCTTTTTAACATCGAAATCCCATTTAACCGGACTTTTCTGTCCGTAAATGAGATTCGTAATTAAGGTAAAAAGAAATAATATTTTTAAGTGTTTCATGCTTTTATTCCACAGATTGTATGCAAGTAAATATAAGCAAGAACATAGGTGAGGCCAATTAAAATAGGTTAAATTAGAACAAACCTATTTTGTAAATACTCACGATAGGAATCATAACTTCACCTTTCAACGATACCGTTTTCTCGGTTACAGCCCAAATGGTAGCCTCTACTTTGTAACGGTTTCCATTGTATGATTTAAAGAAAATTTTAACGTTTGATTTGGCACTGGCACCCACAGCTTCTGCTCTTTTAAGGTCGATACCTCTTTGTAGAATTTCCTGTTTATCGGTAAGAACGTCTTCTGTGCTAAAACGCAACAAGTTCACTTGTTCTTTATCAATCGCTTGTGCGCTTGGTATTCCTGAGGGCATTTTACTTGCTGACATATTCTTGATTTTTTAGGTCTGTAATAGTAAATATAAAAAAAATATATACCGATTATACTTTACTCGATTGAATTTGTTTCTGTACCACTGCACACAATTCTTTAGCCTTCTGAGAACCAATACAATATTTTAATCCATCGCGGTCGGTAAGTAGCACGGCCTCGCTGCCTTTGGTGAAAAATTTAATGGTTCCTTTAAGGTGTAAATTGTACACTGCGCGATGCAATACAAAACGAGGATATTTAGTTACTTCGGCACTTACGATAGAATTTAAATCGATTTTCACTCTTCTCGACATCCAAAATCCATCTAAAACCAAGCTGCCATTGGTTACTACGGTGCTAATGTGCAAAACAAAAACCAACAAGCCCGAAATGGCCAAAGAGGCAATTCCCAATATGAAAAAGAGTCCTTTCGCTTCGTCGTCAGCATCAGAAAATCGATACAATGAGAAACATCCCATGGCAATTACCAAGCGAATTAAAAGGTGCATTTTATTGGTGCCCAAGTATTGTTTTTCTTCAAAGAGATTGTTTTCTTTCATACAATTATTTCACCTGTGCAAGATATACTTTTTTTGTCTTTTCACCAACGGCATAGCGCTGGTCAACACGATGGCCCACAATCCATACAATGTCGTTTCCCGATTCTAAAATCCACACATTTTCTTTGTCGAGTAATGAAAACTTTTGGTTGATGAAGAAATCACTCAACTTCATCTTTCCTTTCATACCAAAGGGAATAAACCAATCGCCTTGCTTCCATTTGCGCAATTTTAATGGGAATTTTAATTTTTCTTCATCAAGTTGAGCAAGGTTTCTTTCTTTTGAGATATTATATCCTTTCATTGTTCTAGAAGAAGTTTTTAATGCTAAGGGGTGCGCAATAGCCTGTCCCTTTTTAACAAAATACTCTTCTTCAATTTCTTGCAAAGGAGTTAATATCCACTCATTTCTGTTTTTTAGTAGGCGACAGTTTTTGCCTAAAAATATTTTGCCCGATTCTGTTGGGTTTGATTTTCCAACTTTAGAAATTGTATCGTGTGTAAAACCAAAATCAAATAAGATTTCGCTCAATAAGGCCAGTGCAACTTTATCTTTTCCGACTTTAAATTTCCAGCCACCATCAAAAGCTGCCTTTACCAAAAAATCGCTCTTTGCTTTTTCAAAAACTACTTGCACATTGCGCAGTCGTGCTCTGCTGTTGGAGAAAGTAGACAATAATGACGTGTTCAATTCATGCAGCGCGGATATCACATTGTGTCGGATTTTATTGCGCGCATATTTATCTTCTGCATTGCTCGCATCTTCTCGCCATTTTAACTTGTTTTTTTTTGCATAGGCCTCAATTTCTTTTCTGGTGGAAGAGAGCAATGGACGAACAATATTTCCATTTTCTTGATGCATTGCCGTTAATCCCGAAATACCTGTTCCCCTCACCAAATTCAACAACACCGTTTCAAATTGATCGTCGGCGTGGTGTGCTACTGCTATCTTTGTGAAAGAATGTACTTTGGCCAATTCTTTAAACCAAGCATAACGCAATTCACGCGCTGCCATTTGGGTTGATAAAGAATGGTCCTTAGCAAATTTTTTGGTGTTGAATTTTTTTGTGAAAAATGGAATTTGATAGCTTTTTGCGAGATGTTTTACAAAAGCTTCATCGCCATCAGAATCTTTGCAGCGCAATGAAAAGTTGCAATGTGCTGCAGCAATATTTAATTTTTCTTGCTTCAAAAGATGAAGCAAAACAACAGAATCTATTCCGCCACTTACAGCTACTAAAATGGCATCTTTTTGAGTGAATATTTTTGGGTATTTCATTGTAAAACTTCTTTTAAAACTGCTGCTTTCAATAGGCATTCTTCATATTCTTGTTGCGCATCGCAATGGGCTGTAATGGCACTACCTACGCACAGGGAAAGATAATTCGTTTTGGCATTGTACACCAAACTTCTAATCACCACATTGAAATCGAAATTGTTGTTTTCATCAATATAGCCCACCGCTCCCGAGAAAATGCCTCGCTTCATACTTTCATTTTCATCTATCAAGCGCATAGCGCTTACTTTCGGGGCTCCTGTCATTGAGCCCATTGGAAAACACTTTTTAATGATTTGGAGCGACGAAATGTTGTTGTCGACTTCACAAGAAATAGTAGAAATCATTTGATGCCATTGCTTAAAAGAATACACCTTAAACAACTCATCTACTTTCACGCTTCCGTTGTTGGCAATGGTAGATAAATCGTTGCGCACCAAATCAACAATCATTACATTTTCGCTTCTTTCTTTTGCGCTTTCAAACAAAGCCCTTTTGTTTTTTTCATCTTCTTGTGCGTTGTCACTTCTTTTTGCTGTTCCTTTAATAGGTTGCGATAGTACTCTGTTTCCTTGTTTTTGAATAAATCTTTCTGGTGAAACACATAGCAAGTATTGCTCTTCCATCTTTAAAAAAGAAGCAAAAGGAGTAGGCGATTTTTCAAGTAGTTTTTGGTACACTTCTAATGGATGTATTTCAGCGTTTTCAGCGAAGAATTCCTGACAAAAATTAACTTCATAAATATCTCCGCGATGGATGTGTTTCTTAAGGAGATTGACCGTAGAGATGTAATCTTCCTTAGTGATTCTGGGTTGCAGTGAAATGACGTTTGAAGAGGAGGTTGCCTCGTCGTTCCTCCTCGCAATGACGTACTGGGTAAAATGCACAGCGAGGGAAGAGTCTTCCTCAAAATATTTTAGAAGCAATTCATTTTCCGAAACCTCCAAAATCAATTTAGGCTGAAAAAAGAAGTAATCGGGAAAATCAGTGTAATCAGCGTTTCTCGAAGACAATACTTCAATTTCATTTTTGAGATCGTAAGAAAAATAACCAAAAATAGTGTCGCTTTTTGATTGCAATTTCTCAATTTCATTAAAGCCTTTTCCTGCAAATCCCTTCACCGATTTTCTATTACCAAAAGCATATAAAGTTTTAAATCCCTCACGAATGCGCAAGGGATTTAAAACGATAGAATAATCAGATTGGGCAGCAAAGGCCAATAAAGAATTGTACTCTCTATCGTAATCGAATGCTATGCTTTCAAAAGTTCTTTTCAAGGCTTAGTGCTGAGCCTCAAAAATACATTAATTATTCTATAATTAACTTCTGTACATGTTGATCAACTTTTAAGAAATAGATGCCTGCTGATAATGACGAAACATCAAAGGATTCATGTGTTTGACTGATAAGGCCTTCATAGACAATAGAACCACTAATATCAATAATTTGAAAAGAAGATTTAATATTCTCAACGGTAGTGCTAATGTTCACCTTTGATGTTGCGGGATTAGGATACACAGAGAAAAAAGTGTTTTCATTCTCGTTTACACCAACACCGCCGTAAATAGACACAAAATTTCTCGCAAAACTATGTGCAGGTGTGGTAGTGCAACTAGCATCTTTTTGTATAGACCACGTCATGAACCCCCCTAAATCGGGATACCCTCCTACGGTCTTCAAAGTATAAGTCTCAGGTTTCTGGCCAACACCAATAAGATAACTTACAGCAGCTCTAGTTTTATTGGTATCGGTGTACTTTCCACCGGCATTGGCACACGACGGTAAACCAACTGCAACTTTACTAGCTGGCAATCCTTTGAAATGCTCATTTTTCAACCCCGATAATTTAACATCAAAACCTAATATTACAGCTTCAGTTAATCCGATGATGTAGTCTGACGTGGTAGGTTGTAAAATTTGTCCGCTCCAACCATCTACACCCACCGAATTACCAGCGTTATACAACTGCACCATCAACAAATCTATATCGTTTCGAAGGGCATCAATAATTGGCAAATACTGTCCGTTACCCCCATTTACACCTATAGCACCTTGTACATACAAAATCTCTGGAGCCATAGTCAATAAGCATCTTTTGTTATGAGAGGTTTGATAGTGAGCCAATACTTTCTTGATAGCATCGATGATGTACACCAAGCCCGAATCGGTAGGATTTGCTATTGTCACATTAGAAAAGCTAAGAGATGAAGTTTCTAAATCAATATCAATTCCATCGAAAGGAAAGGCGTCTAAAATAGAATTAAGAGAAGTGACAAAGGTATCACGTTCTTTATAATTATCGAGAAAAATAGGATCAGCTGCTCCACCTATGCTAAGCAATATTTTTTTTCCCTGGCTTTGTAACGTTTGCATATCAGCTTTAAAACTATTGTTAGAATAAAACCAAGGTGCGCTAAATTGCATGTTGTAATCTGTACCTGCTTTGGTGGTAGGAAAGGCTATATTTATTACATTGTAATTGGGATTTATTTTAGTAAGTTTTAAATTGGTCCATGTTTCCCAATAGCCCACTAAAGCAGGTTTTGGTAGTTGTTGAGCCTTTCCCAAGAAGCTAAAAAAAAAAGAAGAAATAGAGTAAGATAAATTGTAAAAAATCTTTTCATAGTAGTTGTTTTAAGAGATACGAAACAATATCTAAACAACTACTTATGAAACAAAATAGAAATGTATAGTAGAATTACAAATCGACCACTACTTTTTTATGATCCCTTCTAGCGCCTTTACCCAGCTATCAGTGCTATTAAGACTTTCTACCAATTGAACTTTTTCGCCTCCATGTTCTTGAAAAATTTCTTGGTATTCGGTACCAATTTCAACAATAGTTTCTAAGCAATCGGCAACGAAGGCGGGAGAGAAGAACAATAATCTTTTTGCTCCTGCTTTGGCCATGTTCACCAATTCTACATCGGCGAAAGGCTGAATCCAAGGGTCTTTACCAAGTCGAGATTGAAAAACAACAGCATATTTTTCATCGGGAATATTCATTCTAGCCGCCACTTGTCGGGCTGTCTCATAGCAAGAAGAACGGTAACAATATTTTCTGTCGTCATCGCATTTGCTTACGCAATCTTCTGCTTTGCAATTGGCAACTTTACACCCTTTAGCAATGTGTCTTTCGGGCAAACCGTGAAAACTAAACACTACTTTATCGTAGCTTTTCCAATCGTGCTTCAATCCTTGCTCGGCAACACAATTTAAGTATCCTTCGTTATCGAAAAATTTATTTACAAAGCGAACATTTGGTATAGTTTCCCATTTGCTCACTATTTCTAACACCTTTTGTGTGGTGCTGCCTGTAGACGAAGATGCGTATTGGGGATAAAGCGGCACAACAATCAATTCTTCCAATGCCATTTTTTCAAATTCGGCCAACACACTAGTCACTGAAGGGTTTTGGTAGCGCATGGCAAATTTCACCAAGTACTCGCTGCCCATTTCTTTTTGCAATTTTTTAGCAAGTTCTGCGGTGTGAAAAAGCAGCGGAGAACCTTTTTCGGTAAATACTTTTTTGTAAATCTCTGTAGAGTTACTCAATCGAGCAGGAATGATGATTCCATTTACTAAAATCGTGCGTTTTAGCGTTGGAAAATCTATAACTCTAGGGTCGTTCAAAAACTCTTTGAGATATCTTTTAACATCTGCTTTTTCTGGTTTATCGGGCGTGCCGAGTTGGACTAACAATACTGCTTTCATACCTTGCGAAAATAAGTAAAATTGTCCGAACCAAGATGAAAAAGGATGAAAGGATAGTAAGGATGTTTTATTCTTTAATCAAAGCCGGACGCTGCGTAAATTCATGATAAGAAATCACGTTTTCACTGAAGTAATGAAACACCATGCTTTTGCGGGTTTTCGATTTATCAAGATGTTTATTTCCACCATGCAACAAGTTGGCATGCCAAATTAAAACGTCGCCTTTTTTGGCTAAGAAGGTTTCCTTTTGCAAATTTTTGTCCTTGATGATTTCTTCGATTTTGTCTTCGTAGTCGTAATACAATTTATCACCCACCAAGAACTTATTTCCTTCGTTGTTGTAATCTTTGTTCATTACGTACGGTAATTTGTGACTCCCTGGATAATAATGCAAAGGACCTTGAGTTTCTGAAATATCTTCCAAAGCTACCCAAACCGCAATCATATAACCCAAAGGATAGGTAGTCATATGCAAACTATCGCTGTGTGTTTTTTGTTCGCTTCCATATAAGAAATTAATGCTTTGAAATAACTTTGATTTTTTGCCCAAAAGCATTGATAAGATGGTATTGAGTTGTTCGTTTTTGCCGATGCTTTTTAAGAAAGCCGACTCATGTATAGCAAACATTATTTTGCTATTGTTGTAGCGCCAATTGGCTTTCCCTTCAGAAACCATTGAATCTATTTCTGTGTTGATTTTGTCTATGGTTGGTGCATCAAAAAATTCGCGCAAAATAGCATATCCTTTATCGCTATAATTAATTAGTTCCTTTTGAATATTCTCAGGTAAAGCTTGAAATTGCTGGCTTTTTGGAAGAACTATTGTAGAGTCCTCTTTGTCTAACCAAGGCGTTTCTTGTGGAAGATTTTCGAAATCGTTGCTGTTTACGGGCGAAAAATATTTCTTTTTCAAACCAAGTTTAGTGTACATCGCTTCGTTGTGCTGCAATTCCTTTTTTCTAAAGAAATTGTAGAGGATATAGCTGATTTTAAAACGACGAAGAAAATCTTTCATACAGTAAAAATAAAGAAAATGTATGAACCAAGATTTAAAAGATTCAATGCGTTTCAATAAGTCAACTCCAATGGTAAAATTAATCCCTTCGCTTTGTGGTAGCTTATCCTTTTGAATCGACTAAAAAAGCTTTAATACCTCAAACGCAAATTCAAATGAATAAAAATATCAAGATAGATTCAGAAATGATCTGATTGGAAACTATTTATGAACTACAAATTTCTTGCTTAGAACTTCATTTGCAGAAACAACTTGAACAAAATAAACGCCCGATGCGAGATTGCTTTTAGAAAAAGCGAACACATTTTTACTTTGTATCACACCCTGCAGTTGTTGATTAATTACTTGTCCGTTTACATCTATCAGCATAATTTGTGAAATAGGAGCTTTGTAATTTAGCATTACGTTAATTTCATCCTGAGTTTCATACACCTCCACATTTCCATCTCTGTCAGCAATTTGTACCCATTTGATGTTCGAATAATGAACTGAACCATCAAAATCAACTTGTTTCAAGCGATAGTATTTAATGTCAAATCCACTAATATCTGTGTCTTGGAAGTGATAATCACTTATTGTATTTGTAGTAACAGCACCATCAATGTAGGCGATAGTGCTCCAGTTGTCGCCATCACGTGAAAATTCTACTTCAAAAAAATCATTATTTATCTCAGATGCGGTGGTCCATGACACGTCAACAGAATTCCCATTTCTCTTCAATAAGAAAGAAACCAACTGCACTGGCAAAGTACTGGCGTTAACACAGCAGTCGGTGCAACCATAAGCATCGGCGGTAAAATATGAATCCATATTAGCGTCTGTAATACCGTTTAATGAGCCTGAAGCGTCATTTACCCACGATCCATTTTTACAAAATACTCCCCAACCTGTAATAGCAATGTCGTTATTGTAAGATCCATTTACCAAAATAGTTCCAGTATTTTGCATCACCTTGGCAGCATTGGCAAAAGACGCATCGAGATTTAAAGATCCATTGTAACCCCAAAAACCTCCAGTTTCAACGTATATTTCTGTACCAGTAGCTAAATTGGGTTGTTGGTAACAAACTCCACCATTTTTAACAGTTACTCGAATTGGACTAACAGATAAAAAAGTACCGAAAGCTAAGTTTGCTGGATGAGCTAGCGGATAAAATGCTCCATTTGCCCAGTTGTGCTCAATTACTACGTAATCTGCAGCAGTCGGGGTGCATGAACAATCGGCTCCACCAGAACTTGTAGATCATGTATTGGCAGTAGATCTTGAATAATAAGTAGTTTGAAAAATCAACGGTAATTGAAAAAACAACAAAGGTAATATAAGCGATTTTAAAAGTAGTTTCATAGCAAGTGAGTAGCAAATAATGCGGAAAAGTATGAAACACTTTTCAAATATCAAAAACGATTATTCATTATTCACTAAGGCAAAAAGTAAAATAACACACTGATTATTAGGCCAAAAAGCATCCCCACTATTATCATTTTAATGGCTTTCATGCGGTCTTTTCTATAGTGAGCTTTTTGCTGAATACTAAAAGATTTACCCAAGTCACCAAAATTGAATATCCCTTTGATACCAAAGGCTACACAGAATTTAAAGTACCATTGCTGAAAAGTAACAGCACAAGCAGTTGCGGGAATAAATAGCATAAGTCGCCAAGATTTATGCGTATGTAAAATCAATATCAAAACCATTGAAATAACGCATACAATGGCAGCTAAAATACTAGCCTTTTTTCTTACGCTTATTTCTTTGGGTCCGATATTGCAAGTGCCCGGAATATAGTGATTAAAATTTTCAGTCGAATTCATCGTTCTATTGTTTGTTTAAAGATAGCTATTTGGAATAGTGCAATTGTAATTTCACTAAGTGAAAAACTGTTTTTACTCATGAATTAAGCTGTTTCACCAATTCGTGAATTTGAATATAAACGCGATAAATACATTTACCGAAAATGAAAGTATTATTTATGTTAAAACTTTTAAGTGTATTCTCATTCATTGCTATTCTGGCTGCTTGCAATGCGCAAACAAATAGGGAGTCAACGGCTGCTTTGCCTTCTTACGATTCATTAATTAGAATTCACTGCAGAACAAAGGCGGCAGAGGCATTGAGCTATTGTAAGAAAAATGGAATGGACACCTCATTCTGTGTGCTAATAGATATGAGTATTCATTCTGGTAAAAAGAGATTGTTGTTGTGGAATTTTAAGAAAGATACGATAGAATACTCTGCCTTATGCAGTCATGGTTCGGGCGACTATCCTTGGAACAACGACTACACCAAAGAACGCCCTAAATTTAGTAATGCGGTTAACAGTCACTGCGCTTCTTTAGGGAAATACAAAGTGGGCATTAGAAGCTATAGTTCTTGGGGATTGAAATTTCACTATAAGTTGCATGGATTAGAGACAACGAATGATAAAGCGTTTGAACGCTATGTAGTATTGCATTCGTGAGATGCGATTCCCGATGTTGATTTATATCCAAAAGGAACGCCAGAGGGATGGGGCTGTCCGGCAGTTTCCTTAGAAACATTAAGATTGCTAGATATAAAATTTAAGAGTGCTAAAAAGCCAGTCTTGCTTTGGGTATTTAATTGAGTTTCTATTTCAACCTTTCTAAAACCCCTTTTCGTTTGATGAGGTTCTTATAATCCCATTGTATTCTTTCGGCCTTCTCCAACCATCGTTTCAAATCTTTTTTGCTGATTTGCTTTTCTGAAGTGTAGCGTGCCTCTGCTGCTTTAAATGAACCTTGTACCTTTAGTCCTTCTTCTTCAAAGGATTGTCCGCTCCAAAAAAATAAGCGCACACATCCCTTCAATTTACTATAACCTACAATTGGATTTCCATCTAAAAACCAAACAGGATGAGCATGCCATATTTTGTTTTCTGCAAGTGGTAAATTTTTGCAAATTTCATTGTAAAGCAAATCACAAATATCTTTGTCCTTAGTGGATTGTGCGTTGTTGTATTTTTGAATTTCTAGGTTCATAAAATCTTATGCCTTCTTCACAAAAATTGATTTAAGAGCCATGGCGCCAAAACCATCTACCTTGCAGTCGATATTGTGATCACCTTCTACCAAACGAATGTTCTTCACTTTAGTGCCGGCTTTAATGCTTTTTGAATATCCTTTTACGGGTAAATCTTTAATGATGGTAACAGAGTCGCCATCTTGTAAAATTGCGCCATTGCTGTCTTTTACCACCAAGCCTTCCTCGTTGGTAACTTCTTCAACTTTTGCTTCTTCGGGAGCCCATTCGTAGCCGCATTCTGGACAAGTTAATAACAATCCTGAATCATAAGTGTAGGGAGATTTGCATTTCGGACAAGGAGGAAATTCTGACATATTTTTGATTTTAGAGATTGAAGGTAGAAAATATTTTAATACCATTAATGTTCACTCTATTCTACTACTAGATTTTAAAACGTAATAATTTTCCGTGAATCAACATCAATCAAAAAGAAATCTAGGAATTTTTTTTTGATTTTTCTATCACACGTCGTACATTAGGACGCACGGAGGGGAATCCGCATACTATTAACTTTTTTATTATCGTTATGAAGTCGCTTTTCAAAAAGAGTTTTTTATCAATTGTATTGTCTGTAAGCATTTTAGCCGCCAACGCTCAACATGTAACAGGTTATTTCGACGCTAGTTTAAATCAGGCCGGCACACGTTTGACTAATCTGCAGTGGAGTAAAATGACCGATTTTATTTACGGCTTCATACAACCCGATAACAACGGTAATTTACCCGATCCCACTACCCTAAGTCATTTCAATACATCAAGAACTTACTGCATAAACAATGGTGTTAAAATGCAATTCTCGTCGGGAGGCGCAACTTATTCAGCTGTATTTGCCACTATTGGCGCCAATCCAACAGCTACAGCAAATTTCGCCAAAGAGATTGCAGATATTTTACAAACTTATGGTCTTACTGGCTTCGATTTAGATTGGGAATTTCCTACCAGCACTACCTATCAAACCTACCAAGTAAATATTTTGAAGGCTATTCATGATGAATTTGTCTCAAGAGGTAAACGTAGCGAATGGACTATCGCAACGGCTGTGGGTGGCGAAACCCCAAGTGTTGGTGCGCAAGGTGTTTACCACACCGACTATTGTAGCGCTAACGCATTTCAATATTTAGATTTTTTAAATATCATGTCGTACGATATTGGCTACAGTATTTCGGGCAACGACAACAATCACTCTTCATATGCCGATGCACAAAACAACATTAACGACTGGGTAACTAAAGGCTGTCCGATTAGCAAAATAGTACTAGGTATTCCTTTTTATGCACGTCATGCCACCAGCAGATGGGCAAACATTTACGATCATGCTTACAGTGATTTGATAGCAGGCAATCCTTCGGCTGGTTACAATGCCGATAACGTTGGTTCTTATTATTACAATGGAAAAACTACCTGTATGAACAAAGTTGATCTGATTATGGGCATGGGTGGCGCTGGTGTAATGATTTGGGAAGTTACCTACGATTATTTAGCCGATCCACAGTATTCTCTTCTAGGCGCATTAGCCACTGCTATGTCACCTTATCAATGCGCGGCGGCTGAACCCACATTAGGAGCCGATCAAAGTATTTGTGGCCTCAGCAATATCACGTTGAATTCAGGTGTGCCTGCTGCTAGCGGAAGAACTTTTACCTGGAAACAAGGCAACACCACTTTGGTAAATCAAAGTGCTGTAGCCAATACTTACCAAATCACTGCTGCAGGAACATATACCGTTGAAGTATGGGAAAACTCATGCTCAAAATCAGATGATATTGTGATTAGTGGAACATTGCCTGCGATAAATTTAGGCGGACCATATGAATTGTGCGACCCAGTGACTGTTACTTTAGATGCAGGCATCAATTCTAACGGAAAAACCATCACTTGGAAAAAAGACAACGTTACTATTGCTGGCGCATCTGGAGCTACCTATGAAGCAAAAAATGCAGGAGTATACGAAGTAACAGTTGCAGCCATTGGTTGCACCTCTGCTAGTGGAAGCGCCACGGTTACATCAAAAGTACCAAGTGCCGATGATGTGGTAATTTGCGCCGCAGGCACCGCAGATCTTACTGCATCTGAATCGGTGAATTGGTATGCTACTTCAAATTCATCAACAATTTTAGCAACTGGAAGCACCTATTCTCCAACTGTTAATAGCAATACTGCATTCTATATCGCGGGAACAGGTAGTTCAAGCACAAGCTACACAACGATGAAAACGGCACTAAGTGGTGGCTGGCAAGCCAATTCACAAGTATATGGCACAAAGTTCACTGCACTCGTAGATTTAACTATCGATCAAGTTACTGTGAATGCCAACAGTGGAAATGTCACAATTAACTTGGTGGGATCAAATGGAACTACAGTAGTAGCAACAAAAACATTTAGTGTAACTGGAACTCAAGTTTTGAATCTTGGATTCACTGCGCCAGCAGGTACTTATTATTTAAATGCAGTTGGCTCAGTGTCTCAGTTATATGTTGACCCTACTCCACCAGGATCTGATTATTCTGTGCCAGGTGTAATTTCAGTAGTGAGACATTGCTATGAAGATTGGGGTGCTCCTTATGGTGATGCTTATCAGGTAAGCAGCAACTACGGTAATTTTGCTAACCTTAAAGTCACTGCTGGATCGGCTTGTGCTCGTGTTCCAGTCAACGTTACTATTGATGCAAATGACATCAACTGTATGACTACGTCTATAAAAGACAATCAAAATCAATCCTACATTCTTTATCCAAATCCTAGCGCTAGCGAATTCATGCTAACCAACAGTAAAAGTGAATTGCTGAACATCAACATATTTGATGCAAAAGGAGCATTAGTGCAACAATTGAGAAGCTCCAATGCAATTATTTCCTTTGGAGATTCTTTAGATGAGGGTATGTATTACTTGCAAATTCAAGGCAACAGCACAAGTGCCTATTTGAATGTGGTGAAGATAAAAAATTAAGAATCGTCTTTCTGTAGAATGACAAACAGGTAATAATTTGCCACTTGTCATTCTTAAGAAAGAAGAAATCGCTAGCAACTTTTATTTCATTTTATTTAAATTTTCTTGCACTTTAAATCGTACCATTCTAATAATTAAATCTAATGGCATTTTTTGGGTGATGGGAAATTGCACCGAACCTTTGGCATTCTTATATCTTGCAATCTCTTCTTTGAATACTACAATGGGAGACGTTCCAGGGTAAAAACCAATGTGATTTTTATAGCCAGCAAAGTACACTAACATACCATTAAATTTGTAAGCAGGCATTTTATAACTAATTACTTCTGTGGCTTCAGGTGCTGCCATTAGGATGCATGCGCGCACTTGTTGCAATAATTCTTGCGTTTCTTTTGGAAAGCCAGCTATATATTCATCAACAGTAAAGGGCAAGATCTCGGTTTTCATTATTTTAACGTTCTAAGTGAATTTCTGCAACAAAGCTATTTGCTTTTTGCAAAGCACGATAATTTATTTACTTTCAAAGTGCTTTAAACATTTACATGATTACAACTTACATTGAGGAAGAAAGCGGCGTTATTTGGTCGGTAGTTACTGGCGTGGTAACGCAAGAAGTCTTAGTAGACAAGATGTTTGCTATTAGAAAAACAGCAGGATCGAACGCTACCGCTATTAAAGTGATGAACGTTTTTGAGAATATTAGCACCGACTTAAAAGCAGAAGACATCAAAAGCTTATTCACATTAGTGGCCTCGATGAGTGCCAATTTGGTGAAAATAAGAGGTGCCTTTGTAGCGAATACCCCGCGAGAAACAGCATTATCGATGTTGTATGCCGACATCGCCAATAAATCAGAAGCTTTTTCCATTAAAGTTTTTTCCACCACTGAAGCGGCGCTGCAATGGCTTCATGATCGATAATTGATTATCTTGAACACTTAAAACAAATGATATGAATTATTTCAAAGAAAAAAATAACACATTAGAAGCTACTTTCAAATTCAAAAATTTTATTGAAGCGTTTGCCTTTATGACTGAGGTAGCAATGATTTCAGAAAAGGCAAATCATCATCCCGATTGGTCGAATTCTTACAACATGGTGATTATTAATTTAACCACGCACAGCGAAGAAAAAGTTACCGAGAAAGACTATAAACTAGCTGAACAGATTGAAGCTTTGTTGAGGTAATTATTTGAAGAGGGAGCCATTTTTCTTTCTTCTTTTGGAAGAAAGGCTATCGTAAAATCTAATTTTTCTCTTACTACTACTGCTTGTAGAGTAAGAATCTTTATAGCCTTTTTTACCTCTACTTTTCGACTTTGTTGAATAGGAATCTTTGAAAGTGCCGCCTTTTTTAACGCGTTTAGAAGAATAACTGTCTAAATATTTTTGTTTCTTTTTGTTGTATCCGTAAGAACTATAGCTGTCTCTGTAATTGCCGCCCCCGCGAGGAGTGCGCACAGAATCATCGTAATATCTTTCGCTGCAACTAGCAAAAGTAACAGTGAAAACAATCAATAAATATAGTAGAAAGCGATTCAAAAAATTAAGTTCTAGGTTAAGTGTGATTAATATTATTGTGCTTTTGCCCCAGTAGAAACCGACTTGCCAGTTAAACTCTCGAGGTCTCTATCAAATAAATACAAACCTCCTTTGTCGTTACCAATCAAATTGATTTTGTCTAATACTTTACGTGCGGTAGATTCTTCTTCAATTTGCTCTGCCACGTACCATTGCATAAAGTTATGTGTTGTAAAATCTTTTTCTTTCAAGCAGATATCTACAACGTTGTTGATTTCTTCTGATACCAATACTTCGTGTTTGAATAAACCTTGAAACAATGCAGTTAAAGAATTAAAATTAGATGCAGGTTGTTTAATTGCAGGTATTTTTGCCTGACCTCCTCTTTCGTTCACATATCTCACCAACTTCAACATATGCATTCTTTCTTCATCACTATGACGATATAAAAACTCTGCAGTACCGCTTAATCCTTGATTTTCAGCCCATGAGGCCATAGCCAAATACAAATTTGAAGAATCTGCTTCCAGTTGAATCTGCTTGTTGAGTGTATCTTGTACTTTTTTGCTTAACATATTACCCCTAGGTTGATTTTACCAAACATACCGAATTTATGTTGTTTTTCACAAAATTGACCTTGGAAAATTGTTAAAAGCTTCTTGTTGATTATCTCGTTCTTGTGAACTCATAGCTTTGTGAAATAAGCTCTTCGCCTTTGCTGTAAATGATTTCCTCAATTTCAATTTTGTATTTTTCTAGTTCCTGTTTTTCTTGTTTTTTCTCTTCGTTTTCAAAACATTGAGGATCGAGATAATTGATTCCCGACAAATCTCCACTCAACCATCTTCCGTCTTTTTGGTCGTCGATGTATTGTCCTACTTCAATCAATTTACCTTCATCGTTGTAAGTTTTCCACCAACCATTTTTCTTTCCATTTTTAAGATCGCCTTCAGAAAACACGTTGCCATCGATGTTGAATAATTTCAAGCTACCTGTTCCATTTTTCACCAAAGTATCGCCTTCTACTGAAAGAAAGGTACTGTAAGTGGCTACAAAATCCGATTCCTGTATATCGGTAGCGCAATTCAAACGTGTGTCTTCATAGTTCAAAACACCAATATATTTAATCGCTCCATTGGGATAAAAGGCGCTGTAATAAGCAGAGCCTATTAAGGTATCGGCATCAAAAATGAGTTTAGCATCGTTAACAAAATTCAATTCTGCTACTTTTCTTTCAACGTTGTTGTAGTAAGTCCAAGTGTTTACTTTATTCATTCCATAACTCAAAGCACCGCTAGGCAATGTATCGGTATACATTTGCATTCTGCCGTTTAAGTATTTTTTACCGTTTGGATGATACACATTTACTTCGCCTGTAAAAGCTAAATCACTTCGCCAATCGTTCAAAATAGATTGTTCGTTAATGTAATTGTAGTTTCCTCCATTTGAATAACCACTATCAATTTTTAATGCTAAACGCACCGTATTGTAGCTGTCTTTAAGAGTTAAATCGCCATCTAATTTTCCGTTGTGGTAAGTAGAAACCAAACGGAAATCGTAAATCTCTTGTTCGTAATCGTAATGTTCTTGATGGTATTTTCCTTCTTCTTTTCCATGAATGAAATAGCCCTTGGTAACAGTGTCGCCCAAGCTATTTATTTCGTAAAGAATACCTTCTAACTTATCATTTTCATAATTACTAAACCATGTAATGCTGCCTTCTCTGTTGAACTGAACATTATTACCGTTTAACTCTCCTTTTTGATTGTACACCACATATCTATCGAAAGTACCATTAGGATAGTAATAAGCATGAGTATCAACTGCTACTCCCTTATTGAAATGTTGTAACTGAGAGAGATAATATTTTTGATCGTCTTTTTGCTGTTTTTTTCTTTGGTAGGCATACATTTTTGCTACACCGTGATATAGGCCATCGATAGTATTGATTTCAAAAGTCAAGCGTTTTTTACCTCCTTTTTTGATGTAGCCAGTAGATTTACCATCGGCCATATTGTTGTTGAAAGTAAAGTTCGATTCAAACTTTTTCCCCTTGTCGTTAATAGATTGAATTCGTCCGTTTTTAAAGGTGATGGTTAATTTAAAATCGGGACCATAAACGTCGAAATCTATCAAACTTATTCTTGCGTTTACATCCAATAAAATATTGCCATCTTTAAAAGTGAAAGCTTCTTCTCCTTTGCCAAAGCTCGCTATTACTTTGCCTGTAAATGGCTTGCCATCAACAAAAAGCTGAATAGAATCGAGCACAGTTTTGTATTCCTTTAAGTCTTCCTCCTCATAATACTCTTCTTCGTTATTTGAGAGAAACCTAACCAACACATTCTCTAATTTAAGCACAGCCACCTTATCTGTATCGCAATGGTAAAAACCATGCACAGAAACCCTACCTAAATCGGCTGTAATTTTGTATTGAAATGCGGTGCTATCGTAATGTAAAATTGTATAATATTTTTTATTACCGCTGGCACTATCAATTTCATTTTCAAATTTTTTGAAAGGAATGTTGGGCGACATATACGTAGAGGTAGTATTGCTTGAATAAATCGATTTTTCAACAGAAAGTAAATACAACGAATCCAACTTTTTACCACTCCAATCACTGCTATAGAAATAAGAAAAATCGGCTTTCAATGTTTGCACTTTGCCATCGATTACTTTATCTCTTCTGTAGTTTTTGTATTCACCAGTGCTGTCTAAAACATAATAGGTTTGCTTCACCAAAGCTCCAGTAGGTTTGTAATAATCTAAACGAAAACGCGCATGGTCGTTAGAATCGGGAAGTAGAACTTTAATTAAAGCCGGTTTTTTAATGGGATTGTAAATGGTATCGAACTGCAAACTCCAGACATCCATCAACGAAAAGCCAGAAAATCTTCCCAATACCTCACCGTTTTCCTGGTAAGCTACAAAAGGAATTTCTGTGGGCAATTGATAACCACTTGCGTAATTACTGATGTAGTAATCGTTATCGTAATTTTCATAATGATTGCTATATCCATATATTTTGCGGTATTGTTTCAACTGCTTGGGAGTCATTTTGCTGAAATCGATAATGGTAACAGCGGTGTCGTACACCAAACTACCGCCAAATTGTATGGGCCACAAATTACCTTTGCTCAACTCAATTACCGAATCTGCTCGAAGGTCGATGAATGCTTGTCCGTTCTGATAATATACTTTATAATATCCAACAAAACCATTGCCTTTTTTAATGTATTCTTCAACAGGTTTTTCGTTGGCATTGAGTTCTTTCTGCAAACCTTCTTCTAATCCGTCTTTGTATGTATATATTCCCGATAAATACGGTACGGCCTTCTTTTTTTCTCTGCTATAGTAAGTAGAAATATAAAGCCATTCACCATCTTTCAATCCGTTTTTAAAATAACCTTCTTTTCGTTTCTGACCGTTGTAATAATAGTAAATCACTTTACCGTTTAGTTTACCACCTTCAACACTAAATTCGGCACCAACAATAGGTTTAAGTTTGCCGCGCTTGTTTTTTCTTTTGTTTTTAAAGGTGGGTTTAAATGCGTGAAGCATTACATAATCGCCTGTTGGAAGAGAATCGAATATGGGAGGAATTTCAGTATTTTCTTGATAGAATCTTCTGCCTCTGTAAGGCTTTTTCCACTCAAATTTATAAGGGTATACATAACACAATTTCCCTTTGTAAGTAAGAGTGCCGGTAGTTAATTCTTGCGCGTTGGAAGTAACAAAAAGTAAAGAAAAGAAAGAGAGCAAAAATATTCTCATAACAGTAAAAAATAAATGAATTATCCTCAGTAGGCTCAAACATAGCACGAAAGAATAGAAGTAACAAATGACGCATGGTAAAAGAAGCCTGAAGCGATAATTTTTCGATCTTTTTTATATCTTAGTGAAATGAGTGCAGCCACAGTTTTAATTTTATTAGGTATTGGATTAGTAGCAGGTTTGCTAAGCGGATTAGTAGGAATTGGTGGTGGTATCATTATGGTACCAGCAATGGTATATTTACTTGGTTTAGACCAACACACTGCGCAAGGCACAAGTTTGGCGATGATGTTGTTACCTGTAGGGATATTGGGCGTGTACAATTATTATCAGGAAGGACAAATCGAAATTAGTCACGCACTTATTTTAGCACTTACATTTGTAGTGGGAGGATACTTTGGGTCTAAGTTCGCCATCTCACTAGATCAATCGACACTCAAAAAAATATTTGGCGCCATCATGATGGTTGTAGCAATTAAGATGTGTTTTTTTGATAAATAACACAGGTCACTACTTCCCTACTATCTCTTGAACAATCTCGTTCACCTTCCTAATTTTATGTACGTGTTCAATGCTCGGACCCGCACACCAAAAAGTTTGGTAAGTAGCGCCAAATGCAGCTTTCTCTATCTTGCGCATTCCACGAACCGCAATAAATAATTTGATGTATTTCTTTAAGGTTTTATTCTTCTTCATCAATTTTTCCAACCAAGTGGCTTCACTTCCTATGCTCTGCACATAAGGTGTGTTGATTACCGTTAATGCCGAACCTGAAAGTTTAGTAGTCATAATAATGTCTTTCGCTCCGTATTGAATCAAAGCATTTTTGTAATCTTGAGAAACATCACATTCTTCAGTAGCAATAAATACTGTTCCGATTGAAAGCGCATCGGCACCTAAATCTAACATTCGCTTATATTCCTCATGAGTGGCCACTCCACCAGCTGAAATCACTGGAATCTTGCAATGTTTTTTCAAAAGCGGAATCAATACTTCTGGTTTGGTATCGCCCGCGTGTCCGCCTGCATTTGAGTTTACAGCTATCAACCCATCAGCACCCAATTCTTCTACCTTCTGTGCATATTTTAAATCTACCACATCGCAGTAAACTTTTATGCCCAGTGGTTTGCAACTTTTGATTACTTCTTCGGGACTCCCCAAGGAAGTAATGACAAAATTCACCTTCAATTCTAAACAAGTCTTGAGCTGAGCATCTAACTTAAAATTCGATTTGTTCACAATCAAATTCACACCAAAAGGCTTATTGGTCTTACTTCGTATTTCTGCTATCGCCTTTCTAAACTCTTCGTCGGTTCGGTAATTCAACGCTGGAAAAGCGGCAGTTATACCGCTTTCTAAAGCCGCAACAATCATTTTCGTATTCGACACCAAAAACATTGGCGCCATAATAATTGGATAATCAATACCCAAACTCTTGCAAAATTCTTGTGAATTACTCATTTCAATATTTTTTAAAAAATTAAAGGTCTAAGGCGAAAACCTTAGACCTTACATCTTATACTTTAAACCCCATTATAAGTTATCTGGGTCGGCAGCAGCCTTAAATTGTTTCTTCGGAGGCTTAATTTGCTTAGGAAAAATGATGTTGATTACCTCGTCTTCGGTAGTTAGCATAGAATAAGAAATTCCGTTAACTATGGTAATTTCGCTACCCGACTTATATGTCTTTTTCATTGGTGTTTCTTCGTAGGTACCATCTGAGAACTGGCGGTAGATAGAAACTATTTTTCCGTTCTCGACCTTTACTTTACCAGGAATACACTCAGCTGTACTTCCTTTTCTAATAGAGATTACCACACCTTCGTGCCATCCGTCTTCTACAGGGTTAGCACCTCTTTCTTCAAACTTCTTTGCGTATTTTTCAAAGCAATTTAGGGCTGGTTGTGTTTGCGCATTCATCAATAGGGACGAGCCTAGTAGAAGGAATGAAAGTAAAATTCTTGTCATGCAGATAAATTTTATTGATTAAAAGTAACAAAAAAGAAACAAATGTTGAGCCAATCACTTCGCAAAAGATTATTTTTGTGCCATAACTAAACAAAACAAATTTCATTTTTATGTTGGTCAAAAGCTATGGGTGCACTGTCACCGGTATAGATGCAACTGTTATTACAGTTGAAGTAAGCGTTTCTGCGGGCTCTAAATTTTATTTGGTAGGATTACCCGATAACGCGGTAAAAGAAAGTAAAATGCGCATTGAAACAGCGCTTAAAAATTCGGGCTACCGCATTCCTGGCAAAAAAATCGTGATTAACATGGCCCCTGCCGATATTAAAAAAGAAGGCTCTTCTTACGATTTAACCATTGCGCTGGGCATTTTGGCTGCATCTGAACAAATTGAAACAGATGAATTAGACAAATATATATTGTTAGGTGAATTAAGTTTAGATGGAACTTTACAACCAGTGAAAGGTGTTTTGCCTATTGCTATCAAAGCCCGACAAATGGGTTTTAAAGGTGTAATCCTTCCTGATGAAAATGGTGAAGAGGCCGCTATTGTAGATCAGTTGGAAGTGTATCCTATGAAAAACATCAAAGAGGTAATTGACTTCTTTGTGATGAAAAGTGAACGAAAAGCGCCAATGCTTTTTGATACTCGCCTGCATTTTTCGGCCGAACAGAGTATGGTTGAATTTGATTTTAATGAGGTGCGCGGACAAGAGAACGTAAAGCGGGCCTTAGAAATAGCGGCGGCTGGTGGCCACAATGTAATATTGATTGGTCCGCCCGGCGCCGGTAAAACCATGCTCGCCAAACGTTTGCCCACTATTCTTCCTCCTTTAAGTTTACACGAAGCTTTAGAAACCACAAAAATTCATTCGGTAGCAGGCAAGCTAAATGGCAAAAGAGGATTGGTAACTCTTCGCCCCTTTCGCAATCCGCACCACACCATATCAGATGTAGCCCTTACTGGTGGAGGCTCATTTCCAAAGCCAGGAGAAATTTCCTTAGCCCACAACGGTGTACTTTTTTTAGATGAATTACCAGAGTTTAAAAGAACAGCTTTAGAAACCATGCGTCAGCCTTTAGAAGACAGAGTAGTGAGTATTTCTCGCGCCAAATTCGATGTACAATATCCCGCTTCTTTTATGCTGATAGCGTCGATGAACCCTTGTCCGTGCGGCTTTTACAACCATCCCGATAAAGAATGTGTGTGCAATCCTGGTGATGTACAAAGGTACCTCAACAAAATATCGGGCCCCATGATGGACCGCATCGATTTACATGTTGAAGTCACTCCCGTTACTTTTGATGAACTCACCATACAACGCAGCACTGAAAACAGTTTGGAGATTAGAGAGCGCGTAGTCAAGGCAAGAGAAATTCAACAAGAGCGCTACAACGACGATGAAGGTGTTCACTGCAATGCGCAAATGCAACCACGTCATTTAAAAAACTTCGGCAGCTTAGATGCAACGTGTAAAACACTACTAAAAACAGCGATGGAAAGATTAGATTTATCGGCGCGTGCTTACGATAGAATCTTAAAAGTATCGCGCACCATCGCCGATTTAGATGGCAGCGAAAAAATTCAACAACAACATTTGGCGGAAGCTATTCAGTATAGAAGTTTGGATAGAGGAAGTTGGGCGGGGTAAATCAAAGTGAGAGTGAGGAACGAGAGTACCTCCTCTCACTCTGATTTCTCAAGACTCGCTCTCACACTCACTCTTTTTTCATAACTTTCATCCATGAAAAAACTCCTCAGCTATCTCGTTCCATTAAAAGGAAAAGTTTACAAATCGGAAATCAACGGACAGCTTGAATTGAACTGGTATGAAGGTAAATTAATGCTCGATTCTAAAAATGCCAACTATTCTTATGGTGCTTTACAACGTGCATTAGCTGTGGGTTTGCACGGTATTGGAAACAGCGAAATAAAACAAAGCAAAAACATTTTAATTTTAGGAATGGGCGCGGGCTGTGTGATAGAAACGCTGCGCAAAGATTTTCAAAATGAGGGTGAAATTACAGCTGTAGAAATTGATAAAGTGGTGGTTGATATCGCCAAGAAATATTTTGATGTTGGCAGATTTAGTAATCTAAAAATCGTTCAAGACGACGCCTACGCATTCATACAAAACAACAAAGCAAAACACGATTTAATCATTGTTGATTTGTTTATCGATAAAGAAACTCCCACTCAATTCTCCTCTGAAGAATTTTTACAAAATGTGGTAAATGCTAGTTCAAAAAACGGAAACATATTGTTCAACACTGTAAACATTCGCAATAAATTCTCTGAGCGCAACAATACAATGATTTCCTTCTTCGAAAAACATGGAAGCGTGAAAGTGATGAAAGGAATTGAAGGAGGTAATGACCTTATACTAATAAAAATAAATTAAGCTCGTCCCAGGTGTTTCAGCATTTGTAAATGACTACTCACTGCACGCAAGAAATTACCCTGAGAGTGATAAGGGAGATTATATTCTGCCGCTGTTTCTTTTACAATTTTTGATAATTTTCGATAATGAACATGTGAAATATTGGAGAATAAATGATGTTCTATTTGGTAATTCAAACCACCAATAAACCACGAAAAAATTCTGCTTTTAGGAGCGAAATTAGCGGTGGTTAACAATTGATGAATGGCCCAATTGTTCTCAATTACACCTATATCGTTAGGCAAAGGAAATTCAGAACTAGGCACAACATGCGCCGATTGAAACACCAAACTCAAAAATACACCACAGGTAATGTGCATCATTAAAAATCCGAGAAGCGTTAAGCCCAATGGCAAATCGAAAAACACAATAGGAATCACCAACACATACAAGAAGTAGAACAACTTCCACAATGTTAAAATGAACATTTCTTTAGCGAATTTGTTCTCCTTAATCAATCCTTTTTTCTTGAAAGAATTGGCTTGAATATGATCGGCCCAACCGGCCCAACCTAAAGTCATTAAGCCATACAAAAACACAGCGTAGATGTGTTGATAACGGTGAATTTTTTTGCGTTCATGGTTGGGAGAAAAACGCAAAATGCCCGGACCGTCAATATCTTCATCGGCATTGTACACATTGGTAAAAGTGTGATGCAGCACATTGTGTTGAATCTTCCACAACTTGGCATTACCACCGATGAAGTTGGCGGTGAGTCCGGTAATCTTATTAATGAATTTATTCGTTGAAAATGCACCGTGATTTCCATCGTGCATCACCGATAAACCAATACCCGCCATACCAACACCCATCACCACCCACATCAACAAAGAAAGGGCAGGATGCGAAATCCATCCGCTCAACAAAGCCACAAACGGAACAAAGTAAATCAACATCATCACCACCGCTTTCACCATGATGGAACTGTTGCCCTGTTTAGAAATTTTTTTATTGTCGAAATACGCATTCACCCTAACTTTCAAAGTATTGAAAAACTGCGGATTTATGTCTTTTGAGAACTTATATCTTTCGGTAATCATTGCTTTATTTTTTTACGATTACCAAAATTAGATGGCAAATGTGAAGGAAAGATAAACTTAAAATGAACACAAGTATGCTTTGTTAAGAAAATATGAAATGTTTTAATGATTTTTAGTATTATAAACAGGGCGATAGTTCCTTCGTTCCTCAGGATGACACCCAGA
>JBMTCG010000028.1:0-30736 GCA_049430665.1 Flavobacteriales bacterium | reverse complement strand
ATGGTTGTGTAGGAACAGGTTCTGCAACTCTTACAGTAAATACAACACCAGTAATATCTATGGCCGATCAAACGAAATGTTCAGCTGATCCTGCAGTTACGTTTGATGCGGGTATTTCAGGAGGAACCTATGTTTGGAGCGGACAAGGAACGGGGACATCTCAAACAACTTCAGGTTCTACTGCAGGAACATACACCGTGCAAGTTACCAAGAATGGTTGTGTAGGAACAGGTTCTGCAACTCTTACAGTAAATACAACACCAGTAATATCTATGGCCGATCAAACGAAATGTTCAGCTGATCCTGCAGTTACGTTTGATGCGGGTATTTCAGGAGGAACCTATGTTTGGAGCGGACAAGGAACGGGGACATCTCAAACAACTTCAGGTTCTACTGCAGGAACATACACTGTTCAAGTGACTAAAGATGGTTGTGTAGGAACAGGCTCTGCAACTCTTACAGTAAATACAACACTAGTGATATCTATGGCGAATCAAACGAAATGTTCAGCTGATCCTGCAGTTACTTTTGATGCGGGTATTTCAGGAGGAACCTATGTTTGGAGCGGACAAGGAACGGGAACTTCTCAAACAACTTCAGGTTCTATTGCAGGAACATATACCGTTCAAGTGACTAAAGATGGTTGTGCAGGAACAGGTTCTGCAACTCTTACTGTTAATGCAACTCCTGTTATTTCTATGGCGCCACAAGTGATTTGTGCTGGTGATTCAACAACTTTCGACGCTGGAAATGCTGGTGCTACTTATGTTTGGAGTAATGCTGGTACTGGTACTAGTCAAACAACAAAGGCAAAAATAGCTGGGACATACACCGTTGAAGTGACAGCTGCTAATGGTTGTAAAAACACAGGTAGTGCTTTGTTATCTTTTAATGCACTTCCAACTCCAACTTTAAATGGCGCTAGTGTTTGTCCTGGAGGCAGCGGATTTGTTGTCCTGCAGCCTTCTCCTGCAAATTATGATTTTTATGAGTGGAGCACTGGTGTTAGTGGGGCTAATAAAGATACAATCCACTATAAAAAACCAAACACCACCGTTTGGGTTAAAGTAACCGATTCTAATGGGTGTAGTGATAGTGCTTTTGCAGATATTAGTATGGGTGATACCTTACATGTAGATTTTGGCGGACCGAAAGATGTGTGCGCCGACCAGTCGGTTGTTTTGAATGCAGCGCAATTCGGACCGTTCACTCCTGTTACTCATTATACATGGACTCCAGCGGCTCCTGATCAAAGTACCTTAACCGTTACAACTTCTGGAACATACAGTGTTTTAGTAGAAGACGGAAGGGGGTGCCAGGGCGACGCTACAGTTGCTGTTACCATCCGCGAGTTGCCAAAAGTTGATTTGCGCGATAGCTCAACCTGTTTTACTGGAAAAGAAAAAATTGCACTTTCTCTACCTTCAATTTATAAAACAGTGAATTGGTCTACGGGGTCTACTTCTGTAAACGCAATAATCTATACACCTCAAAAAGTAAAAGTAGTTGTTACCAATCAATATGATTGTGCTGCAGCAGATAGTGCCAATTTTAGCGATTTCTGTGAGCCAACAGTATTGTGTTTCCCTACTGTTGTTACGCCAAACGGAGACGGATATAATGATGAGTTCGTGAGCTGCCATGATACCTTAAGCCAAATTAATGATGGTAACTACAAATCAATCATGAACAATATTTTACATGTTGATTTTCAGATTTACAACAGATGGGGAATTAGAGTATTCCAGTCGTTAAATACGTTGCCACGTTGGGATTGCACTTATCATGGTAATGTAGCATCTCCTGGTGTGTATTACTGGGTGCTGCGTTACACCGATTCGGCCCACAACAATTACGAACAAACAGGTTGGGTTCAAGTGGTGAATCCTGAATAAAAAACATAAAAGCATTAAAAGCGGCAATATTTCTTGCCGCTTTTTTTGTTTCTGCTATCTTTGAAAAAAAACCAAAGTGCAAGCAACTATTTTAATCAACTCAGGAGAACATTCTTTCTCTACCAATCCGGATGAACCGGTAAAAAGTATCACCGTTAAAGATCAAGAAGCATTCACGCTTACTCTTTTCGATGGTGAAGGAAATTCAGAAGATTTTGTAATTCCCAACTGTAAAGTCATCACCGTTGAGGGTGCTAAATTCAAAGAAGAAGTGGTGATTTCTAATTCCTTAATTTTTTCTTTCGATGTAGAAAAAAGTGAAGAGGAAGAGATAATTGAAATTGAATTGTTGAACGATAGCGATATTTGGGAAAGCGGATTTGCGCAAGGTTATTTCTTCGATGTTGAAACGATACCTACTAAATTAAGAGATATAGAATTGGGGTAATTATGTCATTGATTGAAAAAATAAATAAGGTTAAAGAATTCCACGAAGCTTTTGGAATTCTTAATAACGAAGCACCAACCACGCAGCTGAGCAAAGAAGAAATTCAATTGCGTTTCGATTTAATTAAAGAAGAAAACGAAGAATATTTAGAAGCAGCTAATAATGGCGATATCGTAGAAATTGCCGATGCTTTGGGCGATCAATTGTACATTTTATTTGGTACGATGTTGAAACATGGCTTGCAATACAAAATAGAAGAAGTTTTCGATGAGATTCAAAAAAGTAATATGTCGAAATTAGGTGCCGACGGAAAACCTATCTACCGCGAAGATGGTAAGGTGATGAAGGGTCCGAACTATTTTAAACCCAATATCAAATCTATTTTAGAGAAATAATTTCTCGTTGAGGTTATCAACAGAAACCTTGATTTTGTTAGTAAAAAGCGATGTTGTTATAGCAACGTCGCTTTTTTGTTTTCGTTATACTAGCATAGTACTTGCTATTAGAATTTCGTGCAAATTTTATTCATTAAAATGACTGCTTATGGAAGACTTCAGTTTAAACTACCAGCATCGTTACCCACGAATTGAGTTCAGCAATGGAACAAAACTATTTGGAACTCTTTGGGCAGTGTACAACAATAGAAAAAGAAAGATGGATTATTATTTCGCCGATTCAAGCGAAATGAGAAAAATAAATAACGATAATCCCGCTTTTATAATTGAGGCCATAAAAAGATTAAAACATTTGGTGCGCAAAGAAGATATCGTTGCGGTGGAGTATTTGAATTGATTAGTGTTGCGCCATTTTCCTAATATTTGTTAAGCCTTTTTTATACTGTTGCTCTTTGCTGTACATTTACTCACAATGCTTTAAATTGTGAAGTTATCTTACATTAAAATGCTCGTTTTGTTAATGACGGTGGCCCTTGTTGGACTCACCTCTATACAATTCTATTGGGTGCAATCGGCCATGGAGATTAAGGAACAGCAATTTGGCGAAAATGTGGGCAGAGCGCTCAACACAGTGGTGTACAACATCGAAAAAGTTGAAGCCGCCAATTACATCAAAAATCATAATTTAAACGGAGAAGTACCTGCCGACATGTCGTCGCTCTTAATCGATATGGCTGCGCCAGGAGATTCTTGTTGCTTCAAATTGAGTGAAGAGGCAAGCAATAGAAGTGGCGTGTCAGAGTATATTACCGCCGAAGGAAAGCACATTAAAAGAAACCGCAGAGAGATTTTAAGGCAGTGTTTTAAAGACCGTAAAAATGAGCATTTCAAAAAGGGAAATGTTTTTCCTGCTGCGGCCTCGCAAAAAACAAGCATTGTGAGCGAAATCATAAATGATTTAATGAACATGCAAAATTTGCGTGTTGAACAAAGAATTGATCCCGAAATTGTGCGACTTTTGTTGGAAGTAGAATTTCAGCGCTTGAACATTGGTACTGAAATGAATTTCGGTGTGGTGTCGCAAATGAACGGTGTATTGCTGAAAGAGAGAGATGCGTCGGATAAAAAATTGTTGGAGAGTCCCTACAAAATCAAAATGTTTCCTGGTGAATTTTCCATGTATCCCAATTATTTAAGTGTTTATTTTCCTCGTGAAAAAGGCTTTTTGTTGCAATCGATGGGTGGGGTAATGGCTATTTCAATTTTGTTTATCGGCACCATCATTTTCGTATTCTGGTACAGTTTAAATGTGATTTTAAAGCAAAAAAAATTAGCTATTGTAAAGAATGATTTCATCAACAATATGACCCACGAATTGAAGACCCCTATTTCTACAATTTCTTTGGCTTGTGAAGTTTTAAAAGATAAAGATATTCCTAAAAACGAAGAGCGTTTAGGTCATTATGTTGATGTGATTAACGAAGAGAATAAGCGTTTGGGCGTGTTGGTAGAAAATGTGTTGCAATCGGCAGTATGGGATAGACCCGATTTTAAATTGAACAAAACAGAATTAGATGTTCATGAAATTATTTTAAGTATTGCTTCTCGTTTTGATGTGCAAGTTGATGCGCGCGATGGAAAAATTGACATTAATTTTGGTGCGCAAGACCCATTTATTGAAGCCGATAGAATTCACTTCACCAATGTTATTTCTAACTTGGTAGATAACGCAATAAAGTATTCAAAGGAAAAACCTACAATTCAAATTTCTACCAAAAATGTTGAGTCGGGAATCGCTATCTCAGTTAAAGATAATGGTATCGGGATAGGCAAAGAAGAACAAAAGAAAATTTTTGAAAAATTATACCGTGTACATACAGGTAATCTTCATGATGTTAAAGGTTTCGGATTGGGATTGAGTTACGTTAAAGCAATAGTAGATCAGCACCAAGGCGAAATTCAAGTGAAGAGTCAGCTTGGCGAAGGCAGCACATTTATCATATTCATTCCTAAAAAGCAAAACGATGAGCACAGAAAAAACTAAAATTTTATTGGTAGAAGACGACCGCAATTTAGGTAATCTTTTAAAAGATTATTTAATCGCTAAAGGTTTCGATACTACGTTAGAAGTAGATGGTGATAAGGGCTTAAAAGCGTTTAGTGCTGCTACTTACGATATGTGCGTTTTAGATATCATGATGCCCATTAAAGATGGCTTCACATTGGCGAAAGAAATAAGAAATACCGATAAAAATATTCCTATTATTTTTCTTACCGCACGTTCATTAAAAGAAGATAAATTAGAAGGATTCCGCTCGGGTGGCGATGACTATATCACCAAGCCCTTCACCATGGAAGAGTTGTTGGCTCGAATTCAAGCAGTGTTGCGTAGAACCAAGTTGGGCGAAGCAAACGCGCCTGCCGACAAAAAGATTTTCACCATTGGTAAATACCAATTTGATTACGATCATAGTTTGTTGAAGGGTCCGGCAGGAGAGCAAAAACTAACCAGCAAAGAATCAGAATTGTTGAGAATGCTCAGCGAAAATGCCAACAATGTTTTAGAGAGAACGGTGGCCTTAAATCATATTTGGAAAGACGATAGTTATTTCAACGCACGAAGCATGGATGTTTACATCACCAAGTTGAGAAAATACCTGAGAGATGATTCTACTATTGAGATTGTGAATGTGCATGGAAGAGGTTTTAAGTTGAGTGTGGGGTAGAATATCTTTTTCATACGTGGGTCACTAACTTCACTTCTCCCTTTTTTAAAGGGAGAGTGCGGAATTGCAAGTGAAGGGGCAAGAGGGATTTTACTTAGTGTGAAATCCCTCTTGCCATTACGCTTCAGGCCTTTACACACTCTCCCTTTAAAAAAGGGAGAAGTAAGATTACCGATTTATTGTTTTTTAAAATAGACGATTAACTATTCATCTCCCTCACAATCCCCTCCACATCAATATCATTGATGCATTTCAAATGTCTTTTCGGACACTCATCATATCCTATTTTACTACATGGCCTGCAACTCAATTCTTTAACTTCAAAAATTTTGAAAGAATTGATTTGTTGCGGCATGTAAGGATACATGCCAAAAGCAGGAATGGTATTACCCCAAACAGAAATTATTTTTTTGTTGAAAGCCGATGCGATGTGCATCATACCTGTATCTGGCGTAATCACGCAACTCGCTTGTTGTATTACCGATGCCGATTGATATAAATTGTATTCACCACAAGTATTGATCACATTATCGCCAATTTTTTTTACTATTTCTGTTGCAATGTCTTGCTCTTTTTTTCCCCCAATTAATAAAACAGGTAAAACACTTTCTTTGGCAATTTTAATGAGTTGAGGTGTGGTTAATGATTTTGTTTTATGTGCAGCACCAATGACTAATGCATTGAATTGCGGAGGTAAATTTTTGGAAGCGATTTGTTCTTTTTCTGGAATAAAAAAATCTAAACCCTCTTTATCATTGTTTACACCTAAACTTTTTACTGCTTCAAAATATCTATCTACAATATGAATTTTAGGCAAGCGATTCATCTTGAATTTCACCATCAAGAATTTTTCTACGTTCAATTTTGGGAATGAAGTTGATTTAACACCCAAGGCTATAATCACTTTTTTTGAGCGCAAATTTTTATGCAAATCAATGATGTGATTGTAGCCTTCCTTCTTTAATTTTTCAACCACACTTTTGGTAGATTTTTCTATTGCAAAAACTTTATCAATATTGGGGTTTGCTTGTACAATTGGCGCAAATGCAACTTTGGTTAAAAAGTGAATTTGAGCATTAGGATATTTTTTTCTCAAACATCTCACCACAGGTGTTGTTAGCACAATATCGCCAATGGAACTAAATCGAATGATTAGAAATTTCTTCATGATTTAAATATAGGGTTTTCTTCTTTGCAAAGAAGCAAAGCTTTACTTTTTCAGAGATGAAAAAGTTTGATATTAAGAGGAGAAAGTGTAAAAACACTTTCGGTCTTAAAATCTTTGACAAAAAGATGCTGCCACCGCTCTCTCCAAAAAATTGCAGGCTCCTTAATCCGCCTTTATTTTTTGGTTCACACTTTCACACCCTCTCCGTCAGCTGACGGACTGCGCACAATAGTATTGGTAGTACTTCAAAATAAGCAGTATGGGAACACTACTGTGCGATGGCCTGAGCCAAAGTGCGGGCGTGTGGTGGCTGTGAACCCAAAATAAAAGCCGGATTAAGGAAGCGTATTATTTTGGGAGAGAGCGTGGTAGCATACTTTGGCTCTTGGCTTTTTTGGTTCGTTTTTTTGCCAAGAAAAAAATGAACTCTTTGCTTCTTTAGAAAAGAAGAATCTTATTTTAGCTACATGAATTTAATAGATACCCACGCACATATTTACCAAGAAGATTTTTTGGCCGATATCAGCGCCTTTATTGCGCGCGCCAAGGAGAATGCAGTGAGCAAAATTTATTTGCCTAATGTAGATGTTGCTTCGATTCAAGAAATGAAATCTTTGTTGGCAAAAAACAGCGAAATTTTTGTTCCCATGATGGGCTTGCATCCTTGTTATGTGAAAGAGGATTACAAAGAGCAACTAGCCATTATTGAAAAAGAATTGCGCGAAGAGAAGTACGCTGCAGTGGGTGAAATTGGTATAGACTTGCATTGGGATAAAACTTTTTTTGTTCAACAAAAAGATGCATTTCGAATACAAATTCGTTGGGCCATTGAATTGAATTTACCCATCATCATACATGCAAGAGAGTCGCTACAAGAAATTTTTCAAATTTTAGATGAAGAACATCGCGAAGGCTTGAAAGGAATTTTTCATTGTTTTGGCGGGACGTTAGAAGATGCACAAAAAATTATTTCTTATGGCTTCAAAATGGGTATTGGTGGAACCGTCACTTATAAAAATTCGAAGTTGCCAGAAGTATTGAAAAATTTGGAATTACAACATATCGTGCTCGAAACCGATGCGCCTTATTTACCTCCTGTTCCGCACCGAGGGCAACGAAATGAATCTTCTTACGTTAAGCTAGTAGCATTGAAGTTGTGCGATATTTATGGACTATCATTAGAGGAAGTAGCAAATATCACAACGGCTAATGCAAATCGAGTTTTTACTTTTTAATTTACTACTATGAGCAAATCAATTTTAATCATATATACCGGCGGTACAGTGGGAATGATAGATTCGGGCAATGGAACTTTGCTTCCTTTCGACATCAAAAATTTACTGACTTCAATTCCCGAGTTATCTAAATTTCAATTTCCAATTGAATCCATTTCTGTTTTCGAAAAACCTTTGGACTCGTCGAATATCGGTCCAGAAGAATGGAAAGTAATTGGTAAAGCAGTTGCCCACAATTATGAAAAATATTCGGGCTTTGTGGTCTTGCATGGTTCTGATACAATGGCCTACACTGCATCGGCGTTAAGCTTTATGTTTGATGGATTAACAAAACCAGTAATTTTTACTGGCTCTCAATTACCTATTGGCTTATTGAGAAGTGATGCCAAGGAAAATATTTTAACCTCGATAGAATTGGCATCTATGCAAAATGCAAATGGCGCTGCTATTTTCCCTGAAGTATGTGTGTATTTTGAAAATTCATTGTTTCGCGCCAATAGAACCATAAAGGCCAACGCCGAAAATTTCGATGCATTTATGTCGCCTAACTTCGCGGCTTTAGCTGAAGTAGGTGTTCATTTTAAATTGAATGAAGCAATAGTACACAAAAGCGAATCTGCATTTTCTTTTAGAGATAAATTGAGTCCCGATGTCGCCTTACTCAAAGTTTTTCCGGGCTTCTCTGCTAAAGTTTTTCAAAGTGTTTTTGATAATCAATATTTGCGCGGATTAGTTCTAGAAACTTACGGAACAGGAAATATACCTCAAGACAAGCATTTGCTTTCTGGCTTGCAGCGTTTGGCCGAAAGAGGAGTTCATGTATTGGTAGTGACGCAATGTATCAAAGGAAGAGTGGAATTAGGCAGATATGCCACCAGTGAAGATTTAAAACAAATGAAAGTACATTCTGGTCACGACATGACATCAGTGGCCGCAGTGACTAAGATGATGCATGTATTGGGGAACTATAGCAACAAGGAAGAGATTGATAAATTGTTGAGGAGCTCATTGAGAGGAGAAATTACGGTTCAATAATTCTGTATAAGTTGAAATTCGACGGAGAAAACTTAATCTTATTTTCTTCATTTTCTGCAAACTTTGATGCCGATGAAAAATATATGAGTATTGATGTTGTTGAGCAAAAATTAAAGAATGAATCGGGAGCAATAGTTGAGTTAATTGCTCGATCAAACAATGTATACTTGAGTACTAAGGTTTCAATTACTGATGAATTTGATGCCGATGGCAATGTTACTGAAGGAAAAGAAGTTGTAGTTGCTGAGGCAGAAAAGATTTATGGAACTGAAACTGCATTTAAGAATTTGAATGGGACCCTTACGGTTGTAACAAAGTATCTTACTTCTTACGATTACAAGAAGATTACTGCTTCTGACATTGGTAAGGTGCTTGTGTTTGGCTCCAATAAAATTAAGGTGTTGTCTATAAAAGAAAATGTCTTTACTTACGAGCTTATAGAAGGTGAAGGTGAATTCAAACATTTTGCTACCAATGCCAATGATGTTCCTTATAGAGACAATGTTTCGAGAAGTAAGGTGTCGCAACAAGACATTGATTTTGTGACTTTGCATCCTAACTTTACGCAAGAAGATGTTAATCAATATTACACATCAATTAAAGATTTACTAACCCAAAAGAAGATCGAAAAAAATATTTATGTGGTGCGATATGATGGCGCCGTTTCTAATGTTTATTTTTATAAACCAGGTGGATTTATTCGTGAAACAAGTGTTGTGAAAGTTGAATTGTAATATTTTGCTTGATGCATCTTTCCACGCAAATTAAAGAATTGTTACGGTCCTTTTTTCTATTAAAACAAGAGGTGATATTAATCACCTAATCATCCACTTCTGCTCATAATTTCCTGACTTAATAATTTGCACATTTACGCTGATTATGCACAGCATAGCCATACCAATGATTTTGATTTTCATATTCTTATAGATTTATTTGTTTGTTACCGCGAACTTAGAATAAAAAATCACAAAGTCAACCGATGCGTTGACTTAATTCCAAGGCATTATTTTGAAATTGTTGCCTGCAATGGAAAAAATTGAATTTTTACATCGATTAGGTCAGAATATTGTTAGACTCAGAAAAGAGAAGGGCTGGACACAATCGGAGCTTGCAGATAAGTGCGACAAAGAAAAGCAATCCATAGAAAGAGTTTAAAACGGAAAAATAAATCCTACAGCATATTACCTCAGCGAAATTGCAGCCGCTTTAGAAGTTCCAGTGAGCGAATTGTTTAATTTTTAGACATGAATAGATTTAGACCTATATTTCAGTATACTATAGAGGAAAATATTAAAAATGTTTATGAAAAAAGGTTTAATGTCTGTTACTTAAAAAATAAAGCATATTTCGATTCTTTTCAATGCCCGGTAGACGTATATTTTAATGAAAATAGTAATTTCATTATTACAATGATTGGCGATTTTTCCGAAGAAGAAAATAAATCTCATATGAAAAAGATAAAGTCTCTTATCGACGAGATAATGCAAGATAAATTATCACACGATTTATAAAGATTTTGTAACTTCCTGATTTAGCTAATATAAAATTAGTTTAAGCATAGTATTTCTTTCAATTCATCAAAGTATCTCCCGTATTGTTTTTCGCTCTGCTTTTGCCATTCATCAATAAACTCTATAACAGTAGTTGAATCATGAAATTGCACATCTTTAAAAGTTAGAATGATATCCCAAGCTTCAGGATTCTGTTCGAATATTGGGTAAATCTTTTTTGCAAAAATTACATTATCACCTCTGTAGTTATCTTGATCATGTTGTTGTCGAAACGTGTTATTGTAAAATAAAGGAAGGGTTCGTTGAAACCAAGATTTAAAATCAATATCATTTTTACTGCATCTTTATTCCATGTTTCGTTTATATAACAACTTAAAGATTTATCCGTGATAAGATTTTGTTTATTATACTTCTCTAATACGAAGTATGATGCAAGTTCGCAAAGAGACTCCTCCAACCAAATAAATCGACCCTCATAATTTTTGATTGCAGAATCTATCAAATAGTGACAATATTCGTGAGAAAATTGATAAATAATTGCTGAAATGCCTTCTTCCTTTTTAGGCGCTAAAGATATAAAATCATTAGGGGGATAAGAATTTCTTTTCATGAATGAAGGATTTATATCACTTTGTTCTAAATCCTTATTATGAAAAATAGATAATTTTCTGTCAGTGTTTTTTAAAGTATTTCCTTGACTTAGGAAACTAATTCATTTTTCAAGAAATGAGATTAAACAAATAAACTCTGTTTCCCAATTAGAACTTTGGTTTATCTCTATGTGAGGGTATAAAAAAAGTGTATCCCCCATATCTACAACTTCACCACCTCCCCATTCCTCAAACTCTCCAACACCTTAAACGTCACCTTACTCACAGCATACAAAGCCTCAAAGCTAATCGCCGGATTTCCGCTTTTTATCGCAGCGGCAAAAGCTTCAAATTCTGCTTCGAATCCTTTGTCTTGGTTAGATGATTTGGTGCGGTCTTTTGATGTTCCTTGGTAAACCGTTAGTTCGCGGAAATTGTCCATTTGCATGGCGATTTCTGGTGCGAAAACTTCGATGAATTCTTTGGGTAATTCTCTGTTGCCAAATGCAACATAAGTGATGGTGGCGATAGAACCATTTTCGAAAGTGAGCACAACGCTTACGTTGTCTTCATCGGGTATAGATTGATCGCTTTTGTTAATCGCTGTAGCAAAAACAGAAACAGGTTTGCTGTTCGCCAAAAACATACAAGTATCAACGAAATGACACAACTCACCCAATATTCTTCCGCCCCCCACTGTTGGGTCTTGTATCCATGAATTCATTGGAATTACCCCTGCATTTACACGGTAGTTGATAGAGGCTTGGTGCTTGCCAATAATAGTTCTCATTTTTTGAACCAACGGCGCAAACCTACGGTTGTAGCCCACTTGCAAAATAGCAGGTTTTTCAGCCTTGGTGTATTTTACTCTGATAACTTCCAACTCACTCTCATCAATTGTTAGTGGTTTTTCTACAAAAACATGTTTGCCTTCTTTAATGGCGCGAATCACTTTTTCGCCGTGGTCGTTGTGGCGCGTGGTGATTAAAACGGTGTTTATTTCGTTGTTCTGAATCAACTCATCGGCATCGGTAGTGATGAACTTAAAGTTGTGTTTCTTGCCCGTAGAGTGCGCCGAAACGCCTGTAGCAGTGCACACGCCTGTAAGGTTGTAAGCAGATATTTTATTGAGAGTTGGTAGAATTACGCCTTTGGTGAAGTTACCTGCGCCAATCAATCCAACATTGATTTGATCTACATTGGTGCTGCGATTGCTCACCGCAATTGGTTTTCTGCTTCCGCTTGATGATTCGCGGTATTTAAGCACTATCCCTAAATAGTATTCTTTAATTTTTCCTTCTAGTAAATCGTAAGCTTCTAGTGCTTGTTCGAAGGCGATTCTATGCGTTAATAATTTTTGCGGAGTGACTTTTCCTTCTTCAATCAAAGCGATGAAAGCTTCGAAATTTCGTTGCTCTGTCCAGCGTACATGTGCAAAAGGATAATCTATTCCTTGCTCTTCGTATTGTGCATCGTAACGGCCCGGACCGTAAGCCATACTCAATTTCAACTCCAATTCTTTTTTGTAATAATGTTCACGCGGAATATCCATGCCTACCAAGCCAACAATTACCACTCTACCTTTCTGACGGCAAATTTCTCCCGCATCGGCAACCGGCTGATTGCTGCTTGTAGATGCGGTGATGATTACAGCATCAACACCTCTGCCAACGCTAAAATTTTTAGTTGCTGCAATAATATCTTCTGGTGCGCAAACTGCATCGGCACCCATTTCTTTGGCCAAATCTAATTTGCGTGGATCGAAATCGGTACCAATAACTTTACATCCATTTGCTTTTAAAAGTTGAACTGTAAGTTGTCCGAGTAAACCCAAACCAATCACCGCCACTCTTTCACCAATAGTAGGCGCAGTTTGTCGAACACCCTGCAAAGCAATAGCGCCCACCGTTACAAAAGATGCATCTTCATCGCTAACGCTATCGGGAATTTTAACAAATAAATTTTTAGGAACGTAGTTGATTTCGCTGTGGTTGGCATAACCTGCACCACCACAAGCAACACGATCACCAACGGTAACGCCTGTAATATTTTTACCTACTTCTAACACTTCACCAACACATGAATAGCCCAGTGGTATTGGCGTATCTAACTTTGTGAAAACTTTTTCTAAAGTATTTTTAATTCCTTCTTGTTTCATTTTGGTGATGACTTGCTTCACCAAATCGGGACGCGCTTGCGCTTTTCCAATCAACGATTTCTTGGCCAAATCAATAATCATTTTTTCGGTACCAGCCGAAACTAAAGAGCTGCGTGTTCTAATAACTACGCCGTTGTCGCCACATACTGGAGCCGGAACATCGAATAAACCTAGTTCGCCTGTTTTATAAGATTGAATGAGTTGCTTCATGAAAAATCAAAAGTTAAAAGTCAAACATTGTCCGTCCACTGACGGAAGCCAAAAGTGTTTGTGCGAATTTAGCATTAAAATCTTAGTTTTTTCTGCTGAAAGTGCATAAGTTTTTCCACTATCATTTTAAGATAAAAAAACTTGACTTTTATTTCAGCACATCTGCTATCTGATTGAATTTTAGGTTGAAGAAGCTTTCTTTATTTACTTTCGATTTCACCCAAAGATTGAATCCGAAACCATCGATTAAGAAACTGTATTTACCTTCGTGTTCTATGTTTTCGGTGTTTTGTAAATATTGTTGCATGGAGATTTTGGCGGCTTCTTTGGTGTTGGCTTTGGCCAATCTTTCGAGCAAATTAAATACGGCAACATCGGCTACCAACATGTCGTCTACACCTTTTTGTAAATATTTAATCGCGCGAATTTCTGCACGCACCAATTCATCTTCTTCCATTTCGTAGGCGCACAAGAGCTTCAATATTTTTTCTGTTATTCTGGTGTTTTTGTATGAACGCAGGTCGTATTGTCCGTCGATAAAATTTGCTATTTGGTAAGCCTTTTTAAACTCTTTTTGTTCGAAATAGTAGCAAAATTGTTGGTGTTTTACATCTAACAATTCTTTGCTAAAATTTGATTTGTCTATAAGAGATGCAACACCTTCTTCAATCTTTTGGTGAAAATTGCGATATCCTTCGCTATCACTGTTCATGGCGTAAAATATACCGCCGCTCACCAAGTAGTTTAGTATTAAGAAAGGGTCGTTTTCTTCTTCATACATTTTTTTCATTTGTTCTAGCATTTCAAAGGCTTCATTTTTTAAGCCACATTTCATGGCCAATTGAATGAAGTTGTTCATTTGCACTATGCGAGAACGTGCCGAAAATCTTTTTACCTGAGCTTGTTCGTGTATCAACTCTTTCAAGTGAAAGCATGCTTTTTTCAAGTCAATTTCAAAGCTTTGGTATTTGTAATACAGAATGAAGTGGTAGCAAATTTTTGCTGTTTTGGTGAGCGCTTTATTCCCATCGCTAAGCAGAGGATAGGCATACAATTCTTGCATTTCCATTTTTAAACTTTCGTTTGAAGAATGGCGCAGCATTTCACCTTTTCTAAACAGTTTATCTGATAGAATAAAAAACTGTTCGGTGTTGATGATGTATTCGCTAATTTTAATGACGTTGAGTCGGTGATTTTCTATTTGTTCCATGTAACTGAAATCGAGCATGACACTTTGCTGATGCAGCGCTTCAATACATTGCTGATTAATTTCGAGTTGTTTAGAGAAGAAATCGTTTTCTATAGCTATTTTTTGAGCTTTATGTAAAATCTTCAATGCCTCTTCGTACAGTATTTTTTCTTTCAGCACCAAGGCGTGTCCTACCAAACGGTTGATTTGCCAAATGCCTTCTTCGGTCTTGCTTTTCATGTACGTGAGAATATCTAAAATCTCGTTGAAGAGCACGTATTTTTTGGCCGAAATGAATTCGCGATACGATTCTTTACCCAAGCTTTTCATGATGTTGGCTTCATCATAAGTATCAATTTTTTGAATGGCATCAAACAATTGAAGAAGAGACGAATCGGTATTGCCAAAGGCAGTTTTAATTTTTTTTGAAGTACGATTTCTCGGTATTCTTTAAGCTATGTATAAGGGCAAACAAGTGGTCTTTCTCACTCATAATTCAAATATTTAGCTAAAAAGTAATGATAAAAAAAACGTTACGCAATGTTTTTGAGTGCACTTAATTTTCATCAATCGCTAAAAATCACTTTTTTTTGTTTGTGTGGTCGTCTTCTCTCCTGTAGTTTCGGTATAACTATAAGGGAATGCTATATGACTAGATGTAAATTAATTTTGGCAATGCTAATGTTTTGGGTATTTGGCAATGCTGCTGCGCCTTTGCTTTATTTACCTGTGAACAATGCCGATACACAGATTGTAAAGATTAATTTTAGTTTTTATCACTTGGGCGGAATGCAGCATTACGATCTTCAAATAGATACTTCTGCATCATTTAGTTCGCCTTTGTTAAGAGATTCTATTGGTGTGATCGATTATTCTTCTTCTAATGCAGGAGAATTAATTTCTAAAACTGTTCTTCATCTTTATTATGGAACCAAACATTATTGGAGGGTTCGCGGCAGAACGATGAATGACACCAGTGATTGGTCGGAAACTCGAGTTTTTACCACTAAGCAATACCCATTTTTAGTTAGTCCTACACCTTCGCAATCGTATACCGTTACGCCAGGTGCTATTTGGCGTAATATAGGGGGTTCTACTTCTTACCAAATTCAGGTGGGAAACACAACAGTGTTTATATCACCTATTTACATTTATGATGTAACAGGTGTAAGTGTAAATCAGCCTAACAATAGTAATATGTCGCAAGGGTTTACCGATCTTCCATTGGGCGAATATTTTCTGCGCATGAAGGCATATAATGCGGTAGATTCATCGAGTTGGACTCCGGCGGTTGCTTTCTCATTTATTTCACCTAGTGTAGTGAGCGAAAATGAATTGTTGAAATTCTCTGTTTTTCCAAATCCAGCCAACGAGCAAATCACTATTCTTTCTCAAGGAGATATACAAGTGAATATTTTTAATGCCGAAGGAAAGCTGGTTTTTCAATCTAGTATAGCGTCTATTTCAGAAGTACTGAATATATCTTGTTTGTCGCAAGGCACTTATTTTTTACAGGTGAATGCTGCCAATAAAATGGTATTGCAGAAGCTGATTGTTACAGAATAATTCGAATCGCCAAAATCTCATTTTTTTGTTTTTTTTAAGCACCAAAAATTATTTTTTTTTGTTTCTCGTTTAAGCAGCTCGTTTAAATGTTAGTAGTAGTAACCGAACAAAGCTCTCTTCCTTCGTTTTTGTTCGGTAATGTGCAGCACTTCCGCAGCCCCAAGCGGAAGTGCTTTTTATTTGTATGAATCGATAATTCTGGCATTTTTTGTTTAGCGTCTCCCGCTTCAAAATTGTTTATTTGAAGTATACCTAAATCACCTAGTTATGAGGCTCTTTTTATACTTCATTTTGTTATCGACTTCTGCACTCGCGCAGAAGTATACCATCGATATGAAATTAACACCTATTCCTAATACAGGCGAAATAAATGGTTCAATGGTGCTGTGTAATAAAACCAATGCGGCAATGTCTGGTACTATTAAATTCTTTTGGCCTAGTATTACTGCTTTTGGCGGACCCTCAGCTACCATCAACGGCAATGAGGTGATTTTTACTTTTCAATCGTGGGAATTGCCCGCTGCCAATTCATGTAAAACAGTGTCTGTTTGGGGAGGAAAATACAGCGGAAATTTTGTTCTGCCTCCTTATGCATTAACACCAAATAATGATACTGTTAGAGTGATTGTGAGCGACCCTAATTTTATTCCAAAGTCGTACAATGCTAATCCGTGGAAATATTATTTTAGTAAAGATTGTTTTATTCCATCGCCTAGTAAATTGTGTTTGGGCCAAGCATTAATTGCCGAGTGGAGCGGACCAAGCAATCTTGATAAAGCAGAGGTGCGTGTGCCTACCAACCGTAAATCGTGGGCATTGGCTGCTGCGCATACACATCGTTTGTTTACCAACATGGTAGGTGCAGAAATTACATCGCTCAACTACGTTTTTGCGCAATCGATGATTGAAGGAAGAATGGGGTGCGATGCTACTTTTGTACCTGCAGGAGGTGTCAATAAATTGAATTTTCGTGCAGGCTCTGTTTATGGCGGTTGCTTTCAAATTTTACCAACTGGATGGTCTCAGCTACAACAATTTTATCCCGATTTGTACAACAATGCATCTCATCCTCTAGTGTATGATGATATTATCAACGGTGGAAATTTTGTTACCGCTTGTCTTTCAAAGGCCATGTACGATTACACTTCTTTTGTTTATTGGGAAAAGAAATTTTGCTACAATCCCATCGACTTTTTTCACAAAGCTGCCGATCCATTTGTGGCCGAAGAAGTGTTGGCCTATGCCTATCATGATGGTAGTGAAGGAGCAGGCAATATTTTAAAAAATGTGTTTACCACGCAACGCGCTGCATATCGTGCTAACCCTAATGTAATTGGTACTTTGGTGCCCTTAAATGGTACTCCTGGTTTGCCCTATGGTGAGAGAATGCGCAACAACCTAATTCAGTTGGGTAATGAGTGGTCGGTTGCACCTAGCTTGGTGTCTCAAGATGCCAAACAAAATTGGGGAGGAAGTAATCCGGCCAAACCTGCGCATTACCAAAATTTTGGTTGTTACAATGAGTGTTTCGATTGGAGCGATATTACCTCTTACATTGATGAAGCAGCGAGAGTGTTTTGGCATGCCGATGTTAATTTTGTGAAATCTGAAGTAAAGAAAGTTTGGGATTTACAACCTCCTTTCACAAGTTTTATTGTTGGTTATGATACCAGCTATGTGTGCGTAGATACCGTTACAAAAAAAACCGACCCTTGTGCCGATCCAAGTAAATGTGTGAAATTGGAAATGAAGCTTACACCAAAATTAAAATACCAGCATGTAGGTTGCATCAATTATGAAGATTTGGGTCCCATCATCGATGCAATAGTTCAAGCATTTCCTGGCTATAGTGCAGAAAAAGGTTTTGGAGAAACTTATTTTGCATCGGCCTGTCCATCACCCACTGCCAATTTAAATTATTTTAAAGGGCCTATTTGCCAGGGCGAGAAAACAGAACTGTACGTGAATCTTTTTGGTTCTGCTCCTTTTTCTTACTCGGTGCAAGGTCCGAATGGTGCGGTGTACACAAAGACCAATGTTAGCAATCCCACTGATGTGCTTTTAGTGAGCGAGCCAGGTGAATATAAAATCTTAAATATCACCGATAAGAATGGAAGTATCTTTTTAAATTGTCACAAAGCAAGTGTGGTGGTGCCAAAGAAAACGCGCCCTAATGCTCAATGGGACAAAATCAATGTAGGTAAATGCCAAGTTGGTTGTCAGAAAGGCGGAAATTTAAAAGTAAATTTTACTGGAGGAACTGCTCCTTGGAGTATTCAATATCGCGATGCCAAAGGCGTAATTATAGTGGTGAACAATATTACAACTTCAACTTACACTGTGCTTACGGCTACAGTGCCAGAAGGAACATATACTTTGTTGAAAGTGAGCAGCGGGCCGTGCGACACTTTACTTAACGATGTCATTGATTTTTGCACCGATTCATGCACCAAACCAACAGCTACCATCTCAGGAACAAAATCAATTTGCAATGGTGATTCTGCAAAAATTACAGTGAAGATGACGGGCAGCGCTCCCTTCAAATTGTATTTAAGAAATGCAGGTGTGCAAACCGTTGTTGATGCAACAGATACCTTGTATACTTTTTATGCCAAAACCAATGTAGATTATACTATTGATAGCGTGGTGAGCGGCAAATGTTTTGATGTTGGAAAAGGCAACGCTAAAATTACGGTGGTGCCTATCAACTTAGTAAATTTGGGTAATGATACTTCATTGTGTGCTGGCGCAAATATTACTTTAAATGCTGGGGCAGGTTATACCTCTTATGTGTGGAGTAATAATTTTACAACATCAACTATTACTGTTGCATTAGCAGGCAAATATTTTGTAACGGTAAAGAATGCAACAGGTTGTTCGGCAAGTGATACCATTAATATTACAACGTCCAATTCTTTAAAAATAAATGTAGGAAAAGATACCACTTTGTGCGAAGGCGCAAGTTTAACCTTAGACGCAGGTAAGAATTTTTCTTCTTATGTATGGTTGCCGAGCAATCAAAATACACAACAAATTACTGTAAATACAGCAGGCACGTATATCGTTAATGTATTGAGCACATCTGGTTGCGCGGGTTCAGATACTATCAATATTTCTATAGAAAATAAACCTAATGTGAATTTGGGAAGTGACCAATTGATTTGTGCTGGGCCTTCTGTTTCATTAGCAAATACTGCCGCTACGGGAAATTATTTGTGGTTGCCCGGCAATGAAACCACTAGCACTTTATCGGTAAACAAAGCGGGTACATATATTTTAGAATTGACGAGTGCTTTGGGTTGTAAAAATCGCGATACAGTGGAAGTAAGTTTAGCGCCTGCACTTAATGTTTCTTTCGCCAACGATACAGTGCAAATTTGTGCGGGTAACAACATTACTTTGCAAGCCAATTATAGTGGAGGTGATGGTAATTACACTTATGCATGGACAGGCGTTTTGGTGGGCAGTGCACCATTGTTAGATGCAGATCAAGAAGGTTGGTATTTTGTAACAGCAAGCGATGGCAAAGGATGCAAAGGAAGTGATAGCATCTTTGTAAAAGAAAGTAATGCTTTGTTGGTGCAGTTGAACGATAGAGAAATTTGTGCTGGAGATTCTATCGTTTTAGATGCACAATATTCTGCCAACAGTTATTCAATTTTGTGGAATACTGGCGCAACAACAAGTGCTGTAACACTTAAAAATGCTGGTGTTTATGGCGTGGAGGTAAACGATGGAAGTGGTTGCAGTGGTAGCGACAGTATGTTGTTAACTGTTCATGCTTTACCTATTTTAGATTTGGGTGCCGATAAAAATATTTGTGAAGGAACGAGTGTGAGTATTGGTGATCAAAGTCCAACTTCAGGATGGAATTATTTATGGAATACGGCGGCTACTTCTTCGCAAATTTCGGTGAATCAAAATGGAAAATATTCATTGCAAATTACTGATGCCAATCAATGTAAAAATACAGATACAATTTCTGTGAGAATAATTCCATTGCCCACACCTGATGTGTTGCGAGATACTGTTGTTTGTTCGAACAACACTCTAACCTTCGATGCCTCCTCATTTAACAATGGCAATGGCGCATACACTTATTTGTGGCACAACAATTCAAAACAAAATAACATCACACTTGCCAATATAAATGCATCGGTAAATGGTTGGGTTGACATCACAGATGTTTATGGTTGCAAGGGGCGCGATAATTTTTCTGTCACTATTAAATCTAAATTGCCTTTGCAAATTACGGCTGCACCCGATAGCAGTATGTGTGAAGGTGAAAGTGTGGTGTTGAGTTCTAGTTATGCTGCACTTTCAGGATTTAATTTTCATTGGAGTACAGGCGAAAGCAGTGATCAAATTTCGGTGAAGAGTGCAGGAACCATTTCTTTAACTATAGATAACGGATTGGGATGTACAGGAAGTGATAATATAGTGATTACGCTGCACCCTAAACCCAATGTGAGTGCCATTGATACTGCAGTGAGATTTTGTGCGGGAGAGACGGTGATGATTGGAAAAGACGTAGGAAATAATTATTCGTATTTGTGGAATAATGGTGCTCTTAATTCAACACAAACAGTGAACAATGGAGGTGTTTATGTTGTTGAAGTAAGCACCAATAAAAATTGCAAAGACACCGTAAACATTGTGGTAACAGAAAACCAAAATCCGGTAGTTGATTTAGGCGATGATGTGGTGAAATGTGTGGGTGAAGTGTTAACGATTACATCAAATAATATTTCTTCAAGCAACTCCTATGTTTGGAATACAGGAAGTACGCAAAATGCTATTGCAGTTACTTCTTCAGGTGCTTATTCGTTGGTGCTTACAGATAGTAACAATTGTTCGTCACGCGATAACGTGAATGTGAAATTCAATACTGTTCCGGTTGTAGATTTATTGAATGGAAATGACAGTATTAGTATTTGTAGCGGACAATCGATATTGTTGAATGCAGGCAACAGTAATATGCAATACTTATGGAGTACCAATCAAACATCGCAAGGAATAATAGCTGGTAATTCTGGTTTTTATGAGGTGATAGTAAGCAATGCAAACTGCAAGGATACAGATAGAGTGTATGTAAATGTTATTGATTTGCCTTCCACACTTTTTAATCATCAACAAAAAACAGTTTTTTGTTTTGCAGAGCAAAGAGATGGCGTAAATATTCAATCTACTTTTATTCCTAAGAATGAATATCAATATTCTTGGAGTACGGGTGAGAAGCAAGCAACTATTATTGCTAAAAAAGAAGGGACATATTCACTTACTCTTTCACAAGAGCATTGTGAAGTGACCGATAGAATTACATTGGTAGATTATTGCGAAAGCTCATTTTTTGTGCCCAATGCAGTATCGCCAAATGGAGATCATAAGAACGATATTTTTAAAGTAGAAGCGGCTTATGTAGAAAATTTTGAAATGTTCATTTTCAATCGTTGGGGAGAATTAATTTTTCAATCGAATGATGTGAATCAAGGCTGGAATGGGCACTACCAAGGAAATCCTGTGCAGCAAGATGTGTATGTATATAAGATTAGATACAGCATTAATAAAGAAAATGGGAAAGATGTGATGAAGGAAAGAATAGGCACTGCTGCAGTACTCTATTAAATGATGAATACGTTTTTCTTTGAATATTGGGTCACTAATCTCACTTCTCCCTTTTTTAAAGGGAGAGTGCGGAATTGCCTGTGTATTGGCAAGAGGGATTTCCTTGATAAATAAAATCCCTCTTGCCTTTCCCCTCAAAGGCCTGCAAATTCTCCCTTTAAAAAAGGGAGAAGTGAGATTAGTAACCTATAACTTGATGTTGACTGTTTTTTTTCAATCACTAATTTCTCATTTTATTGTTTTTGATATGCAACGAAATCAATTCATTTTTGACAATAACCCAAAACCTATTACTATGAAAAATATACTTCTATCTATTTTGCTTTTTAACGGCTTTCTTTTTTCTATGGTTAAAGCCCAATTGCCCTGCAATGTTTTGGTAGGTTACTACCAAACAAGTTGGGGCTCTTATGTTCCATTGGCTTCGGTAAACAGCAATTACAATGTTTTTTGTTTGTCTTTTTTAGAGGCAGGCGCAGGTGATGGAAATCCCGATAACAATAATGTAAATGCCCTTAGTTTTTAGGCTACAAACGATGCTAAATTACGTGCCGATATTCCAACAGTGCAGGCTCAAGGGAAAAAAGTTTTGATAAGTATAGGCGGAGGTAACGGTTCGTTCAAATTAAATTCTACTGCCGATATGAATACTTTCGTTACTAAAGTTAAGAATGTGATTTCTTCCCAGGGTTTAGATGGTATCGATATCGATTTAGAAAGACCTATTTATTTGAGTCAGACCAACGGTGGTACCATCTCTAATCCCGAGCCGCATATTCAACGAATGATTGATGGTATTAAACAATTGCTTTCATGGTATCAAACTACCTATGGTAAAAAAATGATTTTAACTTTTGTGCCAGAGGTGGCTTATACTACAGGCGGACTCTCCTCGTATCTTTCATCAACTTATGGTGTGGCTTATTTGCCAATGATTGAGACCTTGAAGAATGATATTGATTTGTTGATGGTGCATTTACAATACTGGATCTCCGGTGGTTGCTTTAAACAATGCACAGTACGCGCCAGGTACTGCCGATTTTATTGTGTCGCAGGTCGACGCCCTAGTACAAGGTTTTACTTGTAAAAATGGTAAAGGATTTTTCAGTGGTGTGTCTCCTTCACAAATCGCAGTTTGTTTGCCTGCATCTGCTCAAGCTGGTGGGGGTTATTTTATTAATTCTGTAGTTATTGCAGCTATGGCTTATTTGCGCGGTGAGGGTCCTAAACCTGGCTCATATACTTTGGTGCAAAATGGTGGATATCCCGATTTACATGGATTAGCCACTTGGTCAATCAACATGGATTTGATTAATTCATATTCTTTTGCCAACAATTATGCTTCAATTTTTACGAGCTGCTTAACTACTTCAAGTGAAGAAGTAGAGGCTAAGGATGATTTGTTCGCTTACCCTAATCCTGCTGTTAACGATGTAACAGTAAATATCACTCACACACAGTGGGTGGAAATGTATGATGAAATGGGTAAGATAGTAATTGGTCAATGGCTTCATCCCAATGAAAAAATAGATGTTTCAAAAATTTCGGGTGGTTTGTATTTCCTAAGAGTAGAGGGGTCTACTCAAAAAGTACTGATTCGAAAATAGTAGTAGTTTTTTCGATTTCAGTGGGCCAGCCATCAGCAATGATGGCTGGCTTTTTTTTGTTGCAATGAAAATTATATTTTGTCGTTTGTAACTTTTTATTGTTGTTGCATCTTATTACAAAACATAGTACTATCTCATGAAGAATTTTAAACTTTTAGCTCTTTTTGCTTTTCTACTTTTTCAAGGTGTTTTTGCACAAACGATGAAAATTAGCGGAAGCGTTAATGATGAGGAAAGTGGTGAAGCCATTATTTACGCATCGGTATTTGTAAACGGAAAACCTTATGGCACCACCACCAACCAATACGGTTATTTTTCATTGATTTTGCCCAGCGATACTTTTCAGCTTACCATTAGTAATATTGGTTATGCCGAAAAAATTGTAACTGTAACTCCTGCCAATTTTGGCACCCCTATAAAAATTAAAATCACTAAGCAGGTTGCTACTTTAAACGAAGTTTCGGTGAAAAGAAAACGTTCTTCTTTAGAAGAAATTCATAAATCAAATCAAATGGGTACCATCAAATTACCCATGAAAGATTTGAAGAATATTCCGCTTATTGCTGGTGAAACAGATATTATAAAAATTGCGCAGTTGTTGCCTGGTGTGCAAGCAGGTGGAGAAGGTCAAGCACGTATGTTTGTGCGCGGTGGTGATGCCGACCAAAATCTAATTATTTTAGATGAAGCGGTGGTGTACAATATAAGTCATCTCTTGGGTTTCTTCTCGGTTTTTAATGCCGATGCTATTAAAGATATTACTTTGTTGAAAGGGCCTTTTCCTGCGAGTTATGGTGGCCGACTCTCCTCTGTTTTAGACATTAGAATGAACGAAGGGAATATGAATAAACTTAACCTTACAGGTGGTATTGGTTTATTGTCATCGCGCCTTACCGTGCAAGCGCCTCTTTGGAAAAATAAAGCGTCGTTTATGATTGCCGGCAGAAGAACTTATGTCGATCGTGTTTTTAAAGCGGTGGGCGTTTCTTTGCCATATTATTTTTACGATTTGAATGCGAAACTAAATGTTAAGTTGGGCCCTAAAGATCACTTGTATTACAGTTCGTATTTGGGCGATGATGTTTTAAAGTTGTCTGCAGATGCAGAAAACGAAGGCCTCTTTAAATTCGGATTTGTGCTGGGTAATTATACCAACACTTTGCGATGGAATCATGTTTATAGGAATAACTTATTCTCTAATGTTTCATTGATTAACACTAATTTTTCTTACAATATTAATGGTGAGTTTGATGCAAATTCCCTCTATATTTCTTCAAAGGTGAATGATTATGGAGTGAAAGCCGATTTTAGCTTAGACCATTCTTATCGCACCAAATTTAAGTTTGGAGCACAAGCGATTCAACATGTGTTTAAACCTAATATTATTAGTACTAAAGGAGAAATAAGCGAATTTTTAAAAAGTGCAAAACCTCCAACATTGTTGGCGTTAGAATATGCACTTTATGGTCATGCCGATTATAAATTAAACGAACGATGGGAGTTGGCGTCCGGCTTGCGCGTATCGGGTGCTTACGTTACCAACAAAAATTATATGTTGCTTGAACCTCGATTGGGCGTAAAATATGAACTCACTAAAAATGATATTTTTAAAGGTGGGTATTCGCGAATGGGACAGTACATGCATTTGGTATCAAGCTCTACCGTGGCTTTGCCTACCGATTTATGGTATCCCGTTACTTCACGAATGAAACCACAAATTTCCGATCAGTTGGCTGTGGGTTATTCTCGCATGTTTCCAAAAATTGCTACCAGCATTACTGTAGAATCTTATTACAAATGGATGCAAAATTTAGTGGAGTATAGGGAAGGTGCCAACTTAATGTTGAACAATAATTTTGATGACGAAATGTTGCAAGGAAAAGGTAGCGCTTACGGTGCCGAGTTTTTGTTGAAAAGAGATGAAGGTAGATTAACTGGATGGATAGGGTATACCTTATCGTGGACCAACAGACAGTTTGATGGTTTGAATGAAGGGAAATTGTTTCCAGCAAAATACGATCGTCGACACAATCTTAGTATTGTAGCCAACTATAAATTCACCAAAAGAGTTAGTTTGTCGGCGGTTTGGGTGTATATGTCGGGAGCTCGCTTCACTCCTCAAGTGGGTGCTTATCCCATGTTGAATAGTAGTTTAACCGGAGTAGAATTGCTTCCTGTTTACACCAGTAGAAATGCGGTATCTATGTCGCCAACGCATCGTTTAGACGTAAATCTTACTATTAAATGCAGAAATAAACATCGCTGGAAAGGAGAATGGCAAATAGGAGCTTATAATGTGTACAACAGCAATACACCTTATCAAATTTATCTTAAAGTAGATGATGTTGCCAAGCGATACATGCAGCGCGGTTTGTTCGGTTTTATTCCATCGGTGGCTTACAATTTTGAATTTTAATTTTTAACAACATGAAAAATATTTTTTTAATACTTATTTCTCTTCTTTCTCTCTTCGCTTGTCAGCCTAAAGAAAAAGAAATTAAAGTAGATGCTTTTTCTGAAAAGCTGGTCATTAACTCTACAGTGATTCCCAATTCTATTATGCTGGTTTCTCTCACCAGAAGTTTTTCTATTTTAAGTGATGGTTATACCAACTCGTCGGAAGCAACAATCAACAATGATTTAATGCAGAAGTTGTTGGTGAGTGATGCTGTTGTTACTGTGAGTTATTCTAATAAAACCGACACACTTTTTATGGTAGCGCCTGGCATGTACGCTAGCATAACAACAGCGCAATATAGCGATGTGCCTTATACTTTGCACGCTGTTGATAAAGAACATAATTTAGAAATTACAGCTACCGAAAATATGTTGTCGAAAGTTGAGCTTGATGATGCATCTTTTGTTTATGAAGACAAAGTTTTGAAGTTTAAATACAAATTTACCGATCCTTCTGCCAACAATTATTACATGATCAATGTGTACCACAAAAGCAGTGCAGCAGTCGATCCCAATAATGTAGATATATCTACTTTTTTATCTAGTGGAAATCAGTACGCCAACAGCACCATTTTTTCCGATATCAATTTCAATGGTAAAACTACATTTGGCACTTTAGATATGTCTGAATACATACCTCAGTATGCGCAAGATACCATGATAGTGTCTTTATCCAATATTAGCGAAGGATACTATCGCTACTTGTCGCTGCGCCAAAAAGCAGGAAATAATATTTTAACACAAATCATGAGTGAACCAATTAATTATCCAACGAACGTGCAAGGTGGTTTAGGGTATTTTTCTACCCATTTTCCCGATGCTGAAGTTTTGATTTTGCCGCTTAAGCCTGAGTAGATTTTTCTTTCGCGAAAAATAGACGGTAAATGTTTACTACCGCTAAAAAAGCATTTAAAATGACTACGGGCCAACTGTCAATAATAATTCCGTAAAAAACAAACATAAGCGCACCTGCTAAATTCCAATAGCGCAATTGTTTTATGTTTTTAAGCGATAGGGAAATGGCTACGCAAATCATTGCCACATATCCAATTATTTCTGTTGTTTCCATAGTTGTTTTTTATCGGCGTGTAATGATTACTTGCATGCCATCGCTTTTTACTTCTTCTGCTAAATCTTCAATTTCTTTGCGGTTTACGGCGCTTCCGTAAGTTACCATGTACATGCCATTGTCTCTTTCCAACACTTCAGAAATATATCCTTTTTGCATCAATTGTTCTTGTAAATTCTTTGCGTTTTCTTTTTCTCTAAAGGCGCCTGCAACGGCAATCCACGCTTCGCTTTTGCCACTTTCTGTTTTCTTTTTAGGTACAACTATTTCTTTTTTTTCTACCACAATTTCTTCTTTAATTTCGGGTAGATAAACTGTTGTTTCTTTCTCGGCAGGTTTGCCCATTAGGCTTGCAAGGTACTTGTCGTAAGCACTCTTTTTAAGCAGATTTTTATCGCCAAAAACATTTATTTCTCCGCCTAAGCAAGCTACCCAAATGTCGCCTTTTTTTTCGTCGATGCTAATGCCCACAGGTTGTTTTGCCGTGCGCACTTTTTGCTTCAACAGCATGCTGTCGGTTTTTATTTTCACCGCAGAATTTTCACCATAATTTACCACGTACAAATATTTGCCGTCGCTGTTAAGTGTTATACTGCGCGGCTCTCTACCTGTTTTTAAATATTGTATGGCATTGTTGTTTAAATTTATTTTCACCACTTTTCCATCTTCTTTTAACGAGGCATACAGCATGTTTTTTTTCTCGTCTAAACACAAATCGTAAATTGACGAACCTACATTTTCTATGTAAGAAATTTGCCAGTTTTTTGTGTTGACAACAGCAATGTTTTTTTCACCTGCTAAGGCCACATAAATTTGTTTTTTGCTTTGATGAAAAACGATGGCGCTTGGGTATTTACCTACATTCAATTGCTTTATTACTTTGTTTGTTTTACTGCTAATGATGTGAACATCGCCACTGCTGTAATTGGCCACTGCTATCATTTTTAGAGCATCGCTGGACGCAATGGCTTTGCTGCCCGAACCTACTTCCACCACTTTTTCAATCTTGAAATTCCAAGTATTTATTTTGTACACAAAACTAGCATCGTAGTTTTTACCGCTGCAACTTTCGCAAGGGGCGTTTTTAAAATTTCCACCTTCCATCTTAAAATTGCTTACCCAATAGTATTTTCCAACATCACTAAAAGTTCCTTCCTCGGGCGCTCCCCAGGTCATGATGGAATTATAAGATGTGTCGAATTTCGATAAATCAATATCGTCGTAAACAACAGCTACCGTTTCATAATTTCTATTGTAAAAATTTATGCTGTGTGCGTTTTTGTTTTGCGCAGCAAATAAACCATCACCACTGTGCACAACAGATTTAGGAAAAATGTCATCGCTAATTCTTCGCTTCAAACGCAATGAATCTTGAGCGAGTAGCACCGCGCTCAACATTAAAAATAAAATTAAAGCAAAGCGACTTTTCATTTTAATTCGTTGCTTATCCATTGTAAGTATTTTGCTTCTCCCATTTCAATAGGTAACGCTACAATACATGGCAATTCGTAGCTGTGAAGAGCAGTAACTTTTTTTTGTAGAAGTTCAAATTTTGTTTTTTCTGTCTTTGCCACAAGTACCACTTCATTGCAGTTTTGTACTTTTCCTTGCCACATGTAAAACGATTCTACAGCGGGTAAAATATTGGCGCAGGCAGCCAGTTTTTCTTCTACTATTGCTTTGGCAATATGTGTTGCTTCATCTTTATTTGCAAAAACAATGTATGCTATAACAAAGTTGCTCATAAACGAATAATCTCGAAGTGTTTAAAGTTTTTAATTTCTCCTTGTCGGATATCAATTTTATCTACCCTAGAAAACATAGAACCCTGATAACATTTTTCAATCATCTCATCTACCAAGGCCTGAGTGCCTTCAAATTCTGCGGTAACAGTGCCATCCATTTCGTTGCGCACCCAACCCTTCACATTGCTAATGTTGGCAGCCATCATCACAAAGTTGCGATAACCTACACCTTGCACTTTCCCATGCACCGAAACTGTTACGTTGATGTTCATAATGAATTTGATTTTCGGGTTTGAAGTTAAGGAAAAATGGTGGACAACGAGTAACATGATAAACACATAAAATTTTAAACACAGAGGCGCGGAGGTCACGGAGAGAAAATTTATGAGGCGCTTTGCTCTACAGAGGACACAGAGTTAGCGTTTAATAAGCATTTTGTTTTTAAGTATGCACTCTGCGATCTCAGTAAAGCAAAGCGTCTTTGTGAGCTTTTGGTTTGTATATAAACTCTGTGACCTCTGTGCCTCTGTGGTTAAAAAATCAAGTGTCAAACTTTAAACATTAAAATGTATTTTTGCCCCATGGCAAAACCAAGAAGAAACAATTATCCTATTCTAGAAAACATCACCATTCTAGATATCGCCGACAAAGGCAATACTTTCGCGAAGCTTAATGATTTAGCACTCTTCATCAGTGGCGGTGTGCCCGGTGATGTGGTAGATATTCAAGTGACCAAAAAGAAAAAGGCTTTCATGGAAGGAAGAATCATTAAAACGCATTCTTTCTCTAGCAAACGTGCCGATGCTTTTTGCCAATATTTTGGCACTTGCGGCGGTTGCAAATGGCAACACATGGGCTACCAGCATCAAGTTGAATTTAAACAACAACAAGTGATTGATCAACTTACCCGAATTGGTAAAGTTCAACTGCCCGAAATCACGCCTATTTTAACTGCGCCCGAAACACAGTTTTACAGAAATAAATTAGAATATACTTTTAGTCATTTGCGCTGGTTAGATAGCAAAGATATGAATGTAGAAGACCAAGGCGAGTTGCGCGGATTGGGCTTTCATGTTCCTGGACGATTCGATAAGGTAGTCGACATCAATAAATGCTGGTTACAACCCGATCCATCCAACAAAATTCGAAATGCTGTTCGCAAATTTGCGGTAGACAATGATTATTCTTTTTTCAATATTCGAGTGCAAGAAGGTTTGCTGCGCACACTCATCATTCGCGATACTATGCAAGGTGAGTTGATGGTGATTCTTACCTTCTTTGAAAACGATGGAGAGAAGATTGAAAAGATTCTTCAATTCTTAAAAACTACTTTCCCCGAAATTACTTCGCTCATGTATGCCATCAACCAAAAAGGCAACGACAGTATTGGAGATCAAGAGGTGATTTGCTACAGCGGAAAAGATCATATCATGGAAGATTTTGAAGGAATAAAATTCAAAATCGGACCGAAATCTTTCTTTCAAACCAACTCTAAACAAGCGTTAGAATTGTATAAGATCACACGCGATTTAGCGGGCATTCAAAGAGACGATATCGTTTACGATTTATACACCGGCACAGGCACCATCGCCAACTTCGTAGCGCATCAAGCTAAAAAAGTAGTGGGTGTAGAATATGTTCCCGAAGCGATTGAAGATGCGGTAGTGAATTCTGAAATTAATGGAATCAACAACACGATTTTCTTTGCGGGAGATATGAAAGATGTGCTCACTGCCGACTTCATCGCTCAACACGGAAAACCAACCATAGTTATTACCGATCCACCTCGCGCAGGCATGCACGAAGATGTCATCAATCGCATTCTCGAAGCAGAACCTAAAGTGGTGGTGTATGTAAGTTGCAACGCTGCAACACAAGCACGCGACTTACAGTTGATGAGTGGGAAGTATAAGGTGGTTAAGGCGCAAGCGGTGGATATGTTTCCGCATACGCATCATACCGAATCTGTGGTTAAGTTGGAGTTGTTGTAACACCCACAGTACGTCTCCCCATCCCTCTTAGCGAAGAGGGGTGTGTAAATGCCTGTGAGGTGGGAGTGTCAGCTTCCCTATAAGTTGGCCATTTAAAAGTTGAATTTATTGAAACT
>JBMTCG010000027.1:0-32498 GCA_049430665.1 Flavobacteriales bacterium | reverse complement strand
CTGCTGATTTTAATCAAATCTGTCAACGAATTAGTTAACATCTACAAGGATGACATACAATACCCGTCAGTACTCTGGTTGTCATCCTGAGGAACGAAGCAACTATTGTCCTCATCATCAAACTATTTCATTCACTTTATTTTAATTATCATGAACTCAAAAAAAATACAATTTCTTAGCGCATTATTGCTGCTTATCTCTCACCTTTCCTTTGCTCACTTCGGGCAAAGAGGTCCGCTTGGCGGAACACCAACCTCTGGCTACGTATATGATACGCTTGTTTGCGTAGGTACAGCCGAAGGTGGAATCTTCTTTAGCACCAACTCTAACAACACCGCTTGGTCGGTTAAACCTGTTGGCTTACACAGCGGAAAAATTAACGCAATTACGCACACAGGAAAATACCTTTTTACCGGAACAGCAGAAACAGGGGTTTACCGTTATACCGGCTTTGTAGGTAGCGACCGCTACTGGGAAAGAGTAAACACCGGGTTGACAAGCACTCACATTAAATGTTTAGCAGCGGTTGATTCTATTACTGTTTTGGCAGGAACCAATGGTAGTGGTTTGTTTAAAACTACCAACAAAGGAGCCAATTGGTCGATGATCAGCAGTCCATCATTAAACAATAAAATCGTTACCTCTATTGTAAATGCAGGCGCTCGATTGATAATTGCAACAGAAGATGGTGGCGTATTTTATTCTGATGACAATGGCGACAACTGGCAAAGTTTCAATGATGCAAACACCAACAATATTGGTGGAACAAACATGCTTTCATACAATGCTACTAACGATGAATTATTGGTTTTAAACAGCAACGGCTTGTTCATTACAGGCACTGCGAGTACAACAAACTCACCTAGTTATACTGCTGTTACTTCTCCATCAAGCACCGTTATTAAAGATATTGATAACAACGGCACAACTTGGATTTTAGCTACCGATAATGGCATGTATACTTCAGCTACAGGAACCATTAGCTTTGCTTCTCAAAACACTGGTTTAGCGGGCACCAACGTAAATGTGGTAATTGCATTTAAACATAAATCGCGTTTCATTGCCGGCGTTGACCACGGTACAATGTACAAATCGGCCGACAACAGCATTAGCTGGAGTGCAGTAAACACTGGTTTCAACAACTTGGCTACTTACGCTATGTTTACTAACGGAGTAAATTTTGTGGTGGCGGGCACGGAAAGAGGTGTTCATGTGAGTACCGACCTTGGTGCAAACTATAAAATTTTAAATAAAGGGTTAACCGATAGTTTGAATGTTACCGACATCACTTTATTTGGAGCAAAACTATTGGCTACAACTAAATCGGGCGTTTTCTTAAGTACAGATACCGCTAAAAACTGGACCAACATTAGCGGAGCCATTGGCAGCGTTCATGTTATAAAAGTGTATTCTTCTAAAACTTATGCTTATGTAATTACTGCCGATGGCAAGGTTTACCAATCTGATTTGGTAAATGCATGGACATTAATTCAAACTGGATTGCCATTGAATCTAGCAACAACATCATTGGCATTTTACGATGGCCAAATTCTTTTAGGAGCTAATGGTGATGGTGTTTACAAAGCCAGCGAATCGTTCAATGGATGGAGCGCTTTGAACACCGGATTAAGCAACAAAAATGTAACATCTGTAACTACTTTAATTAGAGCTGCAGGAACAAAATTGTTTGCTGGTACCGATGGCGGCGGTGTTTTCGTAGCTGATGCTAAAACAGGTAACTGGACAGCAGCTTCTCCAACCTCTATTTCACACACTACAATGATTGGCTTAGACGGAACCAAGATCGAAGCAATGGCTACTTATGGCGGTTATGTATTTGCGAGTTACCAAGGTGGATTATTAGCTACTAAAGATTTCGGACAAACATGGATTGCAGCTGGTAATCAGTTCAACTTGCCAAGCTACACGCATGTTAGAAAAATTTCTTGTGTTACTACTCGTGTTTATGTGGTGACAGACAACAATGGATTGTATTCTAACGGACTTTCTGAAATCGGTGTGGTAGCTAATATCGAATCGGCTTCAAATGCTAAATGTAATAACTCTTGCAACGGTACTGCAACGGTTACTGCAGTAGCAGGAAGTGGAAGCTATACTTACTTATGGAGCAACAACGAAAACACAGCTACAGCTACCGCTTTATGTGCTGGTAAAAATTATGTAACTGTAACAGCAGGATTGGTTACCTACACCGATAGCGTTACCATTACCGAACCAACAGCTTTAGATGCAACAGTTAGTTCAACTCCAACATCAAGCAATACAGGAACAGCTACTGTTACTCCAACAGGTGGTGTTACTCCTTACACTTACGCTTGGAGCAATAGCGAAACAACAGCATCTATCACCAACTTAACTTCAGGTGATTATGGTGTTACTGTAACCGATTCGAACAACTGTACAGTAAGCAAAACTGTCACTGTCGCTTCATCAATTGGTATCAATCAAATAGAAAATAGTTTGATTTCAGTTTATCCTAATCCGTCAACTGATGGTAATGCAGTGCTAAACTTGAGCTCAGTAAAAGCTAATATTACAAGCGTTGCCGTTTACGACTACAGCGGAAAACTTGTACAAAATCTTGCTTCAACTCAAGGTAGTGCTTTCGTTACTTTAAACCTTGGTTCTGCATCGGGAATTTACTTTGTAAAAGTTAATGCTGATGATAAATCTTACAGCACCAATGTCATTGTAAAATAATTTTTTCATCAAAAGGGAGCAGATTTTTCTGCTCCCTTTTATCCTTTAACTTTTAATAAAATGGAGCTATCAAGTGGCATTTTATATGGACAAAATACAGACATTTTATTAATCAATTGATAATCAGAGACATATTTTCGATGAACGATTTGATTTAAGCAAGCTTGCCACCTATCTTTAGTAAAACCGCCCAAACGGTTATTGCCCCAAAACACCGCTACTATGAAAAAATGGTTATTAATTTTAGCTACGGCTTTTTGCTCGTTTACAAGTTTTGCCCAACTTCCTTCCAATGTCCTGGTAGGCTACCACGAAAACTGGAATACCCTCAAACTATCGCAAATCAACTCCAACTATAATGTAATTTGTTTGGCGTTTGCGCTTCCTTCAAGCGGTACTTCTTACAATATGCAATATACTTTACCGGCAGGATATACTTCTATATCTCAAATGATAACTGATATTGATGCCCTGCATGCACAAGGTAAGAAAGTATTGTTGAGTATTGGTGGAGCCACGGCTTACATCTACCTTAATAGCACCACCGAAAGAGATGCTTTTGTTTCCAGCGTGAGCAACATCATGGCGGCTTACAGCTACAAAATAGATGGTATCGACCTCGACTTGGAAAAGAACATCAATACGGGTCAGAATTCAATGGCCTTTGGAAGTACATGGACGATGAGCGCTCCTGCTGCCCAACAAACCCACATGATAAACGCCGTGAAAAGCATCATGAGCAATTACCAAACTCAAACCAGCAAAAAAATGTTGCTTACTGCTGCACCAGAAGCTGTGTATCTTATGGGGGCTTTGTCTTCGTGGCAAATCACCAATGCCAATGGAGGTGCCTTCTTACCAATTTTAGATGGCTTAAGAAATGAAATAGATTGTTTACACATGCAATTGTACAATGCTGGCGGATCTAGCGGCGGTATTGTGGCATGGAACAATACTATTTACTACGATAACGGGGGTATTGAATTCGCTTTGGCGATGAACGAAAGTATGATTAAAGGTTTTACACTTTTAAGCGGTAAAGGTACTTTTGCTAGTTTTCCTGCCAGCAAATTAGCAATGGGTTTCCCTGCTACCTCTGCCCCTAATGCTGCAGGAACGGGTTATGTAACGCCTACTAACGTTTGTAATGCTGCGCGATACTTTAAGGGTGAAATTGCTAAACCTTCGGGTTGTACTTACACGATGAGTGCTTCTTATCCTACTTTGAAAGGTTTAATGACCTGGTCTATCAATGAAGATTCGTATGCTAGTTATCCTTTTGCAGGTGCATATACTTGTGCTTTTAGTTCTACGGCTGCACCAGTGGCAAACTTTACGAAAAGTTTGACAACGGCTTGTGTTGGACAAACAGTAACTTTCACCGATGCGTCTACCAACTCTCCAACTTCTTGGTCGTGGAATTTTGGTTCGGGTGCTTCAACAGCTAAAGCAAGTACTCAAGGTGCGCACAACATTTCGTACAGCACCACTGGCACTAAAACAATAGCTTTAACTGCTACCAATGGCGGTGGTTCAAACGCAACTTCACAAACTATTACTGTAGTGGCAGCAAGCGGAAATGCTGGTGCTATCACGGGCAATACCTCTGTTTGTCAGACTTCTTCGCAAACGTACAGCATTTCGGCGGTTGCTGGGGCTAGCACTTATACATGGACAGTTCCTACGGGTAGCACAATTACATCCGGACAAGGAACAACTTCCATCACAGTGACTATTGGAGGAACGGCGGGTAATATTACCGTTACACCATCGAACTCTTGCAGCTCTGGAACTGCTGCTACGAAAGCCATTACGATTAGTCCGGCGCCAAATGCTTCTGGCTCTATCACTGGCTCTACCTCTGTTTGCGCCAATACAACAAATTTGAATTATTCGATATCTCCGGTGACGAATGCAACAGGTTACACATGGACTGTTCCTGCGGGAGCAAGCATTGTAAGCGGACAAGGAACAACAGCCATTGTAGTGAATATGGGAAGTACTTCTGGAAATGTTGGGGTAACACCAACCAATACCTGTGGTAACGGAACAGCAGCGAGTGTAGCGGTAACCGTAAACGGTGCGGGAAGTGCTGCGGGCAGCATAAGCGGAAATGCTTCTGTGTGCGCTAATGCAAGTGGTTTGATTTACTCTATTTCATCGGTGGCTGGGGCAAGTAGTTACACTTGGACAGTGCCAAGTGGTGCAAGCATCACAGCCGGACAAGGAAGAACATCTATCACCGTAACTATGGGTTCTACAGGGGGAAATATTACTGTAACGCCCATTAGCACTTGTGGCAATGGCGCGGCAGCAACGCTTGCGGTAAGCACATCGGGTGGATCTACACCACTGGTGGAAGGTTTTGAAACAAGCGTTCCTCCAAGTAATTGGACTTTAAACAATGCAGATAATGGAACTACATGGAGCAGAACAACTACTGCGTATGCATCGGGAACAGCTTCGGCTAAAATGACTTTCTTTGGTTATACCACCAACCTAGGCGGTAAAGATGAATTGCAAACGCAAGCCATCTCTTTTGTTGGAAAAACAAATCATTCTTTAACCTTTAAACATGCTTACGCATGGATGGATAGAGCAGGTACGGCAAACGATAGAAGAGATTCATTGCAAATATTGATTTCTACCAACTGCGGAAGCACATGGACCCAATTGTTTTACAAAGGAGGAAATACTTTGTCGACTTTAACCAATGGTGCCGGACAACAAGCTGCATTTACACCTACAAGCGGACAATGGGTGAACAATACCATTGATTTATCGGCTTACGACGGACAAAGCGGAGTAATAATAAAATTCGTGGCCATCAACAGAAATGGTAACAACCTTTATTTAGATGATATCAATATCTCTGGAACAACCGCAGTGGCACCAGTAGCGAATTTTACCTCTGATAAAACTACTGTTTGTGCAGGAGGTACGGTTACTTTTACCAATTCTTCTACCAACTCACCTACAAGTTATTCTTGGGATTTTGGAACAGGAGCTTCTCCTGCCACAGCAACAGGTGTTGGTCCGCACACAGTAACTTATGCCACAACAGGAACAGCTACAGTGGCTTTAACAGTAAGCAATACAGCCGGTTCAAATACCAATACCAAAACAAATTTAATTACCGTAAATCCTTTGCCATCTGCCGCTGGTTCTATTAGCGGTGGAGCAAGCGTTTGTGGTGGAACAACAGGAAATGTTTACAGCATTGGTTCTGTAGCCAACGCTACAAGTTATACATGGACGGTGCCTACAGGAAGTACTATTACTGCCGGACAAGGTACAACATCTATCACCGTGACTTTTGGTTCTACTTCGGGAAATATCACTGTAACGCCAACCAACTCTTGTGGTAATGGAACCGCGGCTACTGTGCCTATCACCATTACTCCTTCTGTTACACCTAGTGTTTTGGTTGCTGCAACACAAACCACTATTTGCGCAGGCACCAACGTTACATTTACTGCTACTCCAACTAATGGTGGAAGCACACCAAGCTATCAATGGAAATTAAACAACAATGATGTGGGCACAAATAGCACAAGCTATAGCAATGCTTCGTTAGCCAATAATGATGTGGTAACTGTAGTAATGACAAGCAATGCGACATGTGCAACAAGTTCAACTGCAACAGCAATAAACACTACTATCACTGTTACAACTGTAGTGGTGCCATCTGTAAGTATTGTTTCAAGTAAAGACACAATTTGCGCTGGCGCTAGTGTAACATACACTGCTACGCCAGTGAATGGCGGAACTACTCCGGCTTATGCTTGGAAAGTAAATGGAAATCCGGCTGGAACAAATTCGGCAACATTTACATCTTCTACCTTAGCGAACGGTGATGTAATCACTGTTGTTTTAACTACCAACGCAGCATGTGCAAGTCCTACCAGCATTCCATCAAATTCAAAAACCATCACAGTGAATGCTATTCAAACTACAGGTGTTTCTGTAGTTGCCGACACGAATAATGTGTGTGCTGGCACCAACATTACTTTTACTGCAACACCTAGCAATGGCGGAACAGCACCTTCATACCAATGGAAATTGAACAACAATAATGTAGGAACAAACAGCGACACGTATAGCAATTCTTCATTAGCGAATGGCGATGTGGTGAAAGTAGTAATGACTTCTGATTTAACATGTGTGAATAGTGCAACAGCTACATCGAATTCTGTTACTATGACCATTAATCCGCTGCTTACACCAAGCGTTTCAATAAGTGTAAACGATAGCACCGTTTGTGCGGGAAATAACGTGATTTTCACAGCAACGCCAACGAACGGAGGAACGGCTAGTTATGCGTGGAAATTGAATGGTAATCCAACTGGTAGCAATTCCACAAACTATAGTTCAACTTCTTTTGCCGATAATGATGTTGTATCTGTAGTAATGACTTCTACAGAAACTTGTAAAACAAGTAGTACAGCAAATTCCAACTCGATTAAAGTGGCCGTTAATCCAATGGTTAATGCCAGTGTAAGTATTGCAGAATCGCAAAACAATATCTGTTCTGGCACATCGGTAACATTCACCGCAACGCCAACCAATGAAGGAAGTGCACCAAGTTATGTGTGGAAATTAAACAACAATGCAGTAGGTGGAAATAGCAACACGTTCAGTACTTCATCTTTGGCGAACAGCGATGTGGTTTTGGTAGAGCTAACATCAAACGAAATGTGTGTTAACAGCGCAACCGTAAATTCGAACTCCATTACCATGATCGTTAATCCTGTTCTTGTACCTTCGGTAAGTATTTCTGTTAATGATTCTATTGTTTGCGCAGGCGACAATGTTGTTTTTACAGCTACTCCTGTGAATGGAGGTAATGCCTCTTACCAATGGAAATTAAATGGCAATAACGTTGGTAGCAATAGTGATTCGTACAGCAGCACTTCATTCAACAATAACGATGTTGTGAGCGTGGAATTAAGTTCTGATGCAACTTGTGCAACACCCACTACAGCAAATTCAAATGCAATAAGTGTTGAGGTAAATACTATTCCAAATCAGCCAAGTGCAATAACGGGTGATGCCACTATATGTTTGGGCGCAAGCAACCAAGTGTACAGTGTTAGTGCCGTGCCTAATGTAACTTACAAATGGTCGTTCTCGGGCGATGGTGCGTTAATTTCTGAAACCAGCAACACATTAACCAAAAGCTTCTTAACAACACATACGGGCGATTTAGAAGTTTCTGCAGAGAATGAATGTGGTAGAAGTAGCACTTCTTTATTGAACATTATTATTGAGGATGTTGCAAGTCAGCCAGGCTACTTTGTGGATAGCACCACCACTGTAAATCAAGGTGAAACAGGGGTGTTGTTTAGCGTGCCACATGTGATTGGAGTAACTTACAATTGGAGCTTTGATGGCGGACCAATTACGGTAACTACCAACGGCCAAAATGCTGTTTCAATAGATTTCGATGCAACGGTAGTATCTGGAAACTTAAGCGTGACGGCCACCAACAATTGCGGCACAAGCGCAGCCAGAACAATGCCAATTACAGTGAATATTATAACTGGCATTGAGGAGAAAGAAAAAGCTTTTGCTGCGTCACTTTACCCAAATCCGTTCATTGATAATGCAAACATTATTGTTCAATTGGAAAATGAAGAAAACGTAAACATTAGTGTTCGTGATGTACAAGGTAAAGAAATGTTTGTTTTGCTTTCATCAAGCACACTTTCGGCAGGAAAACACACCTTTGCTTTGCCGAATAACTTAGCGCCTGGCACATACATCATCAACATACAAAGCGATAAAGGATCTCAAAACATAAAAGCGATAAAGATTAATTAAGCTATAAAACCGAAAAGCTAAGGGTCGTTTGAAAAAGCGACCCTTTTTTTGCTCTATCATTTTCCATTCAGCTGTGATTATGTACCATTCACAGATTAATGTGTACAACTTGGCTATTTTTCATTGCTCTGAATAGGTACTTCACCGTATCATTGCATAACTACTAATTACAGGTGCATGAGAAAATATTTGGGCATAGTGTTGATTTTCCTTTTTTCTGTGGGTAAAGCTGCTACTTACGGGCCTTATAGTCCGAGCACCATTACCAACCTCGCACTAGCTGGCTCAAGCACAGTTTGGAACAATTTAAATAATGCAACCACACTCAATAGTGTAGAATCGAATATCAACTCACTTTCCGCCAATGGCGATTATTCAGATTATTTATTGGCCACCAACTTCAACGCCGCGATACCATCAGGGGCTACCATCACAGGAATTTTTGTAGAAGTGAATAGAAGAACTGAACTACCAATGCGCCAAAAACAAAGGATAAAGCGGTTTACTTGTACAAGAACGGACTCACCGGCACCGATCAATCCACCAATTCTGCATGGCCAAGTGCTGCCACTTATGATAGTTATGGCGGTTCAACAGATATGATGGGCGCTACACTTATTCCGTCAGAAGTAAATGCATCTACGTTTGGTGTGGCAATTTCTGTTAGAAAATCGGCTGGTTCGGGTACCATGACGGCCTATATAGATCACGTGAGAATTACTTTATATACCACCGATGTATTGCCAGTTGACCTTCTTTCTTTTGATGCTCATAAAGTAGGTAATGCGGTGCAACTGAGATGGGCTAAGGCTTACGAGGTGAACAATGATCATTTCTCTATTGAAAAATCGAGCGATGGTATCAATTTTAGTGAAATTGCAAAGGTGAACGGACAAGGCAATAAAGCCTCTGTTACGCAATATAGCTTTGAAGATGAAAGCGAAATGAGTGATGTAAATTACTATAGATTAACACAGGTAGATTTCGACGGACAAACAACAGTGCACCCAATGATGGCGGTAGAAAATACTATGACTTTTGCATCGATGGAAAATTTGGTTTATCCCAACCCCTGCGAAGGAATAATTCACCTAGATGCGAATAAGATACAAAGTTTAAGAATCAAAAGTATTGAGCTTTTCGATATGGCGGGAAATAAAATACAAAGTTTAGAAACCAGTACTCTTGCCAACATAAATATTAACGCCTCTCCTGGCACATATCTCCTCCTCATCTCTACCAACGAATCGAGTTTTTCTACTCGATTCGTGGTGAGATAACATCTTATTTCTTAATGAATGTTTGCATCATATAAGCATCGCTATTGCTTTGAATAAAATACATTCCTGCATTTAGTGTAGACACATCAATCATTTGCTGCTGGCCGGCAATAAATACCTTAGCCACATTAACTCCTAACACGTTTATGATGTTCACCCAAATGTTTGCTGGAAATACACTAAAGACCAACTTACTTTCATTTATGATTGCACAGAAGCTTAAACAAAGTATTCATGTAATAAAAGGGCATTCTCGCTTCTTCTACAATACTTAAAAAAAATGTTTATGCTATTTGCAAAATCGGTTCAATATCGTAATATTGCAATATGGGAATATCTAAAACAGAACACTTCACCGATAAACAAAACGAATTGGCGTCGTTGCTAAAGGCTTTAGCACATCCTGCTCGTATTGCAATTTTAGAACACATCATTAAAGTAAATGCATGTATTTGCAACGACATTGTGAATGAGTTGCCGTTGGCTCAGCCCACCATTTCGCAACATTTAAAAGAGTTAAAAAATGCAGGCATCATCAAAGGAAATATTGAAGGTAATGCCATTTGTTATTGCATCGATGAAAAAGTAATTGGCAAATTGCAAAAAATATTTTCGGGTTACGAATTGAAAATTGAAAAGAAAAGATCTTGTTGTTAAACTCACTCAGTACGTCATTGCGAGGGTGTACTCACGACGAAGCAAACTCATCAAAAATAAATTTATAAAAATGAGACTATCTGAAATCAAAAATTTATTGCCTTCATTAAGTGCTGTAAATTTCATTTTACCCAACGTAACAATGGTTCCCAATCACTTTCACATTACTGAAGTGGGACTCACTAGCAAACATTTTATTGACTGCGGCGGTACTGTTCGCAAAGAAAATAAAGTGAATTTTCAATTGTGGGAAGCCAATGATTTTGACCATCGATTGGGCGCACAAAAACTATTGAAAATTATAGAACTTTCGCAAAATAAATTGAGCTTGCCCGATGAAGAAGTAGAGGTAGAATACCAAACAGAAACCATAGGTAAATATGGTGTTGGTTTCGACGGAAAAAACTTTGTGTTAAGCAATACCAAAACCGATTGTTTGGCGAAAGACAATTGTGGAATTCCACAAGAAAAAATGAAGGTACAATTGGTGGAATTGGGCGGCGCATCTGCATCATGCTGCGCACCGGGAGGTGGATGTTGTTAGAGATATCCAAAACAATAGTTCCTTCGGAGTACCTCAGGATGACATACAATGCTCATCTGTAGTGTAAGTGTCATCCTGAGGTACCCCGAAGGAACTATTGTCCTACACATAAAACTATAAATTATGAATACTCTTCTTTCCTCTTTAGAATCCTTCAGAAAACAACTCGATTTCTCTTCAATATCAGAAGAAAGAAAGTCGATTTTAAAAGAACTAATCAACTACATTCAAGCGCAAAAAAGTGCAAACAAAGAAGTTCATTTGAATTTCATTTGCACGCACAATTCGCGTCGCAGTCAGTTCTCTCAATTGTGGGCACAAACTGCTTCCTTTCATTATGGAATAGATGCATCATGCTATTCGGGCGGAGTGGAAATTACAGCGTTTAATGAAAGGGCTGTGGCATCAATTAAACGCTTGGGATTCCAGGTAGAACAATCAGGAAAAGGCAATCCAAAATACGCCGTTACTTTTTCAAATGATGCACCAGCATTAATTATGTTTTCCAAATTATACGATGATGCCTCAAGCGCACAATCAAACTTTGCAGCGATAATGACTTGTTCTCATGCCGATGAAAATTGCCCTTACATTCCTGGTGCAGATGCGCGAATTCCAGTTAGGTATGAGGACCCAAAAGCCTTTGATGACACTGATTTGGAAGAGCAGAAATACGATGAGCATTCAAAGGAAATCGCTACTGAAATGTTTTATGTTTTTAGTCAGATAAAGTGAAAAAATTTATTGCAGAATTTGTAGGTACATTTGCCATCGTTTTTTGCGGAACAGGCGCCATCATCATCAACCAAGTAAGTGGCGGAATCATTACGTATGTTGGTATTTCCATCACTTTCGGTTTGGTGGTAATGGCCATGATTTACATTTTTCCTCATGCGCAATTCAATCCTGCGGTGAGCATTGCTTTAGCGGCATTTAAAATGCAAGATTTTTTTAGTGCAAGTAAACATATCGCCTATCAACTTTTAGGTGCATTAACCGCAAGTTTATTGCTTCATTTTCTTTTTCCTGAAAGCGAAACATTAGGGGCAACTCTTCCTTCGGGCAGTGAAATACATTCTTTTATTCTCGAAATTATCTTGATGTTTCTGCTGATGTTATCTGCTCTAAAAAGCAGCGAACACCATCCTCAACTAGTGGGTGTTGTAGTAGGTTCTGAAGTTTTGTTAGAAGCGATGTTTGCGGGCCCCATTAGCGGCGCATCAATGAACCCGGCGAGAAGCATTGCACCTGCTATAGTGAGCGGAAATTTAAACTCTTTATGGATTTATATTGTTGCACCTATCATTGGTGCATTAGCGGCAGTTTTTGTTTCTAAGAAATCTTCTTGAATAATTTGGTAATAACTGCAAGAATTGAATGTGTGCAGTGTTTGTTTTGTGCGATATACAATTAACTTGCACCACAATTAATCAATATCCAAAAGACAATACACAGCACTAAGAAAAAAGTATGGATTAGTGCTTTACTTCAGGATGAAACAGTAAGCACGATTAATTCGGTAACCATAACTGCGGGCATTGAAACCACTAGGCAGCATACCTAATTGTGTTCGACGCATTCAACAGATTAAGTCCGGTTGTTGACCCACAACAACAACTCAACTCTCTAAACAATTCATTGATTCAAATATTGATTACAACTAGGTAATTGGTATTTTGAGATTGCTGCAGATCCCTTTGAATGGGAGAACTACAATTTTAGTGTAATAGAATCTATAGAGCAATATCAAGACATTCTTAAGAACACAGAAAACAAAGAATTATTCCTCAATACAATTTTTCCAAACCTATGGCCTCACTTTCCCTTCTTTATCAAGGATGAAAAGAAAAAATGCATACTTGGTAGATTTTGGGCGCAAATAGGCCGATACAATTAAAGCAGTTAATTACATTAATTTTATGCTCAGAAGTAAAAGCATTTAATATTTTCGCAACATGAAAAATCCTATCAAAAATATCATCTTCGATTTAGGCGGAGTATTGTTCGATATCAATTACCACTTAACAGCGGAAGCCTTTGAGAAATTGGGCGTAAAAGACTTTAAAAGCATTTTTGCTAAGAAGGGTCAGGCCGATGTTATTGATCGCTTAGAAGAAGGTAAAATAGGTGTTGAAGAGCTTACTACAGAACTTTCGGCCCTTTGCGGAATTTCTCTTTCACAAGAAGAAGTAGTGAACGCGTGGAATGTAATGTTATTCAATATTCCTACTCATCGTTTCGAGTTATTAAATGAACTAAGAAAAAAATACCGCATTTTCTTGTACAGCAACATCAACGAGATTCATGAAATTGGCGTTCACCAAAGATTGCAGGAAAAGCACGGCATTGCTAATCTTGAAAATCATTTTGAAAAAGTGTACTATTCTCACCTCATAGGAATTAGAAAACCGAACAAAGAAGGGTTTTTATATATTCTAGATGACCAAAAAATAAATGCCAACGAAACACTATTTATTGACGATTCTCCGCAGCATGTAGACGGCGCAATAAAAGCTGGATTGCAAGCGGTTTGGCTTGATTTAGACAAGCACGATATTCACGCTTTAGTTAAAGAATTGGAATTGTAAATTATATAGACTGACAAATTTCCACCAACACACCATTGGTATCTTTAGGGTGGAAAAAACAAATAAGTTTATTGTCGGCACCTTTTTTTGGTTCTTCTGAAAGAGGCGTAAAACCTTCACTTTTCAAGCGTTTGATTTCGTTATAAATATCATCTACTTCAAACGCGATATGATGAATTCCTTCGGGTTTTTTAGTTAGAAACTTTGCAATGGCGCTATCTTCATGAGTTGCAGCAAGCAATTCAATTTTACTATCTCCTGTTTGAAAAAAAGCAGTAACTACACTTTCGCTTTCTACCTCTTCTACTTTATCACAAGGCACATTCAATAATTTCTCATACAAACTCATAGAAGCATCTAGATCTTTAACCGCTATGCCGATGTGATCTACTTTCTTCATGAAAAAGATGGAATTATAAAAGAAGAAAAATGATTATTTGCGCTTAGGAATGATAATTTCAGCGTTGGTCTTATCGTAATTCAAATAATAAGTACCCATAGCCAATTTAGAAACATCTACTTTACTAGCATATCCTCTCGCCACAACATTACCAAACTTGTCGAAAATCTCGTACATCGTTTCTGCTGATTGTGCACTAGTATTATTAAAAGTGATGGTTTTTCCAGCTGCATCCAAAGCAAAATTTACTTGAGGAACTTTAGCTGTAAAAGGAACATCTTGAGATGTTTTTGCACCTTTATTGTCAACTTGTTTGATACGAACTTTATTTTTTCCGCTGTGAGGAGTTACTTTGAAAGTATAAGCATGCTCACCAGCAGTACCTTTACCTTGAACTTCGCCTACTTTAACCCATTTGTTCCATCTGTATTGTTCAACAATGAAAGGAAGAGCACCTGATTCGCCAGTAGTTTTCCAAGTTAATTTACCATCGGCATCACTAGCAATAGAAGTAATAGTATAAGAAGCGCTTGGTTTTACAACCTCTGGATTCAACACTTTAGGTTTACATCCTTCTTTATGTTTGATTTGAACAACAATTGGAGAGCCAATAGTTAATTGAAAGCTTAATAAGTCGATTTCAAAAGCACTTGAGTTCACCTCATCGGTAGTAACTTGGTTGTTTACACGAACCTCATAAACGCAAAAACCAACGCCTGAAGTGGCAAAAGGATTTTGTACATAAAGGTTTTTACCTTGGTAAACCCCTTCTATTTTTAATTCGCCCGATTGGGCGAAAGCCGCACTAACAACCGCTAGGAATAAAACAATTAAAGATACTTTTTTCATATACGCCCGTTTATTAAGGAAGATTAGTCCTTAAATAAGGTTACAATTATAATACCTAATCCTGCAAAATCAAAATATTCACTGTCTTTTTTCAACACTTAATTAACAATTCCCGCTCCTAATCACGAGCAAAAAATTCCATATCATCTTTGTTTCCCTGCAAAATCCACTAAAAACGCATACTCTAAAGCCACCTCTTTAAATCTTTGGTATCTACCTGAGGCACCACCGTGTCCGGTTTCCATATTGCATTTAAAAATCAAAGGTTGATTATTGGTTTTTAACTCGCGCAACTTAGCAACCCATTTTGCGGGTTCCCAATATTGCACTTGAGAATCGTGGTAACCCGTTTCCACTAAAATTGCAGGATAATCTTTTGCTTCCACATTGTCGTAAGGAGAATAAGAAAGCATATAATGGTAATATTCTTCGTCGTTGGGATTTCCCCACTCTTCATACTCACCTACTGTTAATGGAATACTTTCATCAAGCATAGTAGTAACTACATCTACAAAAGGAACTTGCGCTACTATTCCTTTAAATAGGTCGGGACGCATATTGGCCACCCCTCCCATCAACATTCCGCCAGCACTGCCGCCCATTGCAAATAGATTATCGGGAGCCGAATATTTATGTTGAATCAAATGATCAGCACAATCAATAAAATCGAAAAAAGTATTTTTCTTTTTCAAGAATTTTCCGTCTTCATACCATTTTCTTCCTAAATCTTGTCCGCCACGAATATGTGCAATAGCAAACACAAATCCTCTATCTAACAAACTAAGTCGTGCCACAGAAAACTGCGGATCTACAATAATTCCATAAGAACCATAACCATATAAAAGCGCTGGATGCGTACCGTCGGGTTTTATCTTTTTAGAATAAATTAAAGATATCGGAATGCTTTTACCGTCTCTTGCTTTGGCCCACAATCGTTCGGTAATGTAGTCATCTGGATTGTGTCCGCCTACCACTTCCTGCACTTTTTTAACTTCTTTTTTCTGCGTATTCAAATCAATATCGAACACTGTGCCTGGCGTTTTCAAACTTGAAAAACTATATCTCAATATTGATGAATTGTATTCGTAATTGCTACTGAAACCAGCGGCATATAAAGGTTCACCAAAATCAACATGATAAGATTCGGTGGTAGAAAGTTGAATCACTCTAAACTGAGTGAGGCCATTTACCCTTTCATCTATCACCAGATAGTCTTTAAAAACCTCAACATCTTGCACTAATACATCATCACGGTGTGGCACAAAATCTCTCCACTGACTCTTATCTGTTGCATTTTCATCGGCAACCATCACCTTAAAATTCACCGCATTCCAATTGGTAATAATGTAAAAATGTTTGCCGGCATGTTGAATAGAATATTCTATTCCTTTATCGCGTGGATGAAAAATTTTAAAATCTTCAAAGGGCTGATTTGCAGAAACAAAGCGATATTCGGAAGTAAGTGTGCTGCCAGAAGAAATATATATGTATTGATCGGTTTTGCTTTTGCCCACACTTAACACAAACATTTCATCGTCTTCTTGAAAAAGCATTTGAGCACTTTCTTCTTGCTCACCAATGGCATATCGATAAGCCTGATAAGGTCTGAGTGCATCGTCTTTCTTGGTATAAAAAATTGTTTTGCTGTCGTTGGCCAACACAAATTCGCCTGAAGTGTTTTTAATTACAACCTGAGACAACTCACCTGTTAATCGGTTTTTAAAGTATATATCGTACTGTCTTCTCGACACGAAATCAACAGAATATATAATGTATTTCTGGTCATCACTCACCTCCACATTGCCAACACTACAAAATGCTTGACCGCTAGCCAACTCATTCACATTCAACAAAATTTCTTCTGCAGCATCTAAACTTCCTTGCTTTCTGCAGTAAATAGGATATTCTTTCCCTTCTTCAAAACGAGCATAATAGTAGTACCCTGCATATAAATAAGGTTCCGACTCATCTTTTTGATTGATACGTCCGATAATCTCCTTGTAAATCTCTTCTTGTAAAGTTTCAGTGTGCTGCAAAGCTTCTTTGGCATAAGCGTTCTCTTTCTCTAAATAAGCTACAACTTCTTCGCTATCGCGTTCATTCATCCAAAAATAATCATCAATTCTATTGTGTTGATGTTTTGTTAATGTGTGTGCCACTTTTTTGGCAACAGGAGTTTTTCTGTTCATGCGCTAAAAGTAAAAAGCTTGTTTTGTTTGTCCTTCCCTTTAAAGATAAAGTTTTCCACAATAAATATTGATGTAATGCTTTATTATAAAGGGTTTTTACGATGGTGATAAGAGTTATTGACAGCAAAGGGATTGTGTAGCAAGGCGACTGTGTTTATATTGGCTCTAAACTTTATAAAAATACTGGAAACATGTATCAAATTTATACTAGTGAACAATTGCAAAAAGAGTTGTTAGACTTGAAAAAGAAGAAGGAAGAGATTAGCAATACCAGGATTTCTGCTTTGAAAAAATACAACAAAGGATTGAACGACAGCGCCAAAGAAAGCGAACTACACAATATTGATAGAAAAATTGAAGATTTAGAAAGAAAGCTACAGGCCTTGTTGTAAGCGATAATATCTTTCTATAGATACTTCTTTTTCTATCGCTTCCCCTAACGTAATATGTGCCACCAATTGCTCAGCAAAATAAGGCGCCAACATCACTCCCTTTGCGCCCAAACCATTAAATATATACAAGTTTTTATGCTGCGGATGAGCACCTAAAATGGGTCTTCTGTCGTTACTCGACGGACGAACACCTGCCTCATGCTGCACCACAGTTATTTCTCCTTTAATGTATCCTTGTACTCTTGCTAACAGCTCATTTTTAGCATTCTCATTGGTTTCAAACACCAAGTTGCTCCAATTGTAAGTTGCTCCCAACCTATAATTTCCATCGTGCAAAGGCAACAGAAAAAAATTCTTGTTGAAACACTTAGAATATTGATAGGATGGTATTTTTAAAGTAAGCACATCACCATTTACTGGCTTGAATGGCAAGAAAGTGAAATACGGATTTTGATGCACGTGATACCCTTCGCAAAAAATTAAAGCATCGTAAAAAATACCTTTATACTGCGGTTTCTCAAGGGTTAGCGAAAGCTGAGAAAAATCGAAATCCTCCTGCAGTAAAGTAGTGTTGTCTTGAAAATACAAAAAGGCCCCTTCTAAAAAAGATTTTATATGTACATAACCCGACTCTTCAATCTCGCCCATTTGTAGCTCTTGCTCTATACCAGAAATATGAATTTTTTCAATTTCATCTTTAACAAACATCTTAAGTTCTTCATTGCCCTTTTTCTTCAACCACAGCTCTAATTCGCTTTGCGTTTCTATCAATTTAGAGAGAGGAACCGAATACAAAAATTTACGCTGCAACAACATTTCTAGATGAGAATAGCGCTTCTTCAAAAACGGAATAAATTCATGCGCGCGCCAGCTGGGAACCAATCTTTTAAATACTACTGGATTGAATAAACCAGCAGCAACTTTAGATGAAGAAGGAATTTCTTTGGAAGCAATAATGGTAACTTTATGGCCTTTTTCCAATAACTCGAACGACAACAATGTGCCCGCTAAACCTTGACCGATAATTAAATAATGTTTCAGAGAATTTATTTTCGGCTAAGATAAAATCTTCTTTAGATGGTTCTAATAGATTGCAAAAATTTTGTTTTATAAGTTTTACCTAAAGGAATTGTTTTGTCGTCAATCAAAATCGCCGAGTCATCGATGGCCACTATCTTATCGATATTTACAATAAAAGAGCGATGTGAGCGCATAAACTTTTTGCTTGGTAACTTATCTTCAATTGCTTTAAGCGACGACAAAACCAAATGGCGTTTGTCTTTAGTATGTATCATAATATAATCGCTCATCGCCTCAATCCAACGAATATCATCAATGCTAATTTTTAACAACTGATTGGCACTTTTCACAAAAATATGATCTTTTGATTCCAGCACATCTTGCTCTTCTTCCCTCCTCTTTGCTTTTTGCACTGCATCTAAAAATCGCTTATAGCTTACTGGTTTTTGAATGTAATCGGTAACGTCTATTTCGAAAGCTTTTACAGCATAATTGGCCTGTGCGCTCATAAAAATAACCTGGGTATCTTTTCCCAAAGTTTCGGCTAAATCCAAACCACTCATCTCGGGTAATTCTATATCTAAAAAAATAAGGTCTACTTTATTTTTTCTTAAGAATTTTGCCGCATCCATGGCGTCGTAACATGTATGAAGGTGCTGTAAAAAATTGGTCTTACCTATGTAGTTTTCAATTAATTTGGCCGATCCCCTATCGTCATCAACAATTAAACAATTCATGTAAAAAGTAGTTTGCTGCCATAATTACGTTATTTTAGTTCTATTGTTTCAGCACAATACTTGATATTGTTGATTTTATGAGAGCAGTATTTTTTATAGTTATGATGGTGGGGGCATTTAGCGCTTCGAGCCAAAACAAATTTTTTCAACAATGGACCAAAGATGCGACCTTTGATGCAGCCGTTTTAGGCGTTTTGGTAAATGATGTAGATAAAGATTCTGTGCTGCTTTCGCACAACGCTTATCAAAATATGATTACTGCTTCTACCATGAAGCTTATCTCTACCGCTGCAGGTTTTAAGGCATTAGGTCCTAATTACAAATTTAAAACAGAGCTGGCGTACAGCGATTCTATTACAAACGGAACCCTCCATGGAGACCTTATTATAAAAGGATTTGGAGACCCTACTTTAGGCTCTAAATATTTTTGCGACGACCAAAAGGCATTTATAAAAACATGGGTGGATGAAATCAAAAAAACAGGTATTAAAAGTATTTCAGGTAATGTAATTGGTGATGGTTCTTATTTCGGAAATGTAACTGCGCCTTATGGCTGGCAATGGAGTGATGTGTCGAATTATTACGGTTCGCCCGTTTGCGGACTCAACATTTTCGACAATCAATATACCGTCGTTTTTAAAACTGGAAAAGTGGATTCTATCAGCGAAATCAAAAGTGTAGAGCCTTTTATTCCATACTTGCAATTGAAGAATAATGTTTTGGCGTCAAATAAATCGGGAGATAATTCATATATCCTAGGCGGACCCAACGAATACATCAAGCAAATCGAAGGAACTTTACCCGCAAACCAAAATACGTTTGAAGTAAAGGGCTCTATACCCAATCCTTCACTTTTCTTAGCTTACACTTTGTTGGAAGAATTAAAAAAAGCAGGTATAAATGTGAGTGGAACTTACGCCAGTCACCTTGAAAAAAATATTTCTGCAAGCAAAACCTTCTATACTCAACTTTCACCTAGCCTAAGCGAAATCGCAAAAATCACCAACAAGTACAGCATTAACTTTTTTGCGGAATGCATAGGCTTAGAAGTTCAAAACAAAATGAACGCAGAAAACTATTCTAAAGCATTGGAAAAATGTTTTGGAAAAGAATTCGCATTTAGTAAAAATACGATTCTCGATGCATCGGGACTCTCCCCTGGCAATACCATCACGCCAAGGAATTATTACAAAGTATTGAAAACAATGTATGGCGATAAAAATCTTAAGAATTATTTCATGGAAAGCTTATCTGTTGCAGGCAAAGACGGAACATTAAAAAGCTTTGGAACAGGAAAAAGTTTCTCTGGAAACTTCATCGGCAAAAGCGGATACATATCGAACATACGCGGATATACAGGATATTTAAAAACGAAAAAAGGCAAGAATTTAACGGTAATTATTTTGGTAAATCATTACACATCTGAAAACTCTACTGTGAAAGGAAAAATTGAAGATTTGGTGGAATATTTATACCTCAATTATTAATCTTTTAAAAAAACTCTGCGCAACGCTTGTTCCGCAAGGAGTTTTATTTATCTTTACCACTTACGAAAATTAGTCTTTAATCCAACAAATAACGCCTTCATGGAAGATTTTGCAGAGGTAAACTACAACGGGAAATCATTTAAACTACCCGTAATCACAGGAACTGAGAACGAAAAAGCGATTGATATCGCTACGCTAAGATCAAGCTCAGGATTAGTAACTTTAGATTCTGGTTTTAAAAATACCGGCTCCACAAAAAGTTCAATTACTTTCTTGGACGGAGAAAAAGGTATTTTGAAATATCGCGGTTATGCGATTGAAGAATTGGCTGAAAAAGCTACCTTCATGGAGGTTGCTTATCTTTTGATTTATGGCAAATTGCCAAATACAAAAGAACTTGATGCTTTTTGCAACAGCGTCAAACAACATACTTTGATTCACGAAGACATGAGAAAATTCTTTGAAGCTTACCCTTCAAAGGCTCACCCAATGGGCGTTGTAGCCTCTTTGGTTTGTTCTCTATCTACATTTTATCCTGAATCTCAAAACCCTAACAGAAGCAAAGAAGAGGTTGATTTAACCATTCACCGCTTAATGGCTAAAATGCCAACTATCTCTGCTTGGGCTTACAAAAACTTAATGGGTCACCCTCGTGTTTATCCTAACAACGAATTGGATTACGTAGGCAACTTCCTTAATATGATGTTTGCGCTTCCATCTCAAAAATACCAGATGAATAGCGCCGTGGTAAAAGCATTAGATAAATTATTGATTTTACATGCCGATCACGAACAAAACTGCTCTACTTCGACAGTAAGAATCGTTGGTTCTTCTCAGGCAAACTTATATTCTTCAATCTCTGCAGGCGTTGTTGCGCTATGGGGTCCGCTTCACGGTGGTGCCAACCAAGCAGTAATTGAAATGCTAGAAAAAATTCAAGCTGATGGAGGTGGTGTAGAAAAATGGATTGCTAAAGCAAAAGACAAAAACGATCCATTCCGCTTAATGGGCTTTGGTCACCGCGTTTACAAAAACTTCGACCCTAGAGCTAAAATCATCAAAAAAGCGTGCGACGATGTTCTTAAAGAATTAGGCGTTCATGATCCTTTGATTGAAATCGCTAAAGGATTAGAAGAAGTTGCATTGAATGATCCGTACTTCAAAGAAAGAAACTTGTATCCAAACGTAGATTTCTACTCTGGTATTATTTACAAAGCACTAGGAATTCCAACCGAAATGTTTACTGTTATGTTTGCCCTAGGTCGTTTACCAGGTTGGATCGCTCAATGGAAAGAAATGATTGGTAACAATGAACCAATTGGTAGACCAAGACAAATTTACATTGGTGAAACAGAACAAAAATATGTTCCTATTGAAAAAAGATAATTCTTCTTTTTTTCATAATATAGTAATAAGACGGTCCTTAGGGGCCGTCCTTTTGCTTTTATTGCCCCTATTTTCCTTTGCGCAACGATACAACTTTACGCAGTACACCATTGAAGACGGACTCTATTCGAGCGAAGTAGTTGATATGGTACAAGACCACTACCGTTACATTTGGATTGCTACACCAACAGAAGGTGTTATAAAATTTGATGGAGTTGAGTTTAAACAATACCGCGAAACAGATGGATTAGTGAGCAACTATATTCAATGTATTTACCGCGACAAAGATGGTAACATTTGGATAGGTACCAAAAAAGGAATTACCATGTACAATGGTTACGACTTTCACAACTTTACCAAAAACATTAAAGACCCATCAAAAGGCTTACCCGATGATGAAATTCAATGTATTGAAGAATACAACAAAAACATTTTTGTAGGCACCAAAAAAGGAGGCTTGGCCATGTTTAAAGGGGACGGATTTTCTTCCCGATATGCACAAAACAGCAAGTTAAGTAGAAATATAAAATGCTTGTTTTCCGATTCAAAAGGCCGCTTATGGATTGGGGGAGACAATGGCGTGGCCTACCTTAAAAATGAAAAAATTACAGCATTCAATGTTGTAAATGGTTTGCCAGATAACAACATCAACGATATCATTGAAGTGAATGGCGAGATATGGATTGCTACAAATAACGGACTCTCAGTGTTCAAAGGAGATAGCTCATTTGTGAATTTTTCTACGAAAAATGGTTTGCCCAATAACAGCATTTTATCACTTGCCAAAGACCAAGACCAAGCACTATGGGTAGGTACTGGAAAAGGTGCTGCGAAATATTATGAAGGACAATTCGAAATTTACAATAGCGATAACGGATTAACCAATAACCCCATCAACAAAATTATTCTCGATTCTTGGGAAAATACTTGGTTTGGAACTAAAGGAGCTGGTGTGTATAAGTTTGCCGGACGAGCTTTTACCTATTACACCAAAGAAGATGGAATTAAATTCGACAACATTACAGCTGTTTTAGTCGACGAATACGACTACAAATGGTATGGAACTTTAGGAGGCGGCATCTACCGCATGAGACACGATACACTCCTTCAATTTACAACAGAAAACGGATTACCAAGCAATCAAATTACTGCTTTGTCTGAATCTGCAGATGGCAAAATATGGGTGGGAACTCCTGCCGGAATCGCCAAAATTATTGATGGAAAAATTTACAAAGTAGAAGAAATCGACATTATAGACGAAAGTGTTAATTGCTTATACGAAGATCTCAAAGGTGTTTTATGGATAGGAACTCGCGCCGGAGTTACAGCTTTTGATGGCGTATATTCAATGAATTATAGCAAGCTTAACGGACTGTCTTCTAACAACATAAGATGCATAGGAGAAGATGATTTAGGTTACATTTGGATAGGAACTTTCGATGGCTTAAATGTCTTCGACGGAAAGGAATTTTTAACATACACCTCTGAAGATGGACTGCCTTCGAACGTCATTAATGCCTTGGTTAAAAACCCAAATAGCAGCACCAGCAAAAGAGCTAGCTCAATGTGGATAGGAACCGACAAGGGATTAGTAAAATTTGAAAACGATGCTTTTAAAGTATTTACTACAAAGGATGGCTTGGGTCTCGACAATATTTCTCTTCTCCAATTCGATGATAACAATTGTCTTTGGGTAGGTTCAATGAGAGGAGTAGATAGAATTTTCTTAAACCCACCTCAAATTGTAGCCGACAAAAGCAAAAAAGCCAACGAAATAAACTTTGTTAAGCACTACGATATAACCAATGGATTTAAAGGAATGGGCACCAACAAAAATGCTGTTGCCATAGATGAAGAAGGTCATCTATTCTTCGGAACTTTTAAAGGGATTGTTGAATACAACACGAACGTAGATGATTACAGTAGCTATGCACCAAAAGTAATTATAACAAGCGTTCAACTAGAAGACATTAATATTAATTGGCGAAAATATACAGAGGATATTGAAAGATGGACCATGATTCCTAGAGGGACAATCAGCCTTGGCCACAACAATAACAACCTCATTTTCAAGTTTATAGGTATAGACCACACAGCTCCTGAGAAAGTAAAATACAGTTGGAGATTAACCACGAACGATGTTCCAGGTAAATGGACAGCCTTTGAAAACAGAAGAGAGGCTATTTTTTCGAATCTTGAGCCAGGTGATTATGTATTTGAGGTAAAGGCTGAAAATGCCGACTTAGATGAAGAAAAACCTGCTATCTTTAGATTTAGAATTACTCCTCCATTTTGGAGTACCTTATGGTTCAAGGCATTATCTGCACTGTTAATCGCCTTCTCCATCTTCGGTTATATCAAATGGAGAGAAAGGAAATTGCGATCGGAAAGAGAAATTCTTGAAAATAAAGTAGAAGAAAGAACTGAAGAATTGATGGAGCAAAAGCGCCAAATGGAATTGGTGAACTTAGAAGTTATTTCTAAAAACAAAGAAATTGAAGAAAAGAACAACGACCTTAATTCAAGTATTCGTTACGCATTAACCATTCAACAATCTTACTTCCCTCCTCTTAGTGAATTACATCATTTAAAAGACTCATTCATTTACCATGCACCAAGAGATATTGTAAGTGGTGACTTTTATTGGTTTAAATTCATAGACGACAAAATGGTGATATCAATTAGTGATTGCACTGGTCATGGGGTTCCAGGTGCATTTATGTCTTTAATTGGAATGACTCTTCTAGATATGGTCATCGCAAAAGACAAGATATTGAACCCTGCAGAAGCTCTTAAAAAAATAGATAGAGGTATAATTAAGGCATTTGAAAACAGCGATACAGAATCAAATGATGGTATGGACATGGCTTTGGTGACCATAGATTTCAAAAAGAAAAAGCTTTATTATGCCGGCGCATTCCGTCCGCTTTGGTATGTTCACAACGGCGAAATAACGGAATACAAAGCCACAAAAACATCTCTTGGAGGAAGCTTCGAAGTGAAGGAAAAAGATTTCGAATTAGTAGAAATAGATTACGAAGATGGCGACTGTATCTACATGTCGTCTGATGGTTATGCAGATCAATTTGGTGGAGAAGACAAAAAGAAATTCAAGTCGAAAACACTTAAAGAAATGTTGCTTAATATTTCACAGAAACCAATGAGCGAACAAAAAGAAATTGTTGATCACCGCTTAATAGAATGGAAAGGTATTCTAGATCAGGTAGACGACGTTTTGGTTTTTGGAGCACGCTTATAAGGCAATGGCCAATCGGTTTTTTGCCTCTTCTATTTTCTGAAAAACATAATTAAAAAAGATAGAGCGATGCTTTTCTGCTGTACCGCTAATCATAGTTGAGTTTCTCATTACCCCTTCTAACACATTGTGCAAATGATCACAATAGGCTTTATCGGTGGTAGTCATGTAATACAACAATGCATGTGGAATATAACACATTGAACTTTCACCCACCTGAGCGTAAATAGTATTATCGCTTAAAATGATTTCGTTGAAATACAAATGATAATTTTTTGGATGCCCCTTAGGCACAGCACCCTTCAAAGTACATTTGAATTCGATATCAGCTTGCTTTCTAATTAAGGTCATTAACTCAGCAAACTTATCTAACAAAGTTAGCGCAGTTTGTTTGTACATCATTCCCGACTGAAAATAGAATTCTGTTTGAGCGATAAAACTATGCACCGATTCGAAATTCCATATTTCATAAGAGTTAGCCTTAGCATACAATTCGCTAATTTTTTTCCCTAAAGCCAAATACTTTTCACTAATAAAATCAAAACTAAACGATAAATTATTGTACTCTGGCATTTGAAACAAAGTCTTCATCCAATAGAACATTTTGAATGCAGCCAGTTCAGGAATTTGTAAAAAGTGAAAGATTGGAACCTCTTTGGCCGAGTATATTAGTTTATGATTGTGATGCTCAATTATCTTTTCTAAATCAGTATATATGCCCATCAAAAAATCATCGAAAGAAGTATTTTGTTGATTCAAAGCCACTTTAAAAATAACACTATCCGATTCTGATAAGGCCAAATGTTTATCGAAAGAAACCTTAAAATGCATCGAAATCTTCTCCAATTCATCCAACGTAAGAAACTTCTCACATCGTAATCTTCGATAAGCACTATCGGTAGAAACATTTAATAATTGAGCCAACTCTTCTACCAAAGCTCTTGAACTTTTTTTACTCCCAGCTCTATTTTTTATCTCATTAAAAATAGCATTCTGAACTTTCACCTGTTTGTTTTCGATGGTCATTTAGTTAAGTGTTTCACGTGGAACAATGAAAAAATTAGTCGAGATAAAGCATAATATTAGAAATATCAGAAGGCGTAACCCCATTAATTCTCGATGCTTGTCCAAGCGTCTCTGGCTTAATTTTCGATAATTTTTCCTTAGCCTCAGCAGAAATAGATTTCAATACTGAGTAATCAAAATCGGCTTTCAATTTTATGTTGTCTAGCTTTTTGAACTTCCTAGCAAAGTCTTCTTCTTTGTCGATATAACCTTGATACTTAGTTTGTATTTCGGCTTGTTCCCACAATTCAACATTGTGATGAGAACTTGTATATGGTTTAAAAACATCTAAGAAAAGGAAATCATTCACCTCTAATTCGGGTCTTTGCAACAAAGAATACATCTTTTGTTTCTGACGAATAGGGGAGCCTCCTTTGCCTTCAATAATTCCATTTATCTGCTCTGGCTGAATGCTAATATCTTTGAATTGAGCAATAAGTGATGCCACTTGCTTTCCCTTTTCTTGAACAGTTTTTAGTCTGTCATCATCTGCCAAACCTAAGGCATGTCCCAAAGCAGTTAACCTTACATCAGCATTATCCTGACGCAATAAGATTCTATACTCGGCTCTTGAGGTAAACATTCGATAAGGCTCATTAGTTCCTTTAGTAATCAAATCATCAATCAACACACCAATGTATGCTTCGTTTCTTTGCAACACAAAAGGAGGGAGGTTGTTGTTTTTTTGGTGGGCATTGATTCCAGCCATTAAACCCTGACAAGCCGCCTCTTCATATCCGGTGGTTCCGTTAATTTGTCCGGCAAAATAAAGGTTCTCCACAATCTTCGTTTCAAGCGTATTTTTAAGCTGCTGAGGATTAAAAAAGTCGTATTCTATGGCGTAACCTGGACGAAACATTTTAGCGCGCTCAAAACCTTTTATTTTGCGTAGGGCTTCTTGCTGAACATCCTCGGGAAGAGAAGTACTAAAACCATTCACATAAACCTCAACAGTATTCCAACCTTCTGGCTCAACAAATATTTGATGTCTTTCACGCTCTGCAAAACGAGTAATTTTATCTTCGATAGACGGACAATATCTAGGTCCCAAACCTTGAATTCTTCCTTGAAACATAGGCGACTTACTAAAGCCCGTCCTTAAAATATCATGAACCTCCTCATTCGTGTAAGTGAGGTAACAATCTCTTTGCGTAGTTAATCTTGGTGTATCCTTAAAAGAAAATTTAGATGGATTTTCATCACCAGATTGAACCTCCATCAATGAATAATCTAATGATCTACCGTCCACACGGGGGGGAGTTCCCGTCTTCATTCTGCCACTTTCGAAACCAAAACCTCTTAAACTTTCGGTTAAACCTGTTGCCGATTTCTCAGCGGTTCTTCCGCCACCAAAATTCTTTTCACCAATATGAATAATGCCATTCAAGAATGTACCGTTGGTAAGCACCAAAGATTTACATTTGAAATACATGCCTAATTGCGTTTCAACTCCCACCACTTTACCATCTTTCACGTCTACACGATTGGCCATATCTTGCCAAAAAGAAACATTTTCGTTTTGCTCTAATTTCAATCTCCAGCTTTCGGCAAAACGCATTCTATCGCTTTGCGCTCTAGGGCTCCACATAGCAGGACCTTTAGAGCGACTTAGCATTTTAAATTGAATCATGGTTTCGTCGGTAACGATGCCCGACATCCCTCCAAGCGCATCTATCTCTCTCACAATCTGGCCTTTAGCTATTCCACCCATGGCCGGATTACAACTCATTTGAGCAATGGTATTCATGTTCATGGTAATCAACAACACCTTTGAACCCATTGTTGCAGCAGCATGCGCAGCTTCACAACCGGCGTGACCACCGCCCACCACAATTACATCGTAAGAATTTTCCATAATTTTTTAAAAAGCCCTCAAAGATAAATAAAAATCTTCTTTGCTCTTCATAACCTTCTGTTGTTCAGTATTTTTGTCCTTGTATCCTAAAAGATGAAGTAAGCCATGCACCATTACACGATGCAGTTCATTATTGGTACTTTGATTGAATTCTTTTGCGTTCTCTTTTATTCTATCGTAACTGATAAAAATATCACCCGAAACTCCCTCATTATCATCATATTGGAAGGTAATCACATCTGTAAAATAGTTGTGATTTAGATACTGTTTATTGATAGACAACAAATGCTTATCTGAACAGAAAATATAGTTAACTGCGCCTATTTTTTGTTTCTCATTTTTCGCAGTAGCATTAAGCCATAAACATAGATTCCCCCTATTTTTTAAAAAGGGGGAAAGGTCTTCAAAATTAAAAGTAATGTTTTGCATTATTCAGGTTTCTTGCCCACGTTGAATTCAATTTTCACCGTGCTACCACCATCAATAAAATCTATTTTATCAGAAAGATTTTTCATTAAGAAAACTCCTCTACCATGAGGCTTTTCAATGTTTTGCGGATCGGTAGGGTCGGGGAGGTTGTCGTAATCGAAACCCGGACCTTCATCCTGAATGGTAAAAAATAATCTCTCCCCTTCTGAACTGTATTGCAGATTTACCTTTTTATCTGGATTAGATTTATTACCGTGATGAATAGCGTTATTTACTGCTTCTGTAATGGCAATCAATATATTTCCGTAGTAGTCTTCGTTCACATTATTCTTCGCACACACATCATCAATTAGCTTCTCTACTAAGTTTAAGTTTTCCGATTTAGAGGAAAATGAGAGTTGTTGTTCCATCGTTTTATTTGTCGTTTGGGGCATTAAAGTACTCGTTTGCTTTCTTTTTATAAAATAAATTTAGTGCCGGAGGAACTGCCTTTAGTAATTCATCCTCTTCCTTTTTGTGCCATTTGTACTCTTTTATTTTGTTTTGGTTACGTTTGTTAGAATCTTTGCCTTCATTTGCCTTGCGCTCTTTATCAAATTCTCTCTCTTTAATAGCTTTTTCTGCTTCCAACAATCGGGTTAAAATCTCCTTTTGGCGCAGAATGGTTTCTGTGGTGACCTTGTTGTTAACGATATCGTGCTCGGTTTTTTTCATTAATTCATTTAGCTTATCCATACCACTTCCGCTCATGCCTTTTCCTTCCTTTTCAAGTTGTTTACTCATCTCCTGCATGTATTGTCGAATAGCCGACTGCTGCGCAGCCATTTTTGCCAACTTCTTCTTGTCGCCCGATTCGCCGTTACTTCCTTTATTTCCCGATTTACCACCTTCGTCTTGTCCGTCTTTCATCTCTTTTAATTGCTTGTTCAATTGCTCTTGCAATTTTTTCAAATCGGAAATATCTGGCGGACCGCTGCCCGGTTTATTGCATTTTTGATTCCCAAACTTTTTCTGTGCGGCCTGATTCTGCATTTGCTGTAAACTCTCATCTAGCATCAATGCCAAATTGTTTACAGAAGTCATTACATAACGCTGTTTTTCATTGGCTAAATGGGTTTGACGTTCACCTAAAAACTGAATAGATTCTTTCAAATTTTGGTTGATCGCTCCAATTTCTTTGTTCACCACAGAACTCAATTGCACTTGTCTTTTGCTTAATGCAAAAAGAGAGTCTTCAATAATTTTAGCATCTGATTTAAGTTCATTTTGTCGCTTCACCAACTGAACATAATTAGGGTCTTTTATCGTGGTTTGCTTAAATTGATTCATTAACTTCTCTTGCTCAAAAGAGAGATACAATAGATTCTCTAAAATCTGACGCAATGCATTCATGTCCTCCGATTGTTTTTTCTCTTCCTCTTTCTTCTTCATTTCGGCCATTTGCTTGGCAATCTCTTCCATTTTTTCAGCTGCGTTTTTCTGATTTTCTGCAGCCGATTTATTCTGCTTTTGCTCTAAGTTTTCAGATGCTTTATTCATTTCCTTTTGCGCATCGTCCTTTTGTTGCTCAGGGTCTTTAAATTCACGAGGAAATTCCATTTTAGAGTTCTTCTCCTTCAAATCTTGCATGTCTTTTTTAAGCTCATCAAATTTTTTGTTCAACTCGTCTTGTTTTTGTTTTAATTCCTCTTGGTCTTTTTTGTTTGCATTCTTTGTTTTTTCTGAAAGGTCTTTCTCTTCTTTGGCCAATTTTTCTAGATTTTTTACAGTGTTTTCTAACTTTTCTTCGAACTCCATTTGTTTGAATAACTCTAAAGAACGATCTAAATCCTTCTCCAATTCTTTGTTGTTTAAATTGATTTTTTCAAGCAAATCCTCTGTCTTTTCTTTCGACATTTCGTCTAGTAATTTCTCCAATTCTTTGTATTGGTCCTTCATCTCCTGAGGCAACAATTTTTCCATCAAATCTTGCAACTGATCTTGTTTCTTTAACAACTCCTCAGTAGGCTGTAAAACATCTTCCTTTTGTTCGTTCAAAGATTCGTTTTGCTTCTTCAAATCCTCTACTTTATTGGCAAAATCGTTTTGTTTCTTTAAGAAATCTTTCACCTTCTTTTTATCGGCCCAATCTAAATTTTTCTTTGTCAACAACTCTTTGCGCATCTGCTCATATTCCTTTTGCAACTTATCTGCTTCAGCGGCAGCATCTTTTAGTTGATTGGCAACGCTATTTTGAGCCTTCTCCATATTTTCCTGAATCTCATGTTCACCTGGCAATCTAAAACTTTCAATTTTTGTTTTTACCGATTTGTGTCCATTCACCCCGTCGTTATCCCACACTTCAAAAAAGTATTCTAACGATTCGCCATTCTTCAAATCAACTTCTTTTACATCAAGAAAATAATTGAAATTCTGTTGCAAAGCAGAAGGATCGAAAGCCACATTTTTGGCTTTAAAGTCGACTTCCTTTGGTGATTTATCACCTGTTTTTCTATAGTTAAACGTCAGCTTTGAAACGCCATAATCATCAGCAATTTCACCTCTGGCGAGAAACAAAGTAAGCTGTGTTGAATCCTTAATATTCTCCACGCCGATTTCAGGATAAGCATCTTTCTGAACATTGATAAAATAGTTAGCCACATTGGGCTGTGCTAATTTTGAGTTAGATGCCAACAAAGAATAATGAGTGCTGTTGAAAATGGTTTTACGTAATGAGAAAACGCTACCCAACAAGGAAGTTTTATAAAGCGAATCTTGAACTTTAAGCAACAATTGTTCGGTGTTCTTAGCATCAATTGTCCATTCTACTTTTGTGCCTTCAGGAATAAACAAATCACCAGTATTTTTAACTGTTTCGGCAGCTTTGTGCAAATAAGAAGGATAAGACAATTTAATAGACAAGCCAGCAATGGTAGCCTTTGGCAAGGCCTCTAAAGAGAACTTCGAAGAAGAAATTTCTTCGGTGGAAAGCACAAAATCAACATTCTGATTTACATTCTTAAACAAATATGAATAATGCAGCTTATCTTTTTTCTGAAGCTTAAATCTTCCGTCGCCAATCTCCACAAAAACTTCTTCTGGCACCAAATCTCCTTTCACTTTTACTTCTAAAAGAAAATCTTCATTTTGGGCTACTTTCAGCTCTTTGTTTTCAATTAAAAATTGATAGGGAGGGGGTAAGGCAAACTCTGTTTTAGGATGCAAAATTCTTTGTGCGCTTTCTTTCACCACCTCTGGAAAAGCAAACCAGCTAAAGGAAAACGAAATAAAAATGATAATTACATACTTAACGTATTTTACATTCTCGCTCAAATTCACTGCATTAACAAAAGGAAGTGGCTTAAGCTCATTTACCTTTTGATTAATAGAAGCCAAAAGCAGTTCATTATCGGACTGAGAAATATTTTGAAGCTGTAAAACATTCAACAGCTTATCATCAATTTGAGAAAAATGTGCGCCTAAAATTTTTGCTGAATCTTCGTAAGAAAGTGTCTTTCCAATCTTGTATAAACGCAAAAGAGGCAAAACAAAATACCTGCCTACAGCCGCCAAAAACACAAAAACCAAAGTGTAAAAAATGGCCGTACGAACTGCTGTGTCAAATCTTCCAAAGTACTCTAGAATAACAGATAAAATGAAGAATGAAGAAAGGATAATAGCAGAATATAAAGCACCCTTTAGAAGTTCATTTTTATAGAACTTCTTAATAAACTCGTCGAGTTTAGCGCGCAATATATCAAACTGGTTGGTCAGTTTAAGTTGTTTTGGGTTCTACCAAAATACGCAGGAATTTCGATAAAATTGGATAAAATTCGATGAA
>JBMTCG010000026.1:0-32605 GCA_049430665.1 Flavobacteriales bacterium | reverse complement strand
CTTGCTTGGTAAGTAGCACCTGCGGAAACGACACCTTACTTACAGATTCTATAGTGGTAAATGCAAACATTCCGCGTTTCTCTTTAAACGCAAACCCAAGCAATGCCGATTCTGTTTGTCCGAATGAAAGGACTTTTTTCAACATAAATGGTGATTTCAAGTCGATTATGTGGAGTTTCGATAACGGACACAAATCGGACAAAAGCTATGTGATGGAAAAATTTGCTACGATGGGAGATCATCCATATACATTAATACTAACCGACCATTGCGACAACGATACAACTATATATGGCAAAACAGTGGTTAGAATCACATCGGAGTTTATAGACGATGTTAACATTAGCATATCTGATTCCACTTGTAAAACAGCACACTTATCTTACTACAACAATGGAGATTTGCAAGATGTGCGATAGTACTTTGGCGATGGAGATTCGTTAGTAGGTTTACAGTATGCAATCATTCACAATTACAATGCAGAAGGAAAGTATCCTGTAACACTTGTAGCGACCGACTTTTGCTCTAACAAACAAATTGTTACCGACACGATTGTTGTTAATTCTAAAGCGAGTCCGCTATTCAGCGGAATTCAAAAAATGACAGACACAATTTGTCCGGGAGACGAATTCTATACTATCATTCAAGCTGAGCGCGCAGATGAGTTTCAATGGGATATGAAAGACGGAAACAAGTTACAAGGAAGCATTATTTTTCATAAATACACTACACCAGGAATGCATTATTTTTCTGTAAAAATATCTAATAGTTGCGGTAACGAGCTAACGGTAACAGACAGCATATATGTATCTAACAGTTACAAAACAAACCTTAACTCATACGCCTTTGATTTACTAACCAACGAAGCTTGTATGGGCGACAATTTTACATTATTAAGTTTTCCTTACACCAACGCAACCTTTGGGTTGGGCGATGGAAATAAGGCAAATGAAAAAGCAGACACTCTAATAAACTATATGGGCATGGGTGATTTAGAAATTGGCTTAACCAACTTTAGCTACAATGCTTTAGGCTCATACACAATTATTGCAATGACTGAAAATGGCTGTGGCTGTAAAGACACGCTTGAAGTTGGCACTGTAGAAGTTGTACCTAGCACAAAAGCATCAGCAATTATTTCGATAGATTTCTACTCTGAATCTCCATACGCTATCGCCTACTTGAATAAACCAACCTCTTTTTATGTAGGATTGACATCAAACTATTTCATTGATTACGGAGATGGTTCAACAAAAACATTCAGCGGAGGAAGCTATGCTATCGACAAACACATTTACAAGGCAGAAGGAACATACACAGTTAGTTTAATTGCTTCAAACTCATGCGGAGAATCTGATTCAACTGGAATGATTATCAAAGTGATTAAAGATCCAAAGGGCTACCTAAGTGTAAAAGAAAGTTCTGTTGAAACAATGAGCATAGAAGCTTTTCCTAATCCAACCAACGATATTGTAACATTTAAATTCGACAGAAACATGAATGAGACTATGTTGTTTAGCATTTACAATTTGCAAGGACAACTGATGCACCAACAATACATTAGCAATGCAAATAAAGTAGATTTCGATTTCTCGGCATTTAGTTCGGGAATGTACATCACAAGCTTTGTTAGCGAAACACAAAACTCTAGCAAAAGAATTACTCTAGTAAAGTAATTACTCACCATCAAAAGAAAAGCAGCAGTATTAGTACTGCTGCTTTTTTATTTCACTTCATTTTTTTAATTAGGGACAGCGCCCCGATTTATTTTTTCTTAGGTCTTCCCACCTTTTTAAAGTTGAAATTCATCCCTGTTTTCTTTTCAATTTTCTTGACAAATTTATCATCACCTGCAGGCCTTCCAGTTTTGGTATTCGCTCGTATTCGCTTCACTATTTCTTGATCCATCTTTTCCTTTAGATAAGCACGCCAATCATCTATCTCTAAATATTTAGACACATCATTTAACAATATATCTCCCTTGCCAGTTAAGTGCTTTCTAGCGCTGCTCCATCTGTAGGTATCGGGCCTGCCAGAAACGCCAGCACGCAGCGGATTTAATTCAACATAGCGTATGGCCTCATACAAATGATCGCTATCTAACACACACGAAAAAAATCTACCCTGAAACAAATGACCAGCTAAGCCCCGCTTTCTATTGAAATACTGACTGTATCTCATGTTTGTATTGTTAAATACTTTTGCTAATCCATCTTCTGTGCTTGGTTCTACAACAAAATGAACATGATTACTCATTAAACACCAGGCATACAACTTCAGTTTATATTTCTCCTTGTAAAACATGAAGAACTCCATGTACTTTTCTCTGTCGGCTTCTTCCTCAAAGATATCCTGTCGGTAATTACCTCGCTGCGTAACGTGATAAGGCGTATCTGAACAAACTACTCTCGCTATTCTTGGCATAGTATATTTTTTCTAAAGATAGAAAAATATTAAAATTGAGGCGCTGTCCCTAATTATTTTTATAAACTCTACAAACAGTTTACAATTAACGTCACAAGCTGTCCCTAATTCTTTACTAGGATTTTCAATGAAAATTAAAATGTTACTTTCTCATAATTAGCAACAAATTATATTCATTAATAAAAAAGTCTTCCATCTCTAGAAGACCTAATTTTGCTTGAATCTAAGAATGTAAAATTTCTTGAAATAAAACAACTTAAAAACAATCAATATAAGAGTCACAAGGTTCCATTTTCACTTCCAAAATATTTTCTTTCTCTATGTCTATATCACCTGTGTAGCTGTCAAGGCCCTTAGATTTATAACCTTGTTTTGTCACTACAACTGTAGCTGATTCACAATTGGCAACAAGCACCATCGCAAAGTATCCGTTTTCATCAGTATAAACCACTTTTTCGCCAGTTCTATCGGCGCCATTCCAATTAAAACCACCACCTTCTTGGCAATACAATTCAACCTCTGCTCCCTCAATTGGATTATTAGAAATGGAATCTATTACTCTGCCTGAAACCCTAACAGTTTCCTCCTTACTACAGCTCAAAGTAAATAATATGACGGCGACTAAAAAGAAACGTAATATTTTATTTTTTTTCATTTTTTAATTTTTAATAACTAGGGGCGCACCCAAATTTAAATATCCTAATTTTATTCTCTGTCCACGATCATTCAATTCTACCATACTAGCACAAAAGATGATTTTCATTTTTGAAATATAAATAAAGTGAATCGCAAAATCAACTATTGATAAATTCGCGCATCAACAAAACCAATTGAAGATCAATTTCAATTATATGCGACGCATAAATAATGATTCTAAGTTATTTAAGAATAATAAACTCTATTCTTCTGTTTTTAGCTCTGCCTTGCTCTGTGGTATTTGTAGCAACAGGATATGTTTCGCCAAAGCCTTTGTAGCTTAATCGAGAAGCACTAATGCCATGAGCGCTTAAATACTTTACCACTGCTTTTGCCCTTGCTAAAGATAATTTTTGATTAGACGACACGCTGCCTATTCCATCGGTATGGCCATCTACTTCCATATGAACAGAAGGATAAATATTTAAATATTTCACAACCCGAACTAAAGTAGCTTCAGATTCTTTTTTAATTTTTGCAGAATTGAATTCGAAAAAAATATTTTCTATCACGTAACGCTCGCCGCGTTGCATATGTGGTTTAACTTCGAATGAATCTTTCTGCGAGTGAATAAATTCAATCATTCGCAATATTCTAATGGAATCGAGATAAGTAATTTGCATCTCTCCCAATTTCAACACTCTTTTTTCTAAAGACTGATTCGCAGAATCAAGCGTCTTATTCTTGTCTTGTAAATCTTGAATAGAATAAGCCAAACTATCAACTTTTCTAGCCATCGATTCCTCTTTGTTTTTATCTCTACCACGAATCAACATTTGCAACATCACTTCATGCGTGCCCCCCGAATAATTAGAAATACCTTGCACGCCATAACCGTATGAATAGGCGAAAGAGAAAAAATCATTAATTTTATAATTAACCGATGCAGCAACGGTTTCCTGTGTTCTATAAGTGAGGGCAAAAGCAATTTTATTTCTCCAATCCAACATACAACCAACGTCACCTTGCACATAAATTCCTGGTAAATAACGTAAGCCAATACGTGGTTGAACATCAACATTTTTATTTAAATGAAAACGCTGCATAACATAGCCACCATAGTGCGCTTGCAAACGATAAGAATTGAGTGAATTTTTGAAATACGCTTGCGATGAATTGTTAAAAAGCTGAGAATGAAAGGCACCCACTTCTAAACTTTTATACTTGTAATGAATACCAAAATCGGCGCCTAAAGAAAGAGCTCTATTGCTGTTGCCTATCATTAAAATATCATCGGTATAATCTTCGGCTTTTACATTTACAAAATTAAGATAGGTATCGTAAACACTACTTTGTATACCCAAAGCTAACGACTGATTAGACCCCAATTTTAATTGATAACGCAAAGCCAAAGAACCTTTGATATTGCGCAAATAATTGGCTTGATCGTGCATTAAATTTACGCCGATGCCAAACTTTTTTTGAATCGGCATATCTAAGGCAGCGCATGAAGTAAGTGGAGCTCCTTCTATACCCACCCATTGCCTACGATTTAATAGAGCCAAACGAGAAACACCCGCCTCGCCAGCAGCGGCAGGATTCACTAAAAAAACATTGTAGAAATACAAATCGGTAGCGGGCAATTGTTGCGCACGAGAATCTATACCAAAGAAAATTCCTAAGCAAAATAACAGCAAATATGTTTTCATCTCTACTCTCATTCTCTCGCTCTCAAAATCGTTAACGGTCCGGTAATATCTTTCTTCATCCCCGAACAAGTAATTACGTAATAATAAGCACCATCGGGTAATTCAGTTCCATTAGTAGCTACTCCTCCCCAATTGTTTTGATAACCACCTGCAGAACGATAAACTTCTTGTCCCCAGCGATTAAACACTATCACATCACAATCGGGATAAACAGTGATATAATTGATTTTCCACACATCATTTTTACCATCGCCATTGGGAGTAATAATATCGTTGGCCACTAAATTGTAATCTTTAATTACGTTCACGTTGATGTAACGCGTGGTGCTGCAATCTTTATCATTGGTAGCAGTTACAGTATATTTCTGCGTTTCGAAAGGAGTTACATCAAACTCAGCTTTTTGATTCACTATGTTGTTTTGTTCATCTTTCCAAATGAAATCGTAATAACCATCGGCATAAAGACTGAGCGGGGTACCGAGAGTGACGGTGGTATCACTTGAATAATTAAAATGAGGCACCTCATTTACTACGATAGTTACCGAATCTTTCGACCAACAATTGTTGTTATCAAAAACAATCAATTCATATTGATCGGCTTGTTTCACATAAATCCCTTGCTCTACAGAGCCAGTGCTCCACACATAAGTTTTTCCGGCTAAATTTATTCCTTGTAAAAAAGTGCTATCGCCTTCACACAAGTTGGTAACTCCTGTGTAAATAGAAGCAAGAGGTAATGCAAAAATCTTTACTGTTTTATGCGCACTTGCCTTACAACCATTGGTAGTTTCCACTTCTAAAGAAACATCGTAAGAACCAGCTGCTTGAAAAACGTGCGAAGGGTTTTGTGAAATGGTACCAAGGCCATCACCGAAATTCCAAGAATACTGTTTTATTGCCGACACAGAAGAACTGGCATCGGTAAAATTCATTGCTTTGTTTAAACAAACATCAACAGCACTAAAGTGTACTGAAGGAAGTGGATAAACCACAATGTTTTTAACTATAGAATCTGCACAAGAAAAAACAGAATTCACTTTAAGTTTCAGCGCATAACTTCCGGCATTTGCATAAGCATGAGTGGGTTCAAAAGCAGAGGAAGTATCGCCATCGCCGAAAGTCCATGAATAACTTAAGGTACCAAAATCGGTGAAAGAGATATTAGTAATGTCAACGAAAGAATTTTCACAAACATCAAGATGGGTAAACAAAGCGTGCGGTCGAGGATAAACTGCAATTGATTTTAAAGTATCGTGCGCACATCCTTTGGCACTTATTACTCTAAGTGAAACAGGCCAGTTACCTGTGGAAAAAAAAGCATATTTAGCATCTATACCCGACGCGTCTGAAAACTGTCCGTCACTAGTAAAATCCCATAAAAACTGACTCACCGTTCCCGAGTTGATGCTAGGTTGAGAACTAAAAAAAGAAGTATCGCCAATACAACTATTGTTTACTGTAAAATCGGCTTTAGGAATAGGATTCACCTGTACATCTTTATGCACCGATGCCGTGCAACCAGCGGTGGTGAAAAGTTCTAAACGAATGTTATGTAAGCCTTCGGTACTAAAAAAATAATTGGGTGCAAATCCTGCAGAATCTAAAACTGATGAAGAAGCATCGAAAGTCCATTTGTAATATTTAATATTTGCACCATTAGCAAGAGATTGGTCGACGGTTTGAATAGTTTGATTCATACACACCTCTTGCACCGAAAAATTGGCAATGGGCAATGGGTTAACAAAAATATCTTTACGGAAATAAGCCGTATCTGAATTCACAGAAACAATACGCAAGCCCACCGAAAAATTTCCGCTACCCGAAAAAACATGAGCTGCCAGAGCACCCGAAGCATCATTGTATTGTAAATCATTGTTGAAATCCCAATCGTAAGACACTATACTGTCGTTATTAAGATCAACGATATAGTAGAGTTGCAATGGAGAATTTTCACAGGCGATGTGATAATTAAAATTAACACTTAACTGCGCCTTCATTTGCAGCGATAAAATCACCAGAAAAAGAAATACTATTTTTTTAGTTTGTAACATTAATGTATCACCTCAACAGATTTAACAATAGTAAATTGATTATTTGATATTTGAATAAAATATTTTCCAGCCGATAAATCTTTGGTAGATAAATTAAGAACCGACGAATCTTCTTGAAAAGAAAACTGTTTGCGCATTATCAAATTACCCAACACATCATAAAGACTTACCACACTATTTTCTACTGCCAAATGTTGAGATGAAAAATCGAGAACAAAATAATCATCACAAGGATTAGGATACAAAGACAATGCAGCATTTTCTTCCTCCTCAACTCCTACCGAACCAATATTTATTACCGTTGCAATAGAATCGCTATTGCACTGATTGCTCACTTTTAAAGATACGGTATAAATGCCTTTACTCGCATATTGATGAATAGGAAGAGCTGCTGAAGATGTTGTTCCATCGCCAAAATTCCATTCTTGTGTAAGCGCATTTGTTGATGAGTTATTAAAGGTAATTACCCTACCAGCAACAAAAGGAGAAAAAGATGCTTTGGCAACATCGTACAAGTAAGGTATATCAATTAAAGTATCAATGGTACATCCTTTATCATCGGAAACTACAGCATGGTGCTCTCCTCCTGAAAGCGAATTGAACAATCCCTGAATTTGGTAAGCAGTGCCAATGGCGTAAGTATAAGGATAAGTACCTCCCAACACCTTAATTTTTGAAATACCTGCAGCATCATTCTTACAAGAAATGGAATTAACCGATACACTATCAAAATACAACGGTGATGGTTGTTGCAATACAACCCACTGGGTATCTATACATCCATTTGCATCTTTTACTTTGCTTAGATAACTGCCCGCCGCCAAATTTTGAAAAGTATTGTTACTTTGAAAATTATTAGTAGTAGAATACTTTAACACACCTGTACCACCCGAAGCCACAATAGAAACAGAAGCATCATTACTTCCATAACACGATGCATTTACACCAACAACATTTTGAATACTTAAAAGATGAGTAGGCTGAGCAATGGCAAAAACAACAGAATCTAAGCAACTGTTTTCATCGCGAACAAAGACTTTATAATTTCCAAAAGGAAGCTTGTCTAAAAGAGTAGATGTAGAAAATGTATTTTGATTGTTTAAAGAATACTGAACAACACCCGTTCCTCCATCGCTACTTAATAGTACCGTTGCTGTGCTGTCTCCAAAACATTTTACGTGTTGCAATACATTGGCCGCAGCACTCAAAGGCAAATGAGGTTCTATTAAATTCACATTTAAAGAAGCACCACAACCGTTTTTATCTTTTACCGAAACCAAATAATCGTTAGCCAACAATGCACTAAACACATTGCTCGTTTGATAATTTAAACCACCATTGATAGAATGAACATAATCACCTACTCCTCCTTTAGCAGTAACTGTAATTTCACCATCATTAAAACCTTTACAAGAAATATTATCGTGCTGCACCGTAAGAGAAACAGGCGAAGGCTGCGCAATATTTACCGAAAAACGAATTCTACAACCATTGTTATCTGTCAAAATATTAGGATACGATTTGGCATTTAAATTTGCAAAATACCCTGTATCGGCAAGTTCGAATTTAAAAATGTTGGTATCTGAATCCACCTTGTTCACCAAAAAAGAATAAGGTTGAGTTCCTCCTTGTGGTAAAACCACATAAGAACCCGTTGATGCACCAGCACATTTAACATCTGTAATATTTGCAACAGTGTAATTTAATTTATCGGGCTGGGTTAATTCTATCGTACTCTTGGTAACGCAATTTCTATTGTCCATTACTAATAAAGAATAAGTGCCTGCTCCCAACATTTTAAATACCGGCACCAAAGTAAAACTTCCTCCATTTAAAGAATAAAAATAGGGTGCCATGCCCATAGATGACTGTGCGCTTATAGACCCTGTAAGTCCAGAAAAACAAAGAGGATTAACAGCAGTAATATCTAAATTAGGATTATGAAATACTTTAATATCCTTTACCACACTATCTTCACATGATTTATCACTCACCACCTTCAATTGCACTTGGTAAGTACCATATCCGTCATACAAATGAATAGGATTAATTTCATTGTAATTGGTATCTCCATCTCCAAAATCCCAAAAGTGCGTCATCGTACCCGAACTAATACTGCTCACTCCTTGAAATTTAGCTTCGGTGGAATCACAAATATCGGGCACTACAAAATTGGCTATTGGCGAAGGATTAACAGTGATAGTTTGGTTTTTAGAAGTACTGCATCCTTTGTTAGAAGTAGATGTTAAAGTTAAAATATAAGAGTCGGTAGATACATACTTATGCCTAGGATTCTTTTGTATTGATGTAGAACCATCGCCAAAATTCCATACATAGCTTACCGTTCCTAAATTAATGGTGCTTGTATTGATTGGTTTCAAAGTATCAACAAAACAAATATCTCCAATAGAAAAATTGGTTTGAGGATAAGGATTTACCACTACTGATTGAACTAAAGTATCGGCACAAGCTTGGTCACTTGTAACAATGAGCGACACATTAAATGTTCCATCAACACTAAAAACTCTTGATAAACTGCTCAATGAAGAAACAGCATTATTGTCATCAAAATCCCAAGCATAAGTATCTATATTGCCATAATCAATTGTGGTGTTATTCGTCAATGTGGTGCTTCCACCAACACAAACCTCATTGCTTGAAAATGAAATTTCAGGCGTAGCATTCACCGTTAAATTCACCAAAGTAGAATTGAACACTCCGGCAGGATTCGTTACTTCACATTGATAAGTACCCGCATCTACAGCATCTGCATTAGCAATTTGCAAAGAATCGTTGGTCGCCCCAACAACAGGCGCACCATTGTGTTTCCATTGATAAGTCATGGGGTTGGTACCCGATGTTTGAACATAAAACAAATGATGTCGAGTTTGACATATAGTAGCGCCAACAGTTTGAACATTGAACGAAACAGCGATAGGATTTACAGTAATCGCTATAGTTTTACTACTTGATTGAGCGCCTCCACTTCCATTATGTCCCAAATCATCTACATCCATCGAAAGTAATTCACTGCCAACGTAATCATCATCACTAATATAGATTATAGAAGTAAAAGCAACATTGATAGCCGATAGTTTTCCATAAAATTGCATCGCAGAATTGCTTGATCCATTTCCCAAAACAAACCTTAATCCTGCTGAAGAAGAGAGTGAAAGTTTACCATGGCTTACAGATAAGGAAACCAACAAAGAATCTGCACCAACATCTTCATCGGCAACCGAAATCGAGGTAATGTTAAGGTTGGTAAATTCGTTTACAATTTTTGCCCCAGGAACTGTAATAACCGGACTATCATTTAAATCTAAAAGTGAGATTACTATCAGTGCATCATCATACAAAGTCCCAAGCCCATTATCGGTTGCCCTTATTACTAAATTAAACACTGGATTTACTTCGAAATTCAAGGCAGATGAATTGGCTACGCTAATCATTCCGTTGCTAGCATTAATTGCAAAAGCACCATTTGTATTTCCCGACACTATTGAAAAAGAAAGTGCTTGCGCAGCATCCTCGTCGCTAGCTAAAGTTGCAAACACATTGGAAGTGTTAACCAGGTTCTCAGCAATAGAAACAGAACCATCGTAGTAAATCGGACTCTCATTGACATCGTTTACATTGATAGTAAATACCTTTTGATATATTCCTCCATTTCCATCATTGCTTTGTAATCTAATGGAATAAGAACTTTTTACCTCAAAATTTAGTGATACAGCTGTGCGTAGCTGATTTCCAGAAATAGAAAAAGAAGTATTATCAGTACTTCCAAGCCCTGCTACCAAAGTGTAGGTATGCACATTTAATGCATCATCATCTACAGAACTTAAAGAACCTACAACAGAGCCTAGAGCAACATTTTCATTGACAGATGAACTCGTAAGATTGATATTCGAAGGCACATCGTTTATATTGCTAACATTGATAGTAAATACCTTTTCAAACATTCCTCCGTTGCCATCGTTGCTTTGTAATCTAATGGAATAAGAACTTTTTACCTCAAAATTTAGTGATACAGCTGTGCGTAGCTGATTTCCAGAAATAGAAAAAGAAGTATTATCAGTACTTCCAAGCCCTGCTACCAAAGTGTAGGTATGCACATTTAATGCATCATCATCTACAGAACTTAAAGAACCTACAACAGAGCCTAGAGCAACATTTTCATTGACAGATGAACTCGTAAGATTGATATTCGAAGGCACATCGTTTATATTGCTAACATTGATAGTAAATACCTTTTCAAACATTCCTCCGTTGCCATCGTTGCTTTGTAATCTTATTGAAAAAGAGGGAGTTAATTCATAATTGAAAATAGCGTTACTTAACAGTTGATTACCCGCAATGGTAAACGACACATTGCCTGCACTACCCACTCCTGGTACTAAGGTGTAAGTATGCATATCCAACCCATCCAAATCTGTGCTGGATAAATTAGCTATAAACGTTCCTGCAGAAACATTTTCGTTAATGGAGTTTGCCGACAAAGAAATATCTGTAGGAGCGCTATTTGCTGCGCTCGCATCAAAAGAAAAAAACAGTAAAAAAATTATTAGTACAACTCTAAGCATCGCATTGTTTACGCTAGGTAAAACAATTAGTTACAAGTAAAAACACCTAGAAATAAAGAGGATGAAGATACAAGCCTTTTCCTGGCATAAACTCCAATGTTGGAGCAGGAATTTTAATAAACCCTATGCTTTTACAAATAGCTTTAAGAAAGCTGTTTTTGATTTTTAGTTTGTTTAAGTCGATATCGAAGGACAAGAAAAACTGACGATGACGATCGAAATAAGGAATTGCTTTTCCATTCACCACCAAAGGATTTGAGCTTCCCCCTGTCATGCCATCGACACCATAACCCAAAGCCAAATTCAACCATTTTGGATACTTAGTTGTTTTGGGTAAAAAAGCACCAACATCGATGCTGAACCAGTAAGTCTGACCGTTGTAATCTTTCAACCATTGTTGAGTCCAATCTTTACCTAGTACATTCGGACGGTATTGCGCATAAGGTGAAGGGGTGAAAGTCCATTTAAAAAGTATGCGTTGTTCCTTCCACAAGGCTTGCTGACCAATAAACAAAACCGTACCCGATGCATCGGCAATAAAATCGCCCATAGAAAAACCCCATTGAGATGAAACGCCATCTAACACTTCCACCACCGAGGTAAACATCAAGCCCAAAGAACCACCATACCACATGGCATTCTTCTCTTTCACTCCCGCCCATTTCAAAAGACTATAGCCGCTTTGCCCCAGAGAGTAGGATGTTTGCGCATGCCCCAATTTATCCATTTGCAACCATTCGTCATTATCGTTAAACAAGTGCAATGGGGAGCGCGGATAATTGGCATACCACAATCTATCTAGGCCAATCAAAGTTGTTGAACCCACCAGCAACTCTCCTCCCACCACTAAATTTCTTCGTTTTTTATTAAAGACTTCACTCCTTTGAAAAAGAGATGGCGCAGAAAGAGAATCCTGCGCCGTTAAATGTATAGAGAAGCTAAGGCAAAAAATAAAAACCAGTGCCTTTGCTTTCATTAACTCAACAATAATTGATGTGATTTTTTCAATAAAGAAAATGCTTCTTCGCTTGATGAAGATTCGCAGTAGGTTCTTAAAACTGGCTCTGTTCCTGAAGGGCGAATCATCAACCATTCGTCGTCACCAAAGAAAAACTTAAAGCCATCTACCTTTTCAACACGGGTAATTTTTCTTCCTGCAAACTCGGTGTAAGAATCGTTTTTACAGTTTTCCATCACCTTCTGCTTAGTCGTTTCTGTTAAATGCAAGTCTATTCTTTCGAAAGCAAAAGCACCTACTATTTCGTAAACTTCGGCCACTAAATCATCTAAAGTTTTCCCTGTTTTCGCCATGTATTCCCAAATGGTTAAGCCCATCCAAATACCATCACGCTCAGGAATATGTCCTTTAATAGCTACTCCGCCCGATTCTTCACCACCCAACAAAACATCGTCACTCAATAATTTATCGCAAACGTATTTGAAGCCGATTTTGGTTGTTACTACCTCTAAACCTAAGGCCTTACACAACTTCTTAATTCTATCGGAAACAGAAAAAGCGATCACCACTTTTCCATCCATTTGTTTGTATTGCTTCAAGTAATTAATCAATAACAAAATGATGTGGTGAGAATCTACAAATTCACCTTTGCTGTTGTACAAGCCCAATCTATCGGCATCTCCATCGGTAGCCAAACCACAATCAATATCGCCAGCAATCTTAATCATATCAGAAAACTCACCTAAGTTTCTGTGGATAGGCTCTGGCGCTGTTCCATCGAAACCCGGATTGTAATCGCAATGCAAGAAAGTGATATCAGGTAAAATTCTTCTCATGGCAAATTGCCCCGCACCATACATCGCATCATAAGCGAAACTCATTCCCGATTTTTTAATCAAGTCTAAATCGAAATTAGCCTCTACTCTTTTAATATAAGCCGTTTCTAAATCAACATATTGAAGCAATCCGTTTTTCTTTAAATCTTCTAAAGAAATAGATTCTAAATCGTAAGCATGTTTATCGGGAATTAAGGCTTCCACCTCATTAACATGAACATCTAATAATGGTCCGCCAAACTCACCTTTCAATTTATACCCATTGTAATCAGGCGGATTGTGACTTGCAGTAATCACCACTCCTACTCCAGCACCCAACTCCAAAGTACCTAAAGAAGTCATTGGCGTAGTAACAATTCTATCGCTCAAATAAACCTTAATGCCTTCAGCGCCCAAAACCTTAGCAACGGTTTCAGAGGATAATTGTCCACCAAAACGGCAATCGTACCCAATCACAACACCTTTAGAAGCTTTATTTTCTTTTTTCAACCACTGCACCAAACCAACAGTCACTCTTGCAACATTATCAACGGTAAATTCTTTTGCTATTATCGCTCTCCAGCCGTCGGTACCAAATTTAATCTTAGTCATTTTTTGTATTTTGAAATGTGAGGGGGCTAATTTATAAAAAGTAAAGGGAAAAATCTTATAACATTTCTACTTTAAAACATTAAGCATCCATTTTCATTTTTTAGTAATTTGCACCAATAATACAAACGATATGAAGAAACTACTTTTTAGTACTCTAATTTTCGCCTGCTCAATTGCATTGGCTGGCAATAAATATTACTTCTCGTCAACTGGTAATTATAACAACAATGGCACAAGTGCTAACGCACCATGGTCGAATATTTCACATCTCGACAGCATTACTTTAATCGCTGGCGACACTGTATTTTTTAAATGTGGAGATACCTTAAGAGGCTCGTTCAAAATTAAAAACAGCGGAACATCATCGCAAAACATTGTTTTCACAAGTTATGGCATAGGCGCTAAACCTGTCATTAGTGGAGCAGAAAAGGTTTCTGGTTGGAATAATAACGCTGGCATTTATTCGCTAAGCACAAATTATAACGTGAAAAACTTTTTTGCCAATAGCAGCGAAATGACCTTGGCTAGATATCCGAATGAAGGAAATTATTTACAACTAGATTCTGCGCAAAAGTCATATTTAAAAGATGCTCAAATACCACAAAATGATGGCTATTGGAACAATGCCTCTATTTGTATTCATACAATGCAATGGTGCTGGGAAAAAACCACTGTACAGAGTCAAACGGCAGGAAAAGTCACCTTTAATACCCCAACAGTTTTAGCTGGTTTGAGTAAATACGGCTATTTTTTTTACAACAAAATAGAGGCACTGGACACAGCTAAGGAATGGTTTAACGACACCACCAACAACGTTCTATATTTTAAACCAACAACAGGTAAAGCTGCTAGTGAGTTGCTGTGCGAGATAAGCATAAGAGATTATGGAATTCAAACAGGCAACAACGTTTCTTACATCACCATTTCAAATTTGTGTTTCGACAAACAATACGAGGCAGGAGTTTATATTGGCAATTCAAACAACAGATACATTAACATTCAAAACTGCGATTTCTATCGTCAATACAAACACGGCATTCAAACCAAAGGAAAGTACCATTATTTAAGCAATAACTATTTTGCGCAAGTTGACGGGCATGGCATTGACGTTAATACTGGAGGAAAACTGCATATACATCACAATACTTTTAAAAACATAGGACAATACAGAAACAGCGGAATTGGCGGCGAAACTAATTTAAGTGCCATTGCCATAAATTTTGTTGACAGCTGTACTATCGACCACAACAACATTGACAGTACAGGCTACTGTGGCATATCAGCCGACGGTGCCTACCACTTAATTGAGAGAAATGTGGTGTCGCATGCAATGCTTTTAAACAACGATGGAGGTGCCTACAAGTGTTATGGCACCGCATCTCATCATAATGAAATAAGAAACAACTTTGCGAGTTACACTACAGGAAATACTGAAGGATGCTACAAAGCCGACTTCATGACTCCTGGCATATATTTCGATTTTAATGTGAACTATTGCAACATTCACCACAATACAGTTTACAACATGTACTCAAAAGGTATTTTTCAAAATTCGGGAACCAACAACAACACTATTTCAAACAACATTTTATTTGGAATCAAGCAAGGAATCGATCTTAATGGAAATCCTTTAATGCCTACTGTGATTAGCGGTGATGTAATAAAGCACAATGTAATAACAGCTTCAACGGCAAGTGATATTCTAATGCGTCAAGTTGATTACAGCAATACTTTCAACTTCGGAACATTAGATTCCAACTACTATTTTCAAGCCTACGACAGCTCAAAAACGGTTTATAGAGTTCAAGGATCAAGCGGTGCGTATTATGGATTAAAAAACTATCAAGCGCTAAATGGTCTAGAGCCACATTCTAAAGAAAGTTTTGTGCATTGGAATAGCAGCACCAATAACTATAGAATCTTTGTAAATATTAGTGATAATGTTTCAACTATTAATTTATCTGATTCATTGTATTTGGATTTAGACAGTAACGAAGTTTGTTCTTCGATTGATTTACAGCCTTACACTTCTGTGGTTTTAATTAACACATTAACAAAGTGCACAACTACATCGGTGGAGAAAATTAATTACGCAGAATTCTCTTTTTATCCTAATCCGGCAAACAGTGAAATTCTATTGAGAAACATTGAAAATCCGGGGGCTAGTAATTACAACATCATTAGCACAAGCGGACAAATCATTCTTACTGGAAATTGCGCCGAATCGACTATAAACATTAGTGATTTAGCTCAAGGAATGTATTTCATTCAAGTGATATCGCAAGATAAATCGCAGGTTAAAACTTTGATAGTAAATTGAGTTACTAATGAATATTCTGCTTATCCAACTGCTTCCAATACAACTGCGCATTTTGATTGTGTTCTCTTAGTGTACGCGCGAAATTGTGTTTAAAAGAACCATCTCCCGATGCACACATAAAAATGTAATCGTGTTTTTGTGCATTCAACACTGCATCAATGGCACCTTGCGCAGGAAGGTAAATTGGTCCGGGAGGCAAGCCAGTATTTCTATACGTATTGTAAGGAGAATTAATCGCCAAAATATCGTGTGTTACTCTTTTGATAGTGAAATCTCCCGATGCGTAAACTGCCGTAGGGTCGCTTTGCAGAGGCATTCCTGTATGTAAACGATTTAAATACAAGCCTGCAATCACAGGCCATTCCTCGGTAACTTTACTTTGCTCGGCCATTACAATAGATGCCAAAACAGAAACTTCTGATTGCGACAAACCTTGCTGTTTTGCTTTCGCTTTGCGCTCGGCAGTCCAGAATTTTTTGTACTCCTTCGCCATTCTTCTAATGAATTTATCGGCGCCGGTATTCCAAAACATTTTGTATTTATTGGGTAAAAACAACACCAAAGCATTTTCAGAATTCAATCCGAAAGTCGACATATATTTGTTATCATTCAATAAATCTAATATACTGTCTTTGCTCGCTTCAATTTGTTTCGACACACGCTCGGCCAATTCATCTTTAGTGCGTATAGAATGAAAATCTACCGACACCTCATCAATTTTTCCTGAACGGAAATACACAATTAAATCGTTGTAGGCCATTTCTTCGGTGATGGTATAGCGTCCTTCGTACACATTACTAGGTAGTTTTTTAAAATCGGCCAACTTTTTAAACAGCCACATATTTTCTACTGCCTTACTTTCTTCAATTTGTTGAATCAATTGTTCGTAGCCCTCACCTGTGCGCACATAAATTACCAAAGGCTTGTCGTTTAGTTCTATTTTTTTTTTGATTACGCCAAACCAAACATAAGCACCTGCTGCAATTGCCACGATGGCCAACACTATAAAAATGCGCACTAACTTCTTCATATTATTCTATATCGAATTTCGGATTTAACAACTGATACAAATTTTCATCTTTCCAGCCTTCGTATGTTTTAAGCCACGATTTTTTGGTGCCCACACAAGTGAAACCTACCTTTTCAAAAAGCTTAATACTTCTTTCGTTATCGGTGGTGATGTTGCAAAACAATTGTTTCAATTGCAAGTGCGTGAAACTATAATCTACCAATATTTTCAAGGCTTCCGTAGCATAACCTTTACCTTGTTCTTTATTGTCGGCGATTAAAATACCTACACCTGCACGCATGTGAAAAGGATCGAATTCGAATAAATCTAGGAGTCCGATGGGCTTTATACCATCCACCTCAATCACCATTCGCAATTGCTTTGCTTCGTAAATATCTTGGTGGGCATTGTCTAAATACTTATTCAAAACATGTTTAGAATAAGGCGCCATAGTGTTACTCAACACCCAATACTGCGTGTCATTCTCCCAAGAAAAAAGAATGTTAATGTCGGCAGGCTCAATAGCCCTTAAACTAATGTTTCCACTTTTTAAACTCATGCGCGTCGTATTAAACCAGCAGAAGAGTGAATGCACTCATTCACTTCAAATACTGAATATTTATCCATAGACAAAACTCCCCCCTTCAAATCATCTTCTAAATGCAAATGGTAAATCTCTTCCACTAATCCTTGTTCTTGTAGCTTTGGAAACAAATCGAAAATCAACTGCACGTCGTTGGTATTGGTATGGTATATCTCGTTGCAGAAATCTTTAATAGGTGATAAACAAGTAGCAATACCAATATCTACACGAGGATAGGCACTTACTATGGTGCGAATTCTTTTAAGCAAATCGTTTTGTGTTACCAGTAAAGGCAATTTCAATTTAACGAATAAAGTCTTGATGTTTTTAAATCTCAAAAAACGAAGATTTTGCTCCATACTGCCGTCGAGTGATGGACCTTTAGTACTCAATGAAAAAATCTTACCGTTGATGCTTAACACTAAATGTGGAGGAACTGTTGTAGCATGCACAATATGCAAGTAAATTCCATTGTTTAGGAACTCATCATGCGTAAGTGGATGAATATTATTTATGGTGAATATCGACATCTATTTCCCCTTTAAAAACCATTTTTGCCGGACCCTCTAAACATACTTTTTTGTACCCTCTGCCCTCACTCTCAAAACTCACACTCAACCTTCCTCCCATCGCCTTCACTGGAAAAGAATTCTGTTGAATTTTTCCTGCTTGAGCTGCTGCCAAAACCGCCGCTGTAACTCCTGTACCACAAGCTAAGGTTTCTTCTTCACAACCGCGCTCATAAGTACGAATGTGCAATATACCATTAATTATTTCTACGAAGTTAACGTTGGTCCCTTTTTCTTTAAAACGATCTGAATATCGAATTTTTTGCGCTTCTTTTACCACAGGAAAATTGGCCAAATCGTTCACAAAAACAACGTAGTGCGGAGATCCAGTATTTAAGTAAGAATAATCTTGTCCCACTTCTATTTCTGGCACATCTATCATTTGCAGTTTCACCCAATAGCTATCGCCTACTTTACTTAATTCTGCTTCATGATCGCCATCTACAGCCAAGAACAAATACTTCTCTTTCACCAATCCTATTTCATTAGCAAAGGCAGTAATACATCTGCCACCATTGCCACACATAGAACTTTCATTGCCATCGCTATTGTAATACACCATCTCAAAATCGTAGCCCTTTTTGTTTCTCAACAACATCAAACCGTCGGCACCAACGCCAAAGCGTCTATCGCATAAAAACTTTACCAGGGCATTGTTTTTAACATCGAATTTTTCGGCCCTATCGTCAATTAAAACGAAGTCATTTCCCGCTCCTTGTAGCTTGTAAAACTGTAGTATTGCCATTGTTGATTATTGAGGCTTCAAAGTTAAAATTTTTTAACACACTATGGGTATATGATTTTTTTGAAAAAGACGTTATTTTTGGAGCACTAATCCTAAAAAAATTAATTATGGACATTAAAAAGGTAGGCTCAGCATTCCTAGTGGCACTCGCAGGAGGCGCTATAGCAGCAGGAACCACTCTTTACTTCACAGAAAAAAACAGCAGTGTTTTTAGCGAAAACCCCACTCGATTTAATTTGGTTAGTAATTTACCTGCCAACGCAGAAAACGTTGATTTAACCATCGCAGCAGCAGCTACACTAAACTCGGTAGTACATATCAAAACTGTTAGTAAGCAGCAAGTGCAACAAGGCTTCGACCCTTTTCAAGATTTCTTTTTCGGACAACCATTTCAACAACAACCACAACACAGAGACGTGTCGGCAAGCGGTTCGGGCGTTATTATTTCTACCGATGGCTACATCGCTACCAACAACCACGTGGTAGAAGGTGCTACAGAAATTGAAGTGACCTTGAACGACAACAAATCATACAAAGCAGAAATTATTGGTACCGACCCTACCACCGACTTAGCATTAATTAAAGTAGACGCTAAAGATTTGAGTCCGGTATTGTACGGTAATTCAGATGATGTAAAAGTGGGACAATGGGTACTAGCCGTAGGAAATCCCTTCAACCTTACCTCTACTGTTACCGCAGGTATCGTGAGCGCAAAAGGTAGAAACATTCATATTTTACAAGACAAATACGCTATTGAATCTTTCATTCAAACCGATGCTGCTGTGAATCCGGGCAACAGTGGTGGCGCCTTGGTGAACACCAGAGGTGAATTGATTGGTATCAACACCGCCATCGCTTCAAACACTGGTTCTTACGCCGGTTACGCCTTTGCCATTCCAGCCAACATCGTTAAAAAAATCACTACCGACTTGTTGAAATACGGTAAAGTACAAAGAGGTTTATTGGGCGTTTCAATTCGCGATATCGACCAAAAACTAACAGAAGAAAAACAACTGGGAGATATTCAAGGGGTATATGTAGCCGAAGCTTTTGAAGGCAGCGCTGCTAAAGATGCTGGATTGAAAGAAGGTGATGTGATTACCAAAGTGGGTAATATCAAAATCACTAAATCAGCCGAATTGCAAGAACAAGTTTCATTGTTCCGTCCTGGCGACAAAGTTAACATCACCTATTTAAGAGATGGAAAAGAAAAAACTGCTGAAGTAACCTTAAAAAGCACCAATGGCAATACCGAATTGGCCGCCAAAGAGGAAACAGTTTTGGGTGCTACCCTAGGCAAACCGTCGAATGATGAACTTAAAAAACTAGGCATTACCAATGGTGTTAAAATCACTTCATTGGCTGCTGGTAAGCTTCGCGCTCAAGGAATTCAAGAAGGATTCATCATTACTAGTATCGACAACCAAGCTGTTAAAACAGCTGATGAAGTAGCCACCAAATTGAAAAACAAAAAAGGAGGTGTGCTTATTGAAGGGGTTTATCCTAATGGAATGAGAGCTTATTTTGGCTTCGGATTGTAGTGAGCACTAAATAATTATTGGTCACGCTTGTGACACCACATTAACTAAGATTCTTTGAAGCAACTCAAAGAATCTTAGTTTTTATAGCATGTACTGAATAATATTATTAATCCAATTTTAGACACGCAAAGTACTTCACTATCAATTCAACTAATCTCTATAACCCAAGCGAGCCTTTTCATAATCGGGTTCATCCAAATGATCGTAAACACCAGGCGGCACGTTCGCTTTGTCCCAAATACCAAATACACCCCAATAAACTTCTTTAGTGTTTCCATCCCAATGTAAGATATTGCTTTTGTATTGCCAGGCTTGACAAATATTGAGATAGCCAAACAACAAAATCACAGGTATCAATACAAATCTCAAAAAATTCTTTTGCCACACCACAGTGTAAAAAGCTGCCATTGGCAAAGCAAATAAAGCATAGCTCTGAATTAAGGCGCGCATTCCAAAACATCCGCCATACCACCAACACCACCAACAAGATAATAAGTAAATTATCAAAACGGTGTAAAGAATCGTTGCAAAGGTGAAATCCTTTATTCTTTTCATTTGAAACATACCTATGATCGCAAAAATCATAATTGGCGTATACAACAACCATCCTTTTCTGTAACTGAACAATAAATTAAAAATTTGAGGATCATTAAAAAAGAAGCGCTCTGCACCGCCGTAAGAAAAATATAAATATTCTCCTGTGGCCCATTTCCAGTAAATCAATTGAGGTATTATGGGAATCCAAAAAAAGCAAAAGGCTACAAACACTTGTAAATAATTGGTTTTAATTAGTTGAATTTTATGAAGCAAAGTTTCTTTAGAAGAAATACCATACAAAAGTGGAATAAGAGCAATTACAACATCTAACGGACGAATAACAGCAATGAGTCCGATTAAAAATCCTATACCTATAACAGTACTCATCTTTTGAGTTTGGTGCCATTTCACTACCAAATAAAGAAGCAAAGCATATAAGAAAAATAAATAGCCATGTGATAGCACTGGCCACGATAAGGCATAGAAAAACAAATTGGTAGCGAAGAAAATCGAGAACAAAGTGAGCGTTGTAGGCCATTCATCAAAAAAAATCAGTAACAACTTTCGCAAAATGAGTAAGCCAAGTAAACAATATAAGATACTACCATAGTATATGCTGTACGCATAAGGTTTTGAGTAACCATCTGCCAAAAATTTTTCGCTATTGCTGGCAATGCAATGCCCTATAGCAAAAAACGGAGAATACATATATGCCGTGCCCATAGATACTTTTGGAACCGCTATATTCTTAGGGCGAAAAAGCCAGTAATCGTTGGGGAAATTAAAGGTAAGATCGTGTTTAATAAAAGTAGCTACCAAATAAGAATAATACTGATTGGCATCGGAATAAAAAGGATTACCTGCTCTAAATATTTTCCAAGAATTATAGTTAATTGATGAAAACAACAATGCCAACATTAAAAAAATGGCCGACGGACTTTTAAATATCTTATTCATAAATCGTTTTACACATTAGATTTTGAAAAAAAGGAGCACAATCGATCATTCTGTGCGGAATTTCCCAAACAATGACCATCTGCTGCTCCAACGGCACTCTGCTATCTTCTCGCTCATCATCGCCAAGCACATCTATCACCTTCTAAGATTTTTTTTAAAACTAATGATTTTTGCGATTACAGAACATAAAAGACTCACTGAAGTTGCACTCAGCAAAGAGATATACAAAAAAACAAAAGCCAAGCACTAGAATTTTTATGTAGATTTTATTCAGATTAGTTTACACATAAGCACATAATAAATGCATTTATCTCACGTTTGCGAATCGAATTTTACTAAGATTCTTTGAGTCAATTCAAAGAATCTTAGTATTTTCGGCATCGCGTAAATTTTATGTTAAATTAATATTGGCTTAACAAAGTAAGCCACTTTAATTAAGTATGTTTGCCACGCTTAAAAAAGAATAAAAGCAAGAACAATTTATACAAATTCAACCTTTATGAGCAACAACAATTCTACAGCCGACACATTAAAGTCGCTTTTCGCATCGGGAACCATTGTAATCGCATTGGCAGTAGCTTATCTAATTTACATCTATGTATTGGGTAACGGAGCCAACTTCGAAGACAATAACAATGAAAACCATCCTATCAACATTTTAGGAACTATTCATAAAGGTGGTATCGCCATCGTACCTATTTTGATTGCTATCAACCTTATTGTTATCGCTTTCTCTGTAGAAAGAGGTATCACTATCGCTAAAGCAAAAGGAAAAGGAAGAATTACTTCTTTCATTAAAAATGTTAGAAGTTTATTGAATGCCAATGAATTAAACTCGGCTATTGCAGAATGCGACAGACAAAAAGGTTCTTTGGCTGCCGTAATTAAATCGGGATTGGAGAAATACCAAACAGTTGAAAAAGATCCTGCTTTAAATACTGAACAAAAAATTGAATCTGTTCAAAAAGAACTAGAAGAGGCTACTGCTCTTGAGTTGCCAATGTTGTCTAAAAACTTAGTTATCTTATCTACTTGCGCATCTATCGCTACTTTGGTGGGGTTAATTGGTACTGTATTCGGTATGATTAAAGCGTTCTCTGCTCTTGCGCAAGCTGGTTCTCCTGATACTGTTGCCTTAGCAACGGGTATCTCTGAGGCCTTGGTAAACACGGCGTTGGGTATTATCGCTTCTGCGGTTGCCATCATCATGTACAACTATTACACTAATAAAATTGATGCTATTACTTATGGTATGGACGAAGCTGGTTTCAGCATCGTTAAAACCATCTCTATTAAAGGAGGTAAATAATTAGTAATTCATCGTTTAAAGTAATCAACAATGCCAAAAATTAAAATACCTAGAGGCAATCCTTCGCTGGACATGACACCCATGGTGGATTTGGCCTTCTTGCTGGTGACTTTCTTTATGCTTACTGCCAGCTTTCGTACCGATGAAGCTGTTATTGTTGACGTTCCTTCTTCTGTTTCTGATAAATTGTTGCCCGACACCAACATCATGCAAATCACTTTAGATACTGCAGGTAGAGTTTTCTACAATATCGATGGTGCCGAAGTACGCAGAAATACTTTGCTTGAAATAGGTAAGAAATACAAAATTTCTTTCACCGAAGATGAAGTAAAAGAATGGGAATTAATCAAACATTACGGTCACCCTATCAACAAATTGAAAGATTACCTCAACGCAAGTAAAAACGAAAGAGGTAGAATGGATAAAGAGGCTTTGGGCATTCCTGCCGACTCTGCGGGCAATCAATTGGGCGACTGGATATCTTACGGACGATTAGCAGCTTACAACAAATCGAGAGAATCTAAATTGAGATACGCTATTAAAGCCGACGGTAGAACAGATTATAAAGTGGTAAAGAAAGTGTTCAACACCTTTGAAAAATACAATATTTATACTTTCAGTTTAATTACTAACCTGGAACAAGAATAACAAAAAATGGCTGAGTTAAACACAGACGATTCGGGTAAGAGTGGCAAGCATTCGAAGAAACGCGCCAAAAAATCATCTACTAAGGTGGATATGACGCCTATGGTGGATTTGGCTTTCCTTCTTCTTACCTTCTTTGTACTTACCGCTACTTTTGGCAAACCCAAAACGATGCAATTGAACTTGCCGGTAAAATCAGATGAAACCCAAAAAAGAAAAGTAAAAGACGAAACAGCGATGACGGTTTTACTTACCGACAACACCGATTCTATTTACTATTACATGGGTATTTTCGACGAAAAAACCACTAAAATATTGGTGACCAATTACGCTAAAGATGGCGTTAGAAAAATATTGTTAGACAAAAACAAAGATGTTATCGCTAAAGTGAATGAGATTAAAACCAAGTATAAAAACGGACTCATCAACGATTCTGTCCGTAAAAAAGCAACTCAAAACGCGCAAGGCGACATCAACGCTCTAGCGGTAATTGTTAAAACCGAAGACAAAACCAAGTATAAAAACATTGTAGATATCATGGATGAATTGAATATCTCTGATATCGCTAAATTCTCTATTGGGGAAATTAGCAAACGTGAACAAGATTTTTTAAAAACCCTTAAGTTATAAACCATGGAACAAAACAACATGTTTGTTCCTGAGTGGGACAACGCAGTAAACGCCGAAAGAAACGAGATTGTTTTTGAAAACAAAAACAAGCAGTACGGCGCTTTCATTCTTAGAAAGAATTACAACAAAAATATATTATTTGCCTTCATCCTTACGGCTCTAACCATCACAGCTTTTACGCTAATTCCTTTGATTCAAATTTGGTTGAAGCCAGTGCCAAAAAAGGTAAAAGAAAAGGCAGTTGCGGTGGAAGTGAAAATTGAAGAAATTCCACAGGAGAAACCTGAAGAGAAACCTGTTGAAATTGAAACTCCTAAAATTGCTACGATTCAAGCAACCGAACTTGCTCCTAGTAAAGAAGCAGATTCTCCAACGGAAACTGATTTTGACGGTGAGAATTTTGGGAAAACCAACCAAGAAGGAGAAGATGATCCTTTACCCGAAAACCCTGAAGAATCACCAAGCGGTCTTACAGGTGGCGGACAAGGAAAGAAATTTGTAGCTTTCTCGCGGGCACCGATTTTTCCTGGAGATTTAGAAGCTGTATTAACCAATCTATTAGAATACCCAGAGTACGAATACAATAATGGAATACAAGGTCAGGTTATGGTGAGCTTCACCGTTAACGCCCAAGGAAAAGTAACAAACGCTAAGGTTATAAAGTCATTGAGTCCGGGTTGCGATAAAGCCGCTTTAAAAGCAATTAACGGTCTACCAAAATTTAAACCTGCTTTGCAAAACGGTAATCCAACAAGTTTCCCAATCGTAGTTCCTGTTGCGTTTAACATAACCGAATAATCATACTTATCGTGAAAAAGATTCTATCTTATTTCAACTTATTTATGATTGCTTTTTATGGCTTTTGCGCTTTCACCCTATTTTTCGATGATTCTGTAATTGTTTGGTTGGTTAATCCCAATAGAAGCATCATTGCTTCTACTCTACTTTTGTATGCCGCTTTTAAGGCCTACAGATTTTATAAAGAAAGACAAACTTCAACGCAAAATGAACAAACTTAAATTACATATCGCTTGCATCTTTGCATGGTCACTTTTAGCATTAATTTCTTGTGATAACAGCGCTAAAAAATATACCGACACAGCGACTGCAGGTAACATTCATATTGCGGTAGATGATTCTTACACTTCAATTATTGAAGGTGAAGTTTATGCTTTTCAATCTTTCTATCCTAAGGCAAAAATTAACGCACATTACCTTCAGGAAGGTGATGCAATGAAACTGTTTTTGCAAGATTCGGCCCGACTCATCATTCTTAACAGAGAATTGAATGCCGATGAATTGGCAATGTTTGAAGAAAGGAATTTAAAACCAAGAATAACCAAAATAGCTTACGATGGCGTTGCCGTTATTGTACACCCAAACAACAAAGACACCAATCTTACATTGACTCAACTGCAAAAAATATTTTCGGGAGAGAACAAAAAATGGTCGCAGTTGAATAGTAAATCGAGTTTAGGCGACATCAAAATAATTCTCGACAACAAGGCGTCTTCTAACGGAAGATTGATGCAAGAAAGATTTTTAAAATCAAAAAACTTCCCTGCCAATTGTTACGCCGCACACTCTAATAGTGAAGTGGTTCAATACGTTAGCAAACATCCAGAAGCCATAGGCATTATTGGCGCCAACTGGATTAGCGATAAAGACGATACTTTGGCACTAAGTTTTCTTAAAAAAGTAAATGTTGTAGCTTTGTGCGACGAAAAAGGAGAAAACCCAAGTGAGTTTTTTAAACCTTATCAAGCATACATCAAACTTAAACAGTATCCTTTGTACCGAACAGTTTACATCATAAGCAGAGAAGCAAGAGCCGGTTTAGGTTCGGGCTTTACCGCTTTTGTAGCTGGCGATAAAGGTCAGCGCATTATTTTAAAATCGGGCTTAGTTCCCGCCACCGCACCAATAAGAATTGTAGAAATAAATAATTGATTATGATAACTCTAAAGAAAATTTCAGGAAGTGTTAGCCTTGTGCTCTTAAGTACTTTTGCACTTAATGCACAAAGCTTAAAAGAAGCCATTAAGTTAACCGAAGGCGAAAAATACCCTAAAGCCGAAGCTGCTTTTCAAAGCTTAATAAAAGCCGACCCGCTTAACGCTCAAAATTATTTCTATAGCGCCAACAATTATTTTAAATGGGGAAAAGCCGATTCTGCTAAAGCTGTTTATCAAAGAGGTATAGCTGCGGCACCTAAAAGCGCAATAAACTATGCTGGTCTCGGACAAGTACAGTGGGCTACCAAAGACACCGCCAATGGCGCTGCCAACTTGAATAAAGCTTTATTGATGAGTAAATCGAAAGACATTTTGGTAATCAACAAAGTGGCCGATGCTTACATCAATTACGATTTCAAAAAAATTACTGAAGCGCAAGCTTTATTGCTAAAAGCCGAAAAGAAAAATTACAAAAACACCGATTTACATATCTTAAAAGGAGATGCTTATTTGGCAAACAAACAAAATGGTGAAGCCTTTTCTTCTTATGAAACTGCTTACGATATCGACTCTACTTCATTTCCAGTCTTATTGAAATTAGGTAACGTTATGGCAAGTGCTGCCAACTACGAAAAAGCCTTAGATTATTTGGTAGCCATTAATGTGATGGATTCTACCTTCGTACCAGCTTACAAAGAAAAAGCGTACTTGTGCGAAAAAATGGAGAACTACGAATTGGCCATTGAACAATTGAGAAAATACTTGTCGTACAACGAAAACTTAGAAGCAAGAACCGATTTAGCCCGTAACTTGTTTTTAAATAGAGAATACGCAAACGCAGTTCAAGAAATAAACACCATTCAAGCCACCGACACCAGCAATATCTATTTATATCGTTTGGCAGGTTATTCTTTGTTTGAAACAGCAGCTTACGACAGCAGCGCCCTTTTCATGCAAAAGTTTTTTGATAAGGTAGCTTCTAATAAAACAATCGATATTAAAACCAGCGATTACCGCTACTACGGAAAAGCCTTGGCTAAAACATCTCAAGATTCTTTGGCTTTAATTTATTTGCACAAAGCCTTCGAAAAAGACTCAACAATCATCGATTTAAACACCGATATCGCTAACAGCTACTACCGTTTAAAAAACTATAAAGAAGCAGCTAAATACCACGAAAGAAAAGTCTTGAAAAAAGGCGACAAAGCCGAAGCTAGAGACTACAATTCATTGGCTACAGCTTACTACTACAGCAAAGAATATGTAAAAGCCGATTCTATTTTCGCCAAAGTAATTGAAATGAAGCCAGAATTGTTTTCGGGTTACCTGTGGAGAGCTAAATCAAATGAAATGTTAGACCCAGATTGTAAATCGGGAAGATCTGTACCTTTCTACGAAACAGTATTGGAAAAAGCCAATCCAGAAAAAAACAAAAAAGACATGATCAATGCACGTTTGTATATTGGTTTCCATTACATTCAAAACAAGAATTTCAAAAAGGCAAAAGAGCAATATGCCGAGATTTTAAAATTAGATCCTAACAGTCCGCAAGCCAACAGATTCATGAGTACTAAAGAAGCTAAGGCGGTTAAATAAATATCAAAAAGAAAGAAATAGGTAGTTCCTTAGTTAGTGCTAAGGAACTATTTTTTTTGTGAAAGCTTACTTAATCTTTCAGCAGCTAAAGCAAAGCCTCTATCTACATTTAAAGATTGCTCGTAAAGTAATTTTGCCGAATCGAGATCTCCTTCTCTTTCGAGTATCAACCCTTTCATGTAATACGCTTTAGGGTTATTGTATTGCGATGCGATATCGAACAAAATTTTAGCCTGCGAAAACTTTCCTTGCTCGTACAAGATGCTGGCGCTATTGTACACTGCGCTGCCATAAAAATTATTTCCCTCAGGAACAGTAATATAAATATTGAACGCTTTGTTAAGCGCTCCATGCATTTGATAAAACCTCGCCTTATTAAATAGAGCCTCAGGAGACATTGGTTTTAAACCTAATGCATTATCGAAATAATGAACAGCCGTTGAATCGTGTTTAGCCGACGCTAAAATTCCCAATTGAATATAAGCATCATAGAAATTAGCATCTTGCTCAATAACAGTTTGAAAATTAGAGTAGGCCTTTGCCGTATCTCCATATTCCTTATATGAAATTCCTTTTAAGAAATAGGCCTTTGCGTTGTTTCTCTCCTTTCTCAAAACATCATTGGCTGAGGCTATTGCCTTTTCAAAGCGACCCAAATACAAATGAAATTCGCTGAGTTTTAGGTTAACTTCCACATGAGTAGAATCAAAAGTTCTAGCTCTATTTAAGAAGTAGTAAGCAGCTTTGTATTCTCCCTTTTTAATCAACAAATCTGCGTACAACACATTCACTTCTACATTAGAAGAGTCTTGTTCTAAAGCCTCAGTCAATTGTTGTTCGGCACTTGTAATTTCACCTTTGGAAATTAACTCTTTGATACTTAAAACATCCACTTCTGAAGTAGAACAAGCGCAAAGAAAAATTATCAAGATGATTAGATTTCTGATTTTCATTTGATCGCTAAGTTAGCACAAAAAAGAAACGCGTCCGAAGACGCGTTTCTCTTATCAACCATAAAATTTATAATCATGGGTTTATCACGTCCATTATTAAAATCTTATTTCTTAGTTCAAATTTAAACTTCAAAATCGTTGTCTGCAAGGGCTTGTTAGTAAATTAACAATTAAATTTTTCCTTGTCAGTCACTTAAAATTCAGTTTAAATCTGATTATCAAAAGCTTAAACCTTAGTTTTCAAAGCCTCCACAATTTTTGCTTCAAGCTCTTCTGCCAATTCGACATTATCGTCTAACATTTGCTTAACAGCATCTCGTCCTTGTCCGAGTTTAGTGTCTCCGTAAGCAAACCAAGAGCCCGATTTCTTAATAATATTCAACTCTACCCCTAAATCGATGATTTCACCAGTTTTAGAAATCCCTTTGCCATAAATTATGTCAAACTCAGCTTTTCTAAATGGAGGAGCCACCTTATTTTTAACAATCTTAACCTTAGTACGAGAACCTATAACTTCCTCACCTTCTTTTAGTTGACCCGATTTGCGAATATCAATACGCACCGAAGCATAAAACTTCAAGGCATTACCACCTGTGGTCGTTTCTGGGTTACCGAACATCACACCGATTTTATCACGCAACTGGTTGATAAAAATAACACAACACCCACTTCTACTGATAGTTGCAGTTAATTTTCGTAAAGCTTGCGACATCAAACGAGCGTGTAAGCCCATTTTAGAATCACCCATCTCTCCTTCAATCTCCGCTTTTGGCGTTAAGGCAGCCACAGAATCCACAATTAACAAATCTACTGCTCCTGAACTAATCAAATTATCAGCAATCTCCAAAGCTTGTTCCCCATTATCTGGTTGAGAAATCAACAATTGCTCAGTATCTACACCTAAAGCCTCTGCATAAGAACGATCAAAAGCGTGCTCGGCATCAATAATGGCTGCTATTCCGCCTTTCTTTTGCACTTGAGCCACTGCATGTATCGCTAAAGTTGTTTTACCTGATGACTCCGGACCGAAAATCTCAATGATTCTACCTTTTGGTAAACCACCTACACCAAGTGCCAAGTCAATAGTAACAGAACCAGTTGAAATCACCTCAATAGGCTCAATCGCCGTATCTCCCATTCTCATTACCGTTCCTTTTCCAAAAGATTTATCTAATCTTTCAATGGTCATTTGTAATGCTTTTAGCTTTTCTGCATTAACCGAGTTTGTTTCTTTAACTTCTTTTGCCATGATTGTATTTGTTTAGTTTATTTATAAGTTTCTAATATTTGTTCTGTGTGACTCTTGGTAATTACTTTGTCAAAAATTCTTTCAATGAAGCCTTTTTCATCAATCACGAAGGTGGTTCTCTTAATGCCATCAAACTCAACCCCCATAAATTTCTTTCTTCCCCACACTCCGAAAGCATTGATTACTTTTTTGTCAACATCGGCTATCAAGCGAAAAGGTAAATCGTACTTCTGGATAAAATTCTGATGCTTCTTCTCAGTATCGGCACTCACCCCTATCACCTCAAACCCTTTCTGCTGAAACAATCTGTAGTTATCTCTTAAATCACAAGCCTCAGTAGTACAACCAGGAGTATTGTCCTTAGGGTAGAAATACAACACCACCTTCTTTCCAATGTAATCTGACAAACGCACAGGCATTCCTCTTTCATCAACAGCTACAACAGCGGGGGCTTTATCTCCTATTTTTAATTTTGACATTTATTTAATCAACTAAATGATTGATTTCTTAACAAAGATGAAAATTAAAATTACAATTCCAAAATTTTATGAAAGAAAATATAGGTTTTTATTTTACCGAGTTATAAACAATAATTGATACTTTTAGCATAAATAAATTAACGACCCATGCTGAAACTCGATGCCAGAATAGAATACAGAGACAAAAGAAATTTACTTACCCCAGAGAAAGTAAATGTGTTAAGCGAGCAAATTTTTAATTTATTCTTTCAAAACTTCGATCTATCGAAATACAAAAACGTTCACTTTTTCAAAACGATTGTAAAAATGAAGGAGGTGAATACCGACTTCTTTGTAAATGCTATAAGAGAAAAACACCCAACGGTTAATTTGATTACAAGTGTTTCAGATATCAACTCCAATCTTCTCACCCACTACATCGTAAATAAAGACACTATATATAAGGAGAATCTTTTTCGTATTCCAGAGCCTACCAATGGAATCAAAATCAATGAGAATGAAATTGATTTGGTATTGGTTCCTATGTTTTTATTTGATGAGAAAGGCCACCGCGTTGGTTATGGCAAAGGCTACTACGATAGATTTTTAAGAGAAGTAAGCGACAATTGTGTTAAAGTAGGCGTGAATTTTTTCGGACCAATAGATTCTATCGACGATGCCGACCAGTTTGATGTTCTACTTGATTATTGCGTAACACCAGAAAAGATTTATAAATTCTAAATTCTTAATTTTTAATGTTTATTGATAATTAAGAATTAAAAATTTAGAATTATTTACCCCCCTTTTCGTTTTACCTGATAGCCATCTGCGGTTAGCATTTGTACTATTTTATCACGAAAATCACCTTGAATTAGAATTTCATTGTCTTTTACCGATCCACCTACACCACATTTGGTTTTTAGCTTTTTACCCAAAGCTTGCAAATCATCTTCCTTACCTACAAAACCTTCTATAAGTGTCACAGCTTTACCTCCACGATTTCGCTTATCTAAACTCACATACAACTTTTGTTGCTTTGGAGGCAAAGTCTCACTTTCTTCTTCTTTATTGGTTTCAAATTGAAAATTCGGATTGGTTGAATACACCGTACCGAGTCGTTCTTTCCAGTCTTTTGCCATTATTTCCAGTTTTTTCTTTTTTTCAATTCAGTGATATGCGCTAAATGATGATTACAATGCCACGCGTACACTCCAATATTTTCATCTACTCTAAACTCTTTGCCATGTTCGGGATGAATGAATGATTTTACTAAATCTTGTTCTGATAAAGAATTTAACAAAACAGTCCATCTTGCATGAATCCCCTCAAGCATTTGAACTGAAGGCGATATAGGCATACTTTTACTATCCACCAATTCAGCCCACCTATCTTCCCAATAAGGCTTAACAACCGGTTTATCTTCGGTAAGCGTTAATTTAAAACGAGTTAAACTATTCATATGACTATCAGCACAATGATGAACCACTTGTCGAATAGTCCAACCCATTTCTCGATATGGTGTATTCAATTGTTCTTCATTCAAATCAACAACTTCTTGTTTTAACCTTGCAGGAAAAGACTCAATATCTCCTATCCACTGTTGAATCAATTCTTTTGAAATGATATCGGGCTTTTTAAAGCGACCAATGGGAAAGCGCAATATTTCTAAATCTTGTTCAAGCATATCTCAAATATAAATTTCTACTGTTAAATATAAAACAGTTTGTCTGATAGAAGAACTTGCTGTCACAAAATTTGCTT
>JBMTCG010000025.1:0-35483 GCA_049430665.1 Flavobacteriales bacterium | reverse complement strand
TTGGTGTTGTCTATAGGAGCAGTGTTTGGTTTATTGAGTGCGTTTTCGGGCGAAACTGGCAAATATTCATTCGAGAATGCTTTGAATGAGGCTGCCTTGGTGCAATCTGATTTGAAACAGGATTATTATGGAGGTCATCGTTTTGATATTGGACCTTTTGAACCAACTCTGTCGGGTGTTCTAGGTAAAGCGCCGATTGCAATTGCAACTACACTTTACCGACCTTTTGTTTGGGAGTCACACAACGTGTTTGTAATGCTTTCTGCTCTCGAATCTACCATCATTATTATTTTTACCTTTTTGGCTATTTTTCGAATCAAATTATTCAATTTACAAGGGGTGCTTTTGGCCAATCCCTTGCTGTTTTTCTCTTTTGTGTTTTCCTTGTTTTTCGCTTTCTTTATAGGATTAACCAGCGCAAACTTTGGCGCCTTGGTGCGTTATAAAATTCCATTGATGCCTTTTTACATGTCGATGGTTTTTATATTAAGTAATTATAAGAAGTTACCTAAGAAGCAGCAAGGGGCTTTGCCTACCGGTACTCTCGTTAACTAAGCTTTTGATATAAATTGTAGTAGAAATTTACGCCGCTGTTGATGTCGAAGTAAGAGATCGCATTTTCTCGCAATATTTTTTTGTCTTCTTGCACTAATGCTTGCTCTAGAGAGAAATTTTGGTCAAGTAAAACCAATCCTACATTTTCGTATTTCTCGGCAATGAAATCAAGATCACCTATGCCTTTAAGTGAAATGGCTGGTATTCCACATGCCCAATATTCACCTAGTTTTGTTGGAGAACGACCAATAGTTGAGAAAGCCATTTTGTACAAAATGATGCCTATGTCACTGGCTTGTAAATATTGATGAACAGCACTGTATTCTGCAGAAGCAAAGCGAATGTTAATAGCAACATTAATTTCTTTGGCTGCGTTGAGTATTAAGTTTTTGTCGTCTTTAGATAAAACCAATAAATATTTTTTTTGATTTGAGGGAATGGCCAAAAACATTTTAATGATGTCTTTAGGTGGATAGTTTGCCCCAATTGAACCACTATAGATTACCACATAGGCATCGAGATCTATGTCTAATTCTTTTCTTACTTTATTTCGTGTTTCTTCTTTGAAAGCTTTGAAAACATCAAAGTCTACACAAGTTGGAATTACACCTATCTTATCTTCTTTTTGGTGAAAATTCTCTACAATTTCTTTTTTACCAGCATAGGTAAGTGAAACAGAAATATCAGATTCTTCAAAAAATTGCTTTTCTTTTCTTTTGAAATAATTATACACTGGTTTAAATATCGCTCGCTCCCACAGCCCACTCTCTAATTTCTCATCTGGCCACCAACCACGCATATCGAAAATGAACTTGGTGCCGTATTTTTTTTTCACTTTTTGTCCGAGAATCGCCGACATATATCCTCTGCAGTGCACCACGTCGTAATGGTTCTTTTTGTAGAGTTCTTTAATCTTTCCCCAACCTTCTCTTAAGTCGTAAACTGTTGAAAGAATAGGTGGTGATTTATGATATTGTAGGCTATGCCACTGAATAGATGTGGTTTTTAAAATCTCTCTAACACGAGGGCCGTTCTTTTCAAAATTCTCTGGTTTATCAAAAGTGATAATGTCGTAGTCAACTCCTTTTTCTTTGTTGATTCTAGAAGTGTAGGCCAATATTTGAGATTGTCCCAAAGGGTCGGTTAACCCATCATAAGAAATATATAAAACTCTAAACTTTTTGCTCATGGTACCATTTTACAAAACTTCTAATTCCTTCTTCTAACGATGTAGAAGGAGAGTAGCCAAATAATTGTTTGGCTTTATCGATATTGGCAAAAGTGATATCTACATCACCAGGTTGCATAGGCTGATGGTTGATGTTTACTTTTTTATTCATCACTTTTTCAATGGTAGCAATTAGGTCAACAAGCTTAACCGGAGTGTTATTGCCTAAATTCACTATTTCGTAAACATTGTTGTGCGCGCTAATGTAGTTGCATGCACTCACAATTCCCTGAACCGTATCGTTTACAAAGGTGTAGTCTCTTGATGTTGAGCCATCGCCGTACATGGTGATTTCTTTGCCTTCATCTACTAATTTTATAAACTTGTGAATGGCTAGGTCGGGGCGTTGGCGCGGACCAAACACCGTAAAGAAACGAAGGTTCACCACATCTAGCTTATCTAAATGGTGCGCCGTGTGTGTAATCAACTCACATGCTTTTTTCGATGCGGCATATGGCGAAATCGGCCTATCTACATTATCTGTTTCGGTAAAAGGAATGCTTTTATTATTGCCGTAAATCGACGAAGAGGAAGCAAAAACAAATTTTTTGATGTGTCTTTCTTTACACAAATTCAATAAGTTTTGCGTTGCAATTACATTGTCGTTCAAATAAGCAATGGGGTCTTTTAATGAAGGAAGTACGCCCGCTTTTGCTGCTAAATGAACGATAATATCAAGGTCTATTCCTATTTGGTCGAAAATATTGCTGTCTTTTAAATCACCTTCAATAAATTGAAAATGGCTGTTGCCTACCAATCCTTTTAGGTTTTGCTCTTTAATTTCTCTTTCGTAAAAAGGGTCAAAATTATCTATACCCACCACCTGATGCCCTTCTTTTAAAAGGCGTTCGCTCAAGTGAGAGCCTATAAATCCTGCACAACCTGTAATTAAATATGAAGCCATGTTTTTTCTTGTGTGCGCTAAGATAAAAATTAAAGGCTATTAAGGTGTAGTACCAATGATAATTATAGCAAAAAGTGTTAAAAAGCAGATTTAAATCTGATGTATTTAGTAGTTTTACCCCGCTCTATTTCAGTTTCTTTGCATTAAAACAATCATTCATGTTTATACCTAAATTCTTATTCGCTGCTGCCGCTCTTCTTGTTTGTACAAGTTTAAGCGCTCAAAACGAAATTACGCTTAAGCAATGTGTTGAATATGGTATTCAAAATAGCTTAAGCTTGTACAAGGCTACGTTAGAAGTCGATAAAAACAAACAGAAAGAGAAGGAGGTGCTCTCTACAGGCTTGCCTCAAGTCAACAGTAATTTTACCTTTAACGATAATCTTAATTTGCTTACACAGCTTATTCCGGGCGAGATTATTGGCAAACCCGGTACGTTAATTCCTACTCGATTTGGCACGCAATACAATTTTACCGCAGGCTTTACGGCTTCGCAAATGATTTACAATCAAACTTTGATGGTGGGAGTTAAAGCCGCTCGCGTTGCCGAAGATTTGGCAAATCTAGGGATGGAGAAAACCCAACAGCAATTGATTTACGATATAGCAACGGCCTATTACGCTGTGCAGGTAAGCAACGTGCAAAAAGAAATTGTAGAGAGTAATTTACAGAAGGTAAGTAAACTAAAATTGCTCACCAAAGCGCAATATGAAAATGGCTTGGCCAAAAGAACCGATTACGATCGTTTGCAGGTGAGTGAAACCAATTTGCAAACTGAGTTGGAAAATATCGATCAAACCATGCAATACCAAGCCAGTATGCTAAAGTTGTTCATGGGAATGAATTTAGATTCGGCAATAAAAATTAGTAAACTCATTGAGCCAAGCGCTCTTCAGTTAAATGCTCCGCAACACGATGTTAGCAATAATATCGATGCTAAAATTATTGAGTCGCAAAAGGAATTGAATGAATTAAATATTAAACAGTTTTATGCTGGTTATGTACCCGCTTTAAATGCCAACGCTACTTACAATTGGCAAAATATGGGCAATGAGGTGCATTTGGTGGGCGATCAAGCGAATTGGTATAACAATACTATGGTTGGACTCACCTTAACGGTGCCTATTTTCGACGGACTCAACAAGCATTACAAAGCAACACAAGCTAAAATTCAGCAAGATCAACTCGATTTAGATGCTTTGTATTTGGCTGAAAGTATCCGACTGCAAAATCAAAATGCTTACAACAAATTGAAAAGCAGTAAAGCTTCGGTAAAAGTGCAAGAACAAAACATGAAACTCGCTCAAGAAATTTATACAAGTACACAAGAGCAATACAATGGTGGTTTGGTTTCTTTAAGTGAATTGATGAATGCCGAAACCGCACAAAAGGAAGCTCAAAACAACTACTTAAGAGCTTTGGTGCAGGTGAAGTTGGCCGAGTTGGATTTGCTTAAGGCTAGCGGGAATATTGAGAGTATTGTGAAGTAAAACAGAAATTTTTTTTACAATTTTTTCAGGTTGTGGGATTCCTCCGTCAGCTGGCGGAAGCGGTGTGTAAAGGCATGTGAAGTGGGAGGGAGATGGATTAAGTATTGTGAATCCATCTCCCTCCTTCCCACGAGCAAAATCACACCCCTTCCGCCAGCTGACGGAGGAAACCCACTCCCGGCAGTTTATGCTTGTTATTTTGTTATTATAAAATCCTGTGTCCCCTCTTGGTCTATTATCAGAGATTTTGTTGTTTTATTTTCTCCTTTTGGGTTAATAATATTTTCTTTTGCAACAGAATCCTTTTTCACTTCCTTACTTTTTTGAATCCTTGGTTTTTCTGGTGCTATTTCTTGTATCATAGGCATCGTCGATGGAGTCAAGGAAACAGTATCAACTTCTGTTGAATCAACTTTTGGTATTGCCATAGGAGTGATTGTATTGATTGTTTTTTTCTCCTCTTTGTTTGCGAAAGTTAAAGTAGCAGTAATAGCTGTTGCAACAATACTCAATGCAATTCCTCCCCACCACATTTTTTTAATCAATTTGTATTTTTTGAAAGTCGATTTCGCCAATACTTTAAATGCTTTTTTGCGTATTCCTTTAAGTAATATTTTTTGTTGATTTACTTTTTCTTGAAGAGAGATATTGTTTTTCAGTTCTTCTTCAAAGGCAATAAGCTCCGTTGGATTTAATTCCTTCAAAAGATATTTTTCTATGCGTTGTATTTCTTCTAGTTCGTTTCTCATACTAATAAATTTTTAACCACAGAGGCACGGAGTTCACAGAGATTCAACACCGAAAAATTTGCACGCAGAGACGCTTTGCTTTGCAGAGGTCGCAGAGGGTAGTATTTAAAAAAATGCAAGTATTCTCGAGTGCTACACTCTGTGCCCTCAACTAAAACGCAGTGCCTCTGTGTACAAAACACATCGTTGAATTTATTTGTATTCAACCTCTGTGATCTCCGTGCCTCTGTGGTTAAAGTCCCCATACTATTTATTTAACTCTGCATATTTCATCTTCGCCTTCTCCATGCATTTGTACTTTTGGTTCTTCGCCGATTTCTCACTCGAAAAACCAAAGTTAACAGCAATCTTCGCCATGCTCAATCCTTCATGATAAAAGGCTTTTAAAATCTCCCAACATTTTTCACCCAACGATTCTAAAGCTTTTTCTGCACTAGAAATTTTATCTTCTTCTTCCTCCAAGTAATCAACCGATTCTTCGTGCGCATCAAATTCAAATCGCACTGTTTTGTTTTTCTTCACCAATGCATCTTTCCACATAAATTTGCACACGCTATATAAATAAGTACTCAGCTGCGCACTCAAAACAAAATTTCCTTCTTTCACTTTTACTTTTAAATTCTCCTCAGACCTTTTTCTAGTTTCAATTTTAAATTTTTCAAAATGCAAATCTTCAATAACATCATTGCTCATTTTGTTGTTTTGTTGAAGTGCAGATTTCAGTTCATCAGCACTTACAGTTTTCATATCAGCAATGATTTTTCCGCCCTCTTTCGATAACGCATCTTGCTGAAATAAATAAGCTTGTTCTCCTTTGTAGCCAACTACAACCAATCGGTAAGTGAAGAATCCATTTAGTTTTTCGGTAAAGCCTGCTTCTTGTTCATTCATGCGCTGAAAAGAATAGAGTCCGTCGGCTAAAAGATAAGCGTAAATTCTATCGTATGATGCTTTGTCGGCGACTTCAGCGCCGAATGGTTTGTATGTGATGGTGGTAGTTTTGCTGTTGTACGTAATATTTGTTGTGGAACGTGAAATAGTAGCGTCCAATACAATTTGTTCAATATCGATAAACATATCAATGTAATTCCATCCAACACCTTTAATAGTTGCTTTGTAGTATTGAGGTTTAGGTATGTTAATGCCTAACTGCTTATATGTTTCGTTTAGGTTTTTTGTAAATTCTTTATCAAAATTATTATTCGCAATTTCAGCTTCTTTTTCGGCGTGTTCATTTTGTGCTTTGTTGAATTGCTGATTCAATTCATTTTGTTTTTTATAAAATTTATCGCGCAAAGCAGTAATCGCTTCTTGATTCTTTTTGCTCTGTTGTTCGTAATATTTACTAAGGTTTTTCGCGAAAGCTTCGTTCACTTTCACCTTCCCGTCTTTGCGTTCTGCAAATTCTTTAAACTTTGCATTTCCACTTTTGGCAAAAGCCATATCATCAATCTCGTACATGTTTTTTTCAATGTTGTTGATGTGCAGTTCCAACAGAGAATTGTCGCAAGTGCTAAAGATTACTTTTAATCTCTCTTCGAATTCTTTGGTAGCGAGAAGAGTGTTGTTGAATTTGGCGTTCCAAATGGTTTGGATTTTTGCTGGGTTGATTAAGTTAGTGTGATTTGTTTTTTTTGGTACACTATAATATGAAATCATAGAATCTGTGCGAACAATGGAATCTTCATATTCTGTTTTCTCAGCAAACGAATAATACAAACTATCCTTCCATTTTTTACTTTTTTCACCATAACCCAACTCACTTAATTTATTTTCATAATTGGGAGGGTAAAAGTTTAGTGAAGTAATTTCCACCGGCACTAAGTATTTTTCGAGTTCTTTAGGGTTCACCCAATTGATTTGTCCGTTGGGGAGTTTTTCTCCGCTGAACAACATCATTCCTGGTTTAATTTCATCGGTGGGCACTTGCGCGTGAACGGGTTTGTTCGGATTTATTTTCAACTCTTTTCCATTGGAGTAAGCGCTGATGTAGAACATTCCTCCAGTTTCCAATAACTCTCCGTTAGAAGTAGTGGAGAGTCCGGATGTTATGATTGCTTCAGCGTTCATCGCTTCTTTCACCACCACATCAATTCCGCCTTCCACAGGCTTTCCGTTTTAATCCACAAAACTTTCTTTCGATAGCGCGAAAACAATTCCGTCTTTGGTTTCTAAATCAGTGTCGTTTTTGGTGTTGAGTAGAAAATGTTGTGCTTGAATTTTTACGTCGTCTTTGATGAGGCTGTCGGCAACTGCAATGTTTTCAATGTTGCTATTGGTACTTTCATCAGAAGTTTTAACCGCTAAAGGAATGAGTATTCCAGCTGCTGCAATGGTAATAGCGCCACCAATTCCCCATTTCCATAAGGTTTTTGCGTTGCTAAATTTTTTATAGCTGTTGTTGGCTACTTTTTTGAATTCTTCTTTTTCGCTGCTCATGGTGTTTTTTCTTCTTAATGGTGAAAATATAAAAAGGTCACCTATATGAAGAAAAAAAGATTTTTGTATTAATAAAGACGCAAAATTTTGTGTCTCTACAAGATGCACTTCATGATTCCATCTCTATCTACTTCACTCAATCTCACGTTCACTATCTGATTCGCAAGCGCTTCATCGTATGGTGTTTTTACTTTTACATAATTATCTGTAAAGCCGTACATCACATCGCCATCGCGTTCTGTTTCAAATAGAACTGTTGCGTCTTTGCCAATGTTTTGTTCGTAAAAAGCGCGTCGTTTTTTATCGGAAAGGATGTGCAGCATTTTGCTTCTTTTTGCGCGGTCTTGCGCACTTACTACTCCGCCTAATTCAATAGCGTGGGTGTTGTCGCGTTCGCTGTAGGTGAACACGTGTAAATAAGAAACATCTAGTTCATTAATGAAGTTGTAAGTTTCCATGAACAATTCTTCTGTTTCGCCCGGAAAACCAACAATTACGTCCACACCTATGCAGCAATGCGGCATGATGCTTTTTATTTTTTCTACTCTGTCGCTGTATACATCTCTTTTGTAACGACGACGCATCGCTTTCAATATTTTAGGTGAACCCGATTGCAATGGAACATGGAAATGGGGGACAAATCTATTTGATGTACTGACAAAATCAATGATTTCAGTAGTGAGAAGATTAGGTTCAATGGATGATATTCTAATTCTATCGATGCCTTCTAAGGTGTCTAATTCTTTCACCAAATCGCCGAATGATTCGTCGTTGTATCTTCCGAAATCGCCAATATTTACGCCTGTTAGCACCACTTCGCGTGCATCGCTTTGCGCCACTTCGCGCGCCACTTTCATGGTTTCGGCAATGGTGTTGCTCCTGCTTTTTCCGCGTGCCAAAGGAATGGTGCAAAATGAACAAGAATAATCGCAACCATCTTGCACTTTTAAGAAAGTACGCGTGCGGTCGCCGTAAGAATAAGAAGGATGAAAAATATTGACGTGAGAAATTTCTCCATCGAAAATTTTAGCACCTTCTTCTTTATCTATTTTTTCAACGTGTTCTAAAATATTGAATTTTTCATTAGCGCCTAAAACCAAGCTAACGCCGTCTATAGCTGCAATTTCTTGAGGTTTTAGTTGAGCGTAGCAACCAATGATGGCCACAAAGGCTTCGGGATTTTGTTTGCGGGCTTTTCTTACAATTTGTTTGCATTTTTTATCAGCATTATCGGTTACCGAACAGGTGTTGATAATGTAGATATCGGCATGCTCATCGAAGTCGACTTTTGCATAGCCTCCTTTTTCGAAGCCTCTAGCAATAGTAGAAGTTTCCGAGAAATTTAGCTTACAGCCCAAAGTATAAAATGCTACTTTTTTGTATTGATTCATTGCGCGGCAAATATAGTGAATAACCTGTTAACATTTTTTCATTTCGTGAATCACTATTCTCTAGTGGCTTTTCTTTATTTATTGGTATTTTAGCGCTCATGAGCGACATCATAAAATTATTACCCGATTCGGTAGCCAATCAAATTGCGGCGGGAGAGGTAGTGCAGCGTCCGGCATCGGTGGTAAAAGAGTTGTTGGAAAACGCGATAGATAGTGGTGCAACAAATATTCAGTTGATTGTTAAAGATGCAGGTAAAACATTAATACAAGTCATCGACAACGGCAAAGGCATGAGCGACACCGATGCACGAATGAGTTTTGAGCGTCATGCTACATCGAAAATAAAGTCGGCCGATGATCTTTTTTGCATTCTCACCAAAGGATTTCGCGGTGAAGCTTTGGCATCTATTGCTGCCATCGCGCATGTTGATTTAAAAACAAAACAAGAAGGAAAAGAATTAGGCACTCACTTGAGAATTGAGGGAAGTAAATTTATTGATCAGTTTCCTTGTGCCACTTCGGAGGGAACCAGCATGAGTGTGAAGAATTTGTTTTACAATGTGCCTGCCCGAAGAAAATTTTTAAAAACAGATTCAGTAGAGACCAAGCACATCATTGATGAGTTTCAACGTGTGGCTTTAATTCATCCCGATATTGCTTTTTCGTATTACAATAACGACGATGAAATGTATCATTTGGAAAGAGGAACATTTCGTCAGCGTATTGTGGCCATGATGGGCGCTTCTTACAACCAGCGTTTGGTGCCTGTTGAAGAAGATACCAATACCATTGTGAAGGTGAGCGGCTTTATTGGCAAGCCCGAGTTTGCTAAGAAAACACGTGGAGAGCAATTCTTTTTTGTGAATGGTAGATTCATTAAAAACAATTACTTGGGGCATGCTGTGTCTACCGCTTTTGATGAGTTGTTGGGTAAAGATGCTTTCCCATCTTATTTCATTCATTTGGAAGTTGACCCAGCAAGTATCGATATCAATATTCATCCAACGAAAACAGAAATTAAGTTTGAAGACGAGCGTTCTGTTTATGCCATTGTGCGTGCTGCGGTGAAAATGGCTTTGAGCAAATACAGTGTGGCTCCATCGTTAGATTTTGAAAGAGAAACATTGTTTGATAATGCGCCCGAGCCTAAAATAGGCGATGTTTTAAGTGCTCCACAAATCAAGGTAGATCACAATTACAATCCCTTTAAAGAAAGAACCGATCATCAGCATCGTGAAGTGAAGCAGCAGTGGGAAGAGTTGTATAAAGTAGATATGCCGCAAAAGGTAGAGCAGGAGAGAGCAGTGTTTGAGGAGAAGAAAGAGGAGGTGTCTTTTATGCATCAATTTAGAAATAAATACATTCTCACTTCCTTTGGCGAAGGCTTGTTGATTATCGATCAGCATCGCGCACACAAAAGAATTTTGTTTGAATATTTTTACGATTTGTTGGAGAACAACCAAGGCGCATCGCAACAAATTTTATTTCCAGAATCTATAGAGATGAATCCATCTGATTTTGCTTTGATGCAAGATTTGGAGGAGGATTTTAAAAACATTGGTTTCGATATTACACCCTTTGGAAAAAGTACTTATGTGGTGAATGGTTTGCCCGCAGATATTAAAGATGCGAATCCGAAAAGTTTGTTGGAAGGTTTGTTGGAAGAATTCAAAGAAAACCAATCGAATAAATTAGACAGAAGAGAAAATTTAGCGAAATCGTTGGCGAATCAAACGGCGCTTAAATCCGGACAAAAACTGCAAAAAGAAGAAATGCAAATGTTGGTGAGCGAGCTGTTTATGTGCGAAAAACCTACTGTTGACCCTAGTGGCAACAAGGTGTTGTGGAATATTGATCATGATGAATTAATGAATAATTTCGAGTAAGATGTTTAATAGATATATACCACCTATTACAAAGAATTTGCTCATCATCAATGGTTTGATGTATGTGCTCACATTCTTCATTTTAAAAGACAAAGATTTGAATGAAATGTTGGGTTTGCATTATTTCGGATTCAGCACATTTAAGCCTTTGCAGTTGTTTTCTTACATGTTTATGCACGGAAATTTCATGCATATTTTATTCAACATGATTGGGGTGTATATGTTTGGTAGCGCATTAGAGCAGAGGCTGGGTCCGCAAAAGTTTTTGTTATTGTATTTAGTGGCTGGTATTGGTGCTGGTTTGATGCAGTTGGGTGTGTATCATTATGAAATCAAAGAATTTTTAGATGCTTATCCACTGGCCGAAGTGCAACAGCATTTAGATGTGGTAACTGTTGGTGCATCGGGTTCCTTGTTTGGTTTGTTGGCAGGCTTTGGCATGTTGTTCCCTAACACAGAATTGATGATGATGTTTGTGCCTGTGCCCATCAAAGCAAAATATTTTGTTTTGATTTATGGCGCTATAGAATTGTTCTCTGGTTTTTCAAGATTTGAAGGTGATAATGTGGCGCATTTCGCTCACGTAGGCGGAGCAATTTTCGGATTTTTATTGATTAGATTTTGGAAAAAAACAACTATTTTGTAGCATGTCGGCGATTGTAGATGATATAAAGAACAACTTTAAAAAAAGTAATATAGTCATTAAGTTGATTTATGTGAATGTTGCTGTTTTTCTGGCTCTCTTGTTGGTGCGTATTATCGCTCATTTGTTTTTGTTTGATTCGATTTTGGTGGTGCAAGATTTATTTATGATGCCAACCTCATTTGGTTCATTTATTCTTCAGCCTTGGTCGATTATTACACATATGTTCACGCAAGTGGAAGTAATGCATATACTGTTCAATATGCTAATGCTTTATTTTATGGGACAAATGTTTGTGCAGTTTTTTGGTGAGAAAAAGGCTTTGTCGGTTTATTTATTAGGTGGTTTTTCTGGCGGATTAATTTTGCTTTTTGCAACTGCTTTTTTACCTGCATTTAAGGATGTTAATAGTATTGCGCTTGGTGCATCTGCTGCGGTAATGGCAATTACTATAGCAGTTTGTGCTTATTCACCAAGAACTACTATTCATTTGTTTGGAATAGTACCATTAGAGTTGCGTTATTTCGGATTGATTATAATATTGCTCGATTTGCTTTCTATTGGTTCAGGTTCAGAAAATTTGGGCGGACATTTAGCGCACGTGGGTGGTGCTATTTTCGGATTTTATTTTGCAACAAAGTATGTGAAAGGAAAAGATATCACCAAAGGGTTTACGAAGTTTTTAGATTCGTTTTTTAACCTCTTCAAAAAGAAATCAAGCCTCTATGTATCTCATCCTAAAGTCCGCCAAATGGACGATTACGAATACAACTATACCAAAAAAACGATTCAAGAAAAGGTTGATGAAATACTAGATAAAATAAGCAGAAGTGGCTATGATAGCTTAACCAAAGAAGAAAAAGATATCTTGCATAAGTCAAGCAGAATGTAATGTTTAAATTGATTCTTAAAATAACGTTTTTCATCATCAACATTGTTGCTGCTGTGCCAATGGTTCTAACTCTCTTGGCTTCTTCAATATCGCCTGCCGATTCTTGGATGATTGCTGCAAGCGGATTGCTTTTTCCTTTGATGGTGGTGGTGAATTTTGTTTTTGTGATTGCTTGGTTGTTGGCCAAAAGTTATTTGGTGTTGTTATCGGCATCTCTTTTAATCATTAGTATTCCAACTATTTCGCACACTATTCAGATAGATTTTGGTGGAGAAGAAAATAAGAAAGGATTGCGTGTAATGACTTTTAATTTGCGTGGTTCCGACTATTATTCCTACATCGCTAAACAAGGGGTGATAAGAGATAGTATTTGCCATTTAATTGACGACGAAGATGTAGATGTTTTGTGCACTCAAGAGTTTTTTAGTAGTGAAGCAAAAAAGTTTGATGTGCTTAAACAACTCGTAAATGGCAAAAAGAAGAAATACTTTTATGTAAATGAAATGGGTGAATGGTACAATGATTACCGCTGGGGTTTGGTTACTTTTTCAGTTTATCCAATAGTAAACAAGAAGTCATTTTATTTCGATCCGCAATATCCCTTTGCTACTTATTGTGATTTAAAAATAAACAACGATACCATTCGTGTTTTTAATGTGCATTTGCGCTCGTTCCGTTTTAGTCACGAAGAAAGAAAGGTTTTCGATATTGTTTTAGATAGCAATGATATTCCTAGTGCTGAGCAATCTATGAACATCTTAAAGCGCTTTGAAGTGGCGTACAATGAAAAAGCGAGAGAGATTGATACCTTAGCAAAAGTCATTAAAAGATCACCTCACCGAGTGGTAGTTTGTGGTGATTTTAATGATCCAGCTTCATCATATGCCTATCATGAATTGAGCGAAAAGTTGGAAGATGCTTTTGTAGAAAGTGGTTCAGGTTATGGCAAAACATTTAATGGTAATTTACCCTTACTCAGAATAGATTATATTTTGCACGACGAAAAGATTTCTTCTTTCAATTACAAAACCATTTATCGCAATTTAGCCGATCATTATCCTGTGGTGGTGGATATGGAATTAATTAAGTAGTTTTTTTCTTCATGGCGCGGGTTTGGAGACCCGCGACATGCACTGTGTTAAATTAATTAAATGTATGTACAATTATTTTGCAAACAAATATTTTTGTTATACATTTGTCTCACCAAATAAAAAAAACTTAGGTATATGAAAATGAAATTTCTCTCAGCAGTAGCTTTAGTGGCTACATTATTAACTTCTTGTGGTGAAACTACAACAACGGAAGTAGGCACAGCATTAAACGATAGCACAGCAACTGTTTACAACGTAGATTTAGCGGCATCAAAAGTAAATTGGAAAGGTGAAGTAGCTGGTGTTTACGGTCACAATGGTTATGTGAACTTTAAAAGTGGTACTTTGCAAGTAAACGATAGCGGTTTAGTGGGTGGTGAATTGGTGGTGGATTTAACGAATATTGTTCCTTTAGATTCGGCTTCTTACACTGCAGAAAAAGGTCACGGCATTACCGATTTACAAGGTCACTTGTCTAAAGGTGATTTCTTCCTTACAGATTCTTTCCCTACATCAACTTTTGTGATCACTAAAGTAGAAGGTAAAACTGTAAAAGGAAACCTAACCGTAAAAGGAAAAACCAACGAAGAGACTTTAAATATCGAATCTTTTGAAAATAAAGATGGTGTAGTTACAGCTTCTGGTAAACTGGTTTTCAATAGACAAAAGTATGGCGTTTCTTGGGTTCACTTCATGAAAGACATGATTCTTTCTGATGACATTCAATTGAACATTTCATTGACTGCCAAAAAATAGTTTTCCGTTTTAAAAGTTAAATGAAAAAAGCCCCGCTCGTATGCTAACGAGCGGGGCTTTTCTTTATGTGCTAATTTATTACGCTTTAACGGGCACCAAAGCTCCTTTGATGATGCTATCAACTACTGATGGATCAAGCAAAGTAGATGTGTCACCCAAGTTAGAAACATCACCTTCGGCAACTTTTCTAAGGATTCTTCTCATGATTTTACCTGAACGTGTTTTTGGCAAGCCTGGTACAATTTGAATTTTATCGGGTTTAGCAATCGGACCAATAATCTTAGTTACGATATCTAAAACTTCTTTGCGGAAAGCATCTTCATTTTCAATTTTCTCTTCGCAAATAACGTAGGCGTAGATACCCTGACCTTTAATCTCATGAGGATAACCCACAACGGCAGATTCGATTACTTTAGGATGCTCGTTCAAAGCATTTTCAACTTCGGCAGTTCCCATACGGTGACCACTTACATTGATAACGTCATCTACACGTCCGGTAATTCTATAGTATCCATTTTCATCTCTCTTACAGCCATCGCCAGTGAAGTATTTGTCTTCGTAAGCAGAGAAATAAGTTGTTCTGCATCTTTCGTGATCACCATAAGTAGTGCGAATGATAGAAGGCCAAGGGAATTTAATGCATAAGTTACCTTCTACATCGTTACCTACGATTTCTTTGCCTTCAGCATCTACCAAAACAGGTTGAATTCCTGGCATTGGCAACGTAGCGTAAGTCGCTTTTTCTTTGGTAACGCCGGCCATTGGGGCAATCATAAAGCCGCCCGTTTCTGTTTGCCAGTAGGTGTCAACAATCGGACACTTTTCATTTCCAATATTTTTGTAGTACCATTCCCAAGCTTCTAAGTTGATTGGCTCGCCCACAGAACCTAAAGCTCTTAATGAACTTAGGTCATATTTTTTAGGCACATCATCGCCAAAAGCCATCAACGCGCGAATAGCGGTTGGTGCAGTATAGAATATATTTACTTTGTGTTTTTGACAAACTTCCCAGAAACGACCAGCATCAGGGTAAGTAGGTACACCTTCAAACATTATAGAAGTTGCTCCAGCTAATAACGGTCCGTAAACAATATAAGAGTGACCAGTAATCCAACCTATATCGGCAGTACACCAGTAAATTTCACCTTCTTCATATTGAAAAGCGTTGCGGAAAGTATAATCGGTATATACCATGTAACCACCTGTTGTATGCACAACACCTTTTGGTTGTCCGGTTGAACCCGATGTATATAAAATAAACAATGGATCTTCAGAATCTACTTCAACTGCTTCACAAGAAGTGCTTTGTTTAGGCATTTCTTCATGCCACCAGAAATCGCGACCGCTCACCATCTCCACAGGAGTGTTCGTTCTTTTGAAAACGATTTGAGAAGTGATGCTCGGACAAGTTTTTAAAGCCTCATCAACAACAGCCTTAACAGCGATAGCTTTTGCACCGCGAGGGTTTCCATCAGAGGTAACCACCACTTTAGCTTTAGCATCGTTAATTCTATCGGCCAAAGCGTTAGAAGAAAATCCGGCAAAAACTACCGAGTGAATTGCGCCCAAACGAGCTGTGGCCAAGCAAGCAATCGCCAACTCAGGCACCATAGGCATATACAAACAAACTCTGTCGCCTTTTTGTACACCATGCGCTTTAAGTACATTGGCAAACTGACAAACTTTTTCGTGTAATTCTTTATAAGTGATTTTAACTGTAGGCTCGCTAGGCTCGTTTGGTTCCCAGAGGATGGCTACTTGATTGGCGCGGGTTGCTAAGTGACGGTCTAATGCATTTTCGGTAATGTTTAACTTACCATTCACAAACCATTCTACTTTTGGCTCTTTAAAATTCCAATTGAGCACCTTATCCCATTTCTTTTTCCAAACAAAAGACTCGGCTTGTTCAGCCCAAAAAGCCTCGGGTTGATCAACACTTTTCTTGTATTCTCTTTGGTAATCTTCGAAAGTTCTAATTCTTGTAGCCATGCAGTTAAAAGTTTATTTTTTTTAATTGGGGTTCTAATATATAAAGTTTAAAGTTTATAGACGAAAATTTTGGCGATTATATCATTAAATATTTTCTGAAAATTAAATTTCATATTCTTTGGGATTACCGTGATTAACATCGTACTTTTGCGAATTAATAGTATTTGATGGACAACGCACAATTTCCCGTAGAACAAAACAAAGAAGTAAGAAAGCTTTATCCCTACCAGGAGCGAGCTATCAATGAGATTGTTGCTAAGTTGAATGAGAGTCCGGCCGACTTTAAACTACTTTACCAATTGCCCACGGGGGGCGGTAAAACCATCATTTTCGCCGAAATCACACAGCATTTCATTAGAGAAAAAAAGAAAAGAGTTTTAATTCTTACCCATAGAGTAGAGCTTTTAGAGCAAACATCTAACAGATTAAACGACATTAGCGTTAAGAATTTCATCATCAATAGCGACGTTAAGAAAGTTGAGAATCAAGAGCAGTATGGATGTTTTGTGGCCATGGTTGAAACATTGAACAATCGTTTGATGGAAGACGATGATTTCTTGAAAGACATAGGTTTGGTGATTGTAGATGAGGCGCACAACAATTCATTTAGAAAGATTTTTCAGTATTATAAAAATTCGGTGTTACTAGGTGTTACCGCAACACCTTTAAGTTCTAATAAAAGCTTGCCCCTAAAAGACAATTACCATGAATTGATTTGTGGCGATTCTATTTCGGCTTTGATTGAAGCTGGTTATTTGTGTGAACCATCAACTTACACATATGACGTGAATTTGGGGTCGTTGAAAGTGGGTATCAATGGCGATTATACAGTAAGTTCATCAGAGAAATTGTACTCTGGTTACGACATGCAGTACAAATTGATTAGTGCATATAAAGAAAGAGGAATAGGGAAAAAGGTGTTGATTTTTAATCCGGGTATACAAGTGTCATGGTTGGTGTACGATTTCTTTAAAGAAGCAGGAATTCAAAACATTAAGCATTTAGATAGCACATTTGGAGAGCGAGAAAGAAGGGAAGTGTTGGATTGGTTTAGAAATACGCCCGATGCAGTGCTTACTTCTGTGGGTATTTTAACCACAGGTTTCGATGAACCATCGGTGGAGATGATTATGTTGAACAGAGCCACGCGCTCATTAACCTTGTACCATCAAATGATAGGTAGAGGTTCGCGTGTTTTGCCTAACAAAAAGAATTTCTCCATCATAGATTTAGGAAATAATGTTCATCGTTTCGGATTGTGGGAGCAAGCCATAGATTGGCAAGATGTATTTAAGCATCCTGATAAATATTTAGAGCAAGAGTATTTCGATGAGTTGGAGCGTCAGCGCGAAATGATGTACAATATGCCTGAAGAGATTAAGGCTCGTTTTGTGAATTCGTGGGATATGTTGGAGTTTCCGGTGGTAGAAATGTATGAAGAGTTTTTAAGCATGGGCATCAAGCCCAATAGAATTATCGACGATTGTATTGCCAATCATGCAGAGATTATCAAGTTGAATGCGAAAGATTTTGAGGAGGCTAAAGAAATGCAGGTTTTGCTTCAAGATAGCATTAAACAACGCATTAAATTGTACACTTCGTGTTTGGCGAAATCAACAAAAAATTACTTCAATTGGGTGTTAGAAACCTACAACAGAAAGCTAAGAAATCAAATTAGAATATTGGTACAAGATTAGGCTAAACTGGGTTCTTCTTCTCTTATTTCTTCATTTGCTTTTGTTTCAACCTTTTGTTCAATTTCTAATTCTTTTCTAAATGCGTCTTTTGTTTTTACTATCCAAGGAATAAACACAACAGCAGGAATCATGGCGATGGCATAGTATTGCGTTAATTGGGTGAGGTACAGAGATAAGAAAATGCCAGCCGACATACCAACTATTCTAAACATTTCTAAAGCGAATGAGATGGGGTGACGATCGAGCACAAATCCTAAGCTTAAAGTGGAGAACACAAGGAAGGTGATGGCAATATATTGCACCGACATAGGCATGGTGTCGGTATAATAATAAACTGCAGCAAACACCGCACTAATAAGGGTAAACTGAGTAAGTAAATATACTTTTAGGTTTTTATTTGCACGAATATCTTTAGGTACATCTGTTTTGTGTAAGTCGTAATATTTACCCAGCGTTTCTGGTCCGGCCAAGAAAATTCTAATTTTATTTTTTAGGCCTTTTTCAAGTTTTGAGGCCTTGTACAAATCAACAAAATAGTGAAACCAGGCCACGATAGGGTTGTGACTCTTCATAGGTTTGGTGATACCGTATTGTACTTCTTCTACTTCTCTTTCGAAAGTACCGAAAATACGATCCCAGATGATGAAAATACCTCCGTAGTTTTTGTCAATGTATTTTTCGTTTTTTCCATGATGAACGCGGTGATGCGAAGGAGTAACCAAAATGTTTTCTAGAAAGCCTAATTTGTTGATTAAGCGGGTGTGAATGAAAAATTGGTAAGCGCCATTGATTCCAATAATTAAGGTGGTGAGAGCTGGGTCGAAACCAATAATTGGTAACCACAACCAAAAGAACATTCTAATAATTAGCTGAATAGCAGATACCCTGAAGGAAAGGGTGAAATTATATTCTTCACTTTGATGATGCGTGATATGCGCTGCCCATAGAACGTTGATTTCGTGTCCGGCACGATGGTACCAATACCATAAAAAATCAACCGCAATAAACAAAAGAACAGTAGTGAAAGGATTTATTGGTATGTGAGCGATAGAGAAATGTTCATGAAAAAAAGTGAAGGCAGCATAGTAGATCACTACAAATAAAAGGAAGATGGTGCGTTCTAAAATACCACAAGCCAAATTGGTAAGTGAATCAGAGAATTCGAAAACTCTTTTTTTCATCCATCTGCTCACTGCATACTCTCCAAGCACAAGCGCAAGCATAGTAATAATGCTAAAGGCAAAAGCTTTTGTTAATTCAACAGTCATTTAACTTAAAATTTAGGCAGCGCTAATTTACGCATCACATTAGTAAACTAAAAATAGAGTTCACAATTATTATGAATTAATTGATGAAAGTCAGGAGTTTATCTTTGCCAACAGCGCTTTCGTGCATCTTATCCTTTTGAATCATAGGCGCTTTAATTCCTTTTTGAAATTGTTGGTTGCCAACAAAAACCATGGCTTCATCCCATAAATTATTGTCGATAAAATTTTGTAGTGTTTTTGCGCCTCCCTCTACAAATAAAGAAGTGATGTTTTTTAGGTAAAGAAAATCAAGAATGTCTTTTATTGTTTCAATTTTCACCCATTCTGTGTTCTGTTCTTTTTTGCTTTCTGTAGAATTGAAGATGATGGTTGGTGTAGAGTTATCGAAAATATGAAGGTTTGCGGGCAGTTTTAAGTGAGTATCGATAATTAGGCGAAGCGAATTTTTGCCCTCCACCAATCGAGTGGTTAGTTGAGGGTTATCGATTAGAGCAGTGTTGTAACCAATTAAAATGGCGCCTTCTTCGCTTCTCCATTGATGCACCAATGTTTTACTTTCTTCTCCGCTAATCCAGTTATTGTTTTGAATATCTTCTTTGTTTCTGCTGATAAAACCATCTTGAGTTTGCGCCCATTTCAAAAAGATGTACGGACGCTTTTTTTCGTGAAAAGTGAAGAATCTTTTGTTGAGTGCTCTACATTCTTTTTCTAAAACGCCAGTGATGACTTCAATATCTGCCGATTGTAGTTTTTTAATGCCTTTGCCAGCAACTTTTTCATAAGAATCTGAACAGCCAATGACTACTCTTTTTACTTTGTGGTGAACCAGTAAATCGCTGCAAGGAGGCGTTTTGCCATAATGGTTGCAAGGTTCTAAGCTTACGTAAACAGTAGCTTCTTTCAATAACTCTTTGTTTAGAACAGAATTAATGGCATTCACTTCAGCATGCGGCCCTCCATAGAATTCATGATATCCCTCGCCAATAATTTCGTTGTTATACACAATTACGCAGCCTACCATAGGGTTGGGCGCCACAGAACCTAAGCCTTTTATGGCCAGGTTTAGGCAGCGTTGCATATATAAATTGTGCTCTTGCATAAGGGTAAAGATAAACAGTTTCTTAGCTTTGTGCGCATGAAGATAGCGCAAAACAATGTTAAGGCTGTAGAGCAATATTTAAAAGAGAATCTTTCTTCTTTTTATTCTGAAAGAGAAATCGACTTGTTTACCGATATTTTATTGGAAGATTTATTGGCTATTTCTAAATCGCAAAGATTGTTGAATGGTGATATTCGTTTATCGGAATCGCAATTATTGCAAATCATTTATGCTGCTAAAGATTTAAAAAAATACAAGCCCGTTCAATATATAACAGGCAAGGCATTTTTTGCCGACTTAGTATTAGAGGTTGATGAAAATGTATTGATTCCAAGGCCAGAAACCGAAGAGCTTTTTAGCATCATCATCAATGAAATTAGTTCACCCAAAGTATTGATTGATTTTTGCACCGGCAGCGGGTGTTTGGCCTTGTCGTTGAAAAGTAGATTTCCTCAATCAAAAGTTTATGCCATCGATGTTTCTAAGGGAGCTTTGGAAGTTGCGAGAAAGAATGCGGTAAATAACAAATTAGAAATTGAATTTATCGAAGATGATGTGCTTCAACCTCACTCTCAACCCTTCCCCAATCACGTGGACGTTATAGTGTCAAATCCGCCCTATGTTTTAGAAAGCGATAAAAATGAAATGTCGCCCAATGTACTAGAGTTCGAACCACATTTGGCCTTATTTGTTCCTAATGACGACGCATTGAAATTTTACAAAGCTATTGCTGATGTGTCTTTTGGTTTATTAAAAGTAGGTGGGACTTTATATTTTGAAATTCATGAGGAAAAATCAGAAGAAGTGAAACAGCATTTGGAAGAGAAGGGGTTTAGGGAAGTGCGAATCATCAAAGATTTTTACGATAAGAAGAGGTTTGTTGCAGCGAAAAGGTAAGAAAATAAAAAAGACCACTTAAAAAGTGGTCTTTTTTATTTGATTTGGATAGAATATTATTCTGCAGCAGGAGCCTCAGCTTCAGCAGCAGGAGCTTCTGGAGCGGCTTCTTCAGTAGCAGCAGGGGCTTCAGCAGCAGCTAATTTGGCAGCAATTGCTTGCGCTTTTGCAGCGTTAACAGCTTTTTCAGCTTCTAATACTTTCTTTTTAGCTTCAGCTTTAGCAGAGCTTAAAGATTTTGCAGTTTTATCGTTTGTGCTGTTTTTACCTTCTAACCAAGCTTGAAATTTTGCGTCAGCTTGTTCTTGAGTTAATGCACCTTTAGTTACTCCACCATCTAAGTGTTTTTTCATTAATACACCTGCAGATGAAAGAATAGTTCTAACGGCATCACTAGGCTCAGCACCTGTTTTTGTCCAGTAAAGAGCTCTGTCGAAGTCAAGGTTAACTGCAGGAGGGTTAACATTAGGATTGAAAGTTCCTAATTTCTCAATGAATTTACCATTTCTTGCAGAACGAGAGTCAGCAATTACTACATGATAGATAGCTGCTTTTTTCTTTCCTTGTCTTTGTAATCTGATTGTTGTTGCCATAATGTGGTTTTTAAAGTTGGCTACACGAGCCGGTTATAAATTTTTAATAAGGGCGACAAAGATAGGGTATTTTTTTAAATATCAAAGAGCTATCTCATTTATATTCTGATTCCTATGATGCATATGTCATCTACTTGTTCTTCTTCTCCTCGCCATTCATTGAATTTATGATACAGTTTGTCTTTTTGTTCATCTGCCGATAGCTCTTGTATCGACATTAGAAATTCTTTCAATTGTTTTTGCTTGAACTTTTTGCCTTTTGGTCCGCCAAACTGGTCAGCATAGCCATCGCTAAAGATGTACAGTTGGTCGTTTTCGTACAATTCTAATTCATGGTTGTCGAAGGGCAATCGGTCTCTAAATCTACCTATGGGTTGTTTGTTTGCTTTTACTTCAATTAAACAGCACCCATTGTAATTTAAAGTAGCAACTTTGTCGTTTTCGGGTACTCTGCAACTATCTTTTCTAATAATCCAAAGTGGGTTGTTGGCACCCGAGAATTGTAGTTTTACTTTAGGGGAGTCATTTTTTGCTCCATTTAAGTAGTTTATAGCGCACAAGGCGATGTCCATGCCGTCATTAATACCTCCTCTATTTTTACCTCCCATTTCAAAGGATTCTTCTACCAGTAGATTGAGCCGGTTTAAAATATCTGAAGGTTTAAGCAATTTAAATTCGTTGATGCATCTGTTGAGATTATTGTATCCAACAACACTTACCATTGCTCCGGGAACTCCATGTCTAGTGCAATCGCAAGCTGCAAAAAATAGGGTGTCGCCTTGTGCGCTGCCATGTAACCAATAAAAATCACCGCTAATAATTTCTTTTGGCTTGTAAAGAATAAATGAATTTGGAAGTGCACTTTTCCATAATTCTTGGTCGGGAAGGAGAGCGTTTTGAATTCGGCGGGCATAGCTTAAGCTATCCATAATGTCATTGTTCTTCCTTTTGATGATTTTTGCGCTTTCATAAAGTTCGCGGGTTCTTTCTTCTACTTTTTGCTCTAGCTCTTGATTCTTACTTACAATTAGTTCGGCAAATTTTATTTGAGATTCTTCTTTCTGTTTTTGTTGTTCACGTTCTTTGCGCATTAGTTTTTCTCTCATGTAGTTGATAGTTGAACCAAGAGAAAGCGAGAAGAGAGAAAGTTGAACCATTGTTCCCAATTGCACAATTTCAATACTTGTTAAATTGTACAGATTGTTGGGCATAATCTGATTGATTTGAAGAATTGATATAATTATGGCTAGGTAGTAGCATAAATTACCAATAAGGAAATATTTTGCAGGAATAGAACCAGCTCGAACGGCTTTGATGCTTGATATAATGACGATACTGTATCCAATGAGGGCGCCTATTGATCCGGCAATTACAGCTATTTGCATGTTAACAAACACTACGATGTTTAGCATCGACCAAACGACCAATCCATATTTTACTCTTTTATCCCAAGTAGGGTCCCACTTTTTAAAGTTTAAAATAGATTTCGTAAAAAGCATTTAAAAGGTAAATGCAATATTGCCAGTAATTAGCAGAATTTTTTCATGGTGTAAATGAATCGAATAGGTATGTTTCGATGATACCTGATTGGGCCAGGACAAAGAGAATAATGGCGCAGTTGTTAACACTCTAAAGGAGATAGAATTTTTTTCTCACAATGAAGTACAGTGCCAAATTGTAAAGCGTCATGATGATGATAGCACCAAGAAAAAAATGTAAAAAGAAACTTGTGCTTTCGTGCAGCTTATTAAATGAATTTTGATCGTAGATGGTTAAAGGAAGTGGTGAGTATTGATAATCTTTTCTTTCCTTGTTTAAAACGAACAAATATAGCGTGTTTTCTCCTTTTTTCAAGATTGTTTTGATGTAAGAATTTGAACCAGAAATAAGTTCTTTCAAGTTGTTGTTGACACTACTTCCTGTTGGGCTAGTACTGAAGTTTAAGGCCGAATCTTGTTGGTGAATTTTAAGAAAATCAAAAAAACTGGTTCCTAAAATAAATACCCCTTTTTCTGAGTTGTTAAATACATTTATTTTAAGCCAATAGGCTTTGTTGTCTCTGTTTATCGAATCGTAATTGTAATTTGTGAATTTACGACTTGTAAGCTTTTTAGCATCAAAAAGCGAATCAAACTCAAATGTTTCAAGCATTTGAATTTTGTCTGCTGTAATTTTGTCCTCGCTCTTCTTGCCAACAATACAGATGTTCCTTCCAAATAATGGAATAGCAATAAGAACGCAGGCAAGTAGCGTAATTGTTGTAATTTTTAGTTGCATTGGGACGCCCCATACGACGCGCTTTTGAAAAAGATACAATAAATAAATATATAAGCAATCGAGCGCCAATACTATGATTCCCAATGTTTGAACAAAATGATTTTTGGGATAAAAGAAAAACAAGGAAACGGTAATGAGTCCGGTCCCCAACATTTTTGTCCATGCTACCACTTTAGAATAATGTTGTGCGACAGTTTTTATCATTGCAATGGGGTAAAGAATAGAAATGATGATATTGAGAATATATCCTGAATTTGCACCTATTGAGGTGTCATATCCCTCTTTAACAAAGAAGTAATTAATGGGAATCCAGCTTAAGAAGGAAAGTATGCAGATTATTTTCAAGTTCTTTTTTAGTTCAGGCATTTCTATGTGATTGGCACCATACTTAAGAACATAATAAAAAATAAAGCAATCCAGCAGAAATGCCCCTTGGTATTCAATGGCGAAGATAATGCCTGTGTCGGGAAAGTAGCAAGTCGACCAAACTAGCTCCCAAGCTAAATTGCCTGCAGCAATGAAGAAAGGCATTTCCACAAATTTCTTTTTAATCATGGTGTGCACTATAGCCGCATAGGCAATCACCCAAAAGGCGCAACCAATGCCATTAAACCATAAGCCAGTAACATCAAAATCTCTGGTGTTTATCCAAAATTCGGGGTAAGTTGTAAATGCTTGCATAGTTTATTTGATTTGCCAATTTTCTTTTAGGGACGGAGGAATGTAAAATTCAACTTGTGTATTCTTTAGGTAAACATCTACCATGCCTTGCATGATTCTCATGTTTAACCATTTCACGATTTTGGCGAAAAAGCGCGATTTGTTTTCCAAATGCGCAGAGGCATCGAAGGCTTTTTCCATAAACCAAGTCACCAAGCGCTTTTTTAGCGTTCTTTTAGGCTGAATACCAATAAGTTTAGAGAAATCAACTTTGGCTGCGGCGCTTACATCGCGGGTAAATCTTTGTATAAAATATTCGGGCATATCGTCTAAGATGCGGAAGGGTAAAATTATTTTACCAAAATCATCCAAACTGTTGGCTAACGCTTTTGCTTCTTCAGATTCATGCTGATTTCTTATCAAAATGGACAAGCCGAGATTCCAGCCATCTTCATGATTTACAGGAAAAAGTTTAGGATCAACACCTATGAAATGTCCAACTACTTTCCAGCAGTGTAAATAGGCATCTTTTTCTTCTGTGGTGGTTTCAATGCCTAATAAATCTAATCCTTGGGCAACTAGCGGACCGAAGGCCATCAGCGTGCCAGCCATTTCTTCCTGATTGATTGGAATACCAAAGGATTCCACGTCCCAACCTTCCTTGTTGATGTGCGGATGCATAAGGTAATAGCGAATGGCGGCGTGCATCAAGCGTACTTTTTTTACAGTTACAATGCCTTTTCCTTGCGGAGATAGGCCTCCTGGAGCCATTACATTGATTACCATTTGAGAGGTTTCCATGAGTCGGCGAACTATTTTGCTGGTGTTGTGGCCTTCTGTGCGAAGTCTACCAGTAGAGTAAAATACTTTTGCGCCATTTCTTGAAGAATAGCAAAGTGGTAGCGAGCGAAAGTTTAGGAGAAAGGCTATTTCCGGACCGTTTTTCGCAAACATTTCTTGCGCTAAAGCAATTTGCTTTTCATCGGCCCAAGCAGGTAGATTTATTTCGTGATTGAAATAGGCTATTACTTCAGGCAAGACGCTTTGATTGGCGAGAATGTCATTGTTGTCGGTTAGTTGAGTAAAGAGTTTTTTGATTTCTTCAATACCATGGGTGGTGATGATTTTGGCTACTAGGTCATCTGCCAAAGCATCTGATTTACGAATCATTTCCTTGAGAAAGGCATCATTCCATTTAGTTGTCATTGATTTATGTTCTGTTTGTTGAGGTGTAACGAAAAAAAAAATATCCTAGAGAATAAAATCTAGCACGATAGCAAACGCTTTAAGCTTTTTAAAATTGAGACCTAAGTGCTTGGAAAATAAAAACATTTGTATATCTTTGTCCTCCGTTTTTAAAAATAGAAGAAATGTTATTGACAACTGAAGCAAAGAAAGAACTTTTCAAAAAGTTCGGAAAGTCTGAAAAAAATACTGGTTCTACTGAAGGACAGGTAGCTGTGTTTACACATAGAATCAACCACCTTACAGACCACTTGAAATCTCATAAAAAAGATTTCGTTACTCAACGTTCATTATTGAAGTTGGTTGGACAAAGAAAAAGTTTGTTGAACTACCTTAAAAACAAGGATATCGAAAGATACCGTGCTGTAATTAAGGAGTTAGACTTAAGAAAATAATACATTGAAGAATGTAGCACAAAAAGGCAATTGGATTTTCCAATTGCCTTTTGGCTTTATTAAAAGGTTCAAGCTGAACCCTTATTTCGTAATTATAGAAAGTAAATAAATATGCAAGCAATTATTGAAACATTGCAATTAGAGGATGGAAGAACCATCACAATTGAAACAGGAAAATTAGCAAAACAGGCATGTGGTTCTGTTGTTGTGCGCATGGGTAACACCATGTTGTTAGCTACTGTAGTGGCAAACAGAGAAATGAAAGACGGACAAGATTTCTTTCCTTTATCTGTAGAATACAAAGAGAAATTTTCGGCGGGAGGAAAAGTGCCTGGTGGATTTATCAAAAGAGAAAACAGACCAAATGAACTAGAGATTTTAACCTGTCGTTTGGTAGATAGAGCGTTGCGTCCAATGTTCCCAGAGGATTATTTATGTGAGTGTCAAGTAATCATTAGTTTGATTTCATACGAAGAAGGAGTTTTGCCTGATGCCTTGGCTTGTTTGGCTGCATCTGCTGCGTTGGCTGTTTCTGATATACCTTTCAACGGTCCGGTTTCTGAAGTGAAAATGGGTAGAGTAAATGGTAAGTATATCGTGAATCCAACGGCTGCTCAATTGTTAGAATCAGATATCGACATGGTAATTGCTGCTAGCAAAGACAATGTGATCATGGTAGAAGGAGAGATGAAAGAAATTTCTGAAGAGGAGATGGTGGAAGCGATCAAAGTTGCGCACGAAGCGATTAAACAACAAATCGATTTACAATTGAAATTGGCTGCGAAAGTAGAGAAATCAAAAGTGAAGAGAGATTATCCGAAACCAGCGTCTGATGAAGCGATTAAAGAAAAAGTAAACAAATTAGCTTACGATAAAGTTTACGCTGTAGCTAAAGCTGCTTCTGCGAAACATGATAGATCAGCTGCTTTCAAAAAAATTCACGAAGAAGTAAAAGCTGCTTTCACTGAAGAAGAATTGAAAGAAAAAGGAAAATTAATTTCTACTTACTACCATGATGTAGAATACAACGCAGTAAGAAGATTGTTGTTGGATGAACAAATTCGTTTAGATGGTAGAAAACCAGATCAAATCCGTCCGATTTGGTGTGAAGTAGATTACTTACCATCTACACATGGTTCGTCAATCTTTACAAGAGGTGAAACACAATCGTTAACTTCAGTTACCTTAGGTTCTAAATTAGATGACCAAAGATTAGATGCGGTTTCTGTAGTAAAAGAAGAAAAATTCTATTTGCACTACAATTTCCCTCCATTCTCTACAGGTGAAGCAAAACCGTTAAGAGGAACAGGAAGAAGAGAGATTGGTCATGGTAACTTAGCGCAACGAGCGTTAACAGCTGTGGTTCCAACTGGTGAGGATAATCCTTATACTATTCGTGTGGTTTCTGATATTTTAGAATCAAACGGTTCGTCTTCAATGGCAACTGTTTGTGCTGGTACTTTGGCGTTGATGGATGCGGGTATTAAAATTAGCAATCCGGTTTCTGGTATCGCCATGGGATTGATTGCTGATAATGCTGGTAAATTCGAAGTTTTATCTGATATCTTGGGTGATGAAGATCACTTGGGTGACATGGACTTTAAAGTTTGTGGTACTAAGAATGGTGTTACGGCTTGCCAAATGGATATTAAAATTCAAGGTTTGTCTTATGAAATTCTTACTAAAGCTTTGCATCAGGCAAAAGCGGGTAGAGCTCATATCTTAGGTGAAATGATGAAAACCATTTCTGAGCCAAGAGCAGAATTGAAAGCACATGCACCAAGAATGGTAAGTGTTATGATTGATTCTGAATTTATTGGTTTGATTATCGGTCCTGGTGGTAAACACATTCAAGAGTTGCAAAAAACTTCTGGTACTGTTATTACTATTGAAGAAATTGAAAAAACAAAACAAGGTAAAGTATCTATTTCAGGAAGCAACAAAGAAGCAATTGATTTTGTGGTAAACAAAATTAAAGGAATGACTGCTAAAGCTGTGGTGGGTGAAGTATATGAAGGCAAAGTGAAAACAGTTCTTGCTTTTGGTGCAGTAGTAGAGATTCTTCCTGGTAAAGAAGGTTTATTACATATCTCAGAATTTGAACACAGAAGAATTGAAGATATCAATACTGTTGTGAAAGAAGGAGATGTTCTAAAAGTGAAATTGTTGGAAATTGAAGCTAGAACAGGTAAATTAAAATTATCTAAAAAGGCTTTGCTTCCTAAACCTGAAAGAGCACCTGAGGCGAAATAGTTTTTGGTGTATAAAAAACAAAAGCCCGTTAGTGAATTGCTAACGGGCTTTTTTTATTTGTTTTACTTTATAGCTTGTAGAAGAGTCCTACTTCAACCGTAGGATAAAACATAAACATATTCTTCTGATTCGCAGCGGTTGATTGGTCGTTTATAGTATAAAGTCCATAACCAGTATTGATATTGAAACAGAAATCTTTCATTTGAAAATCAAAACCAATTCCACCTCCAGTAATATTGATGGTTCCCTCAGAGGTAAATACAAAATGTGATCCGCCGTATAGATTAAAGTCAATTTTGTTTCTTTCTCTAATTCTATAAAGTGCGGTGTAAGCGGCATCAACAAAATAAAAATCCTCATTAAAAAAAGGTAAGAAAGTTACTTGGTGCATCAATTTGTTGTTGATTGAAGATGTTTGTCGATATGCCAGGCCAAGACCACTTACGCTACCTGCGTTAAAACCTAATTGGCGTTTGCTTCTTGTTGTGGTTGTAGTATCATTGCCTGCAAATATATTTGTGCTCATTAGCATCGCAAAAGTTAACAAGAGTACATGTAGATTTTTCATACTAAAGACTGTAAAAGATGGAAGCTTCAATAGTAGGTTTTACCGACCAATAGTTATTTGTTTTAAAAACTCCGTAGCCGCCGAGAAGACTTAATGTTATATTTTTTTTAGTGTTGTATTCAAAGCCTAAACCCAAACCTAAATTAAGTTTATTGGTATTTGATACTTGCTGCTCGTAATATCCTGGCTTGTAAAAGTCAACCGGATCACTAACGTAATATTCAGAGACATAACGCGAATAAATGTAGTTTACGCCAACGTAAGATAGAAAGTCTACTCTTTCTTTATCTCGTAGTTTGTATAATCCTGCAAATCCAAAATTTAGTGTTTGATCATCGGCAGAAGTGATGAACGGCGCTGCACTAAGTTGAAATCCGATTTTATTATTAGCGTACATTTGATAGGATAATCCTAGTCCGGTAGTCATACCTGCATTAAATCCAAATGCATGTGTTAAAGCACATTTTTTTTGTTCTTTTTCTTGTGCGAAACATAATGTTGAGCTTAGAAATAGAATAGACAAAATTTTAATCTTCATGGTTTAGTTATTAAATTTTATAGCAAGAACGCAACATATATTAATCTGTTGCCTATCTTCATCAAAAGAATGAATTTATGTTGAGAAAAACAATCGTGTTTGCATCTGTTAGTGGCTTTTTAGGGGTGGTTATGGGTGCTTTTGGGGCTCACGGACTCACCAAAATTGTAGGAGAAAAAGAGTTGTTGATATGGAACAAAGCCGTGCTGTATCAAATGATTCACACTTTTGCTGTTTTGTATATCGGATTGGCAGCAAAATTAGATATGAACAAATTATTAAACACGGCATTCAAATTATTCATGTTTGGTATCCTATTGTTCTCGGGTTCTCTGTATTTATTAGCCTTTCATGAGGTAGTTGATTTTGGTTTTTGGACAAAGGTGCTGGGGCCAATAACTCCCATTGGAGGTTTGCTATTCCTATCTGGATGGATATGTTTGTTAGTATATGGATTAAAATTAAATAAGAATGAAAAGTAATTACGAAAAGTTTCAGGAACAAATGAATCAGTTGGCTGTAATTGGCAGCATAGGCGGATTATTGGCGTGGGATAATGAAGTTTACAAACCATCAAAAGCAGAAGGAATTCGCGCACAGCAAAATGCATTTATTTCTACATTAATTCATGAGAAATTTACGAATACTGAATTTGAAAATTTGGTAGAGGAATTGCAAAAAGACAATTCTTTAAAAAAGGAAGAAAAAATCAATGTTCAGAAAGTTTTTACCGACATTCAGAAACAAAAAAAGTTCTCGAAAGAATTCATAGAAAAGCAATCAAATATCATTAGTGAAGCCTTTGGTAAATGGCATCAGGCAAAAACACAAAATGATTTTTCATTGTTCGAAAAAAGCTTAGAGCAAATTGTAGCCTTGAGTAAAGAATCGGCAGAAATTATTGGATATAAAGAACATCCCTACGATGCTTTGTTAGATTCTTACGAACCGGTCATGACCACTGCAAAATTGAAAGTTATTTTTGCTAAAGTGAAGGAAGAATTGGTTCCTTTTTACAACTCTTTATTGCAGAAAAAGCAAGTAGATGATACTTGCTTGAATCAGCATTACGATAAGCAAAAACAGTGGGACATTAGTATTGAATTGTTGAAGCAAATGGGATATGATTTTACTGCTGGCCGACAAGATTACTCATCGCATCCATTTAGTATAGGTTTACACCCAACAGATGTGAGAATAACTACGCGCGCCGATGAGAAAAATTTGTCTGAATTGATATGGAGTGCTTTGCATGAAGGCGGACACGCTTTGTACGAACAAGGCTTATTGCCTCAGTATTTTGGTTTGCCACAAGGTAATTCCGCATCTCTTGGTATTCATGAATCTCAATCGCGTTTATGGGAAAACAATGTAGGTAGAAGTTTGTCTTTTGTGAAAGCGAATTATCCATTGTTTCAAAAAACATTTCCTGAGGTTTTTGGCAAAGTAGATTTGCTAGATTTTTATAGAGCAATTAATAAAGTTGAGCCAGGTTTAATAAGAACGAACGCCGATGAAATATCTTATCATTTACATGTTTTAATTCGCTTTGAAATCGAAGTGGCTTTGATGGAAGATAAAGTGAAAGTGAAAGATTTGCCTGAGTTGTGGAACGCGAAATACAAAGAGTATTTAGCGATAGATGTGCCATCGAATACTTTAGGTGTTTTGCAAGATGTGCATTGGTCGCATGGTAGTTTGGGCTATTTTCCAACGTATTCTATCGGTAGTTTTTATGCCGCTCAGTTTTTTGCTCACGCACAAAAAAATATCCCTCAATTGAACGATAAAATTGAGCAAAAGGAAACCGCAGAATTACTCTCGTGGTTGCGCAAAAATATTCATGAAAAAGGAAGGTTATATACCTCTGAAGAGATTTGTGAACAAGTGACAGGAGAAGGATTGAATTTTGAATATTTCATGGATTACGTGAAGACTAAATATGCTGAGATTTATCAGAGTTAGTAATGATTTCTTTCGTGTGTAACAATCTTCAATAAATTTACCTTAGCAGAAAAGTAATCATATGGATTTAGCTAATTTTTCTTCGACACAAATTTATTCTAATCTTCTTCCCGAAGAACTCATTGAACACACTATACAAAAGAAACAAGGCGTTTTAAGCGACACTGGCGCTTTGGTGGTTGACACAGGGAAATTCGCAGGAAGAGTTCCTAAGGATAGATATTTTGTAAAAGATGCAATAACCGAAAACAAGATATTTTGGGGAGAAGTAAATCATTCTGTTGAGCATGAGGTGTATGAAAAATTACACGTTAAAATGATGGCGTATTTTGCTCAAAAAGATTTATATGTTCAAGATGTTGCGGCTTGTGCCGACCCTGCGTATCGTTTGAATATTCGTGTGATGACAGAGTATCCATGGAGTGCACTTTTTGCACACAATATGTTTTTGAGATATAATGCAAAGGAATTGAAGACTTTCTCTGCCGATTGGACTGTTTTGTGCGCGCCAGGATTCAAAGCAAATCCTTCAGTTGACGGTGTGCAGAACGAACAGTTTATCATCATTTCTTTTGTAGATAAAAATATCATTATCGGCGGCACCGCCTACACAGGAGAAATAAAAAAAGGAATTTTCACTGTGCTGAATTTCTTACTGCCTGTTAATCATAATGTTTTTCCAATGCACAGTTCGGCCAATGTTGGTGCAAAAGGTGATGTAGCCATCTTTTTCGGCTTGTCGGGAACAGGAAAAACAACTTTATCTAACGACCCAGAAAGAAGATTAATAGGCGATGATGAGCATGCATGGACCGACCATTCGGTGTTTAATTTTGAAGGTGGTTGCTATGCCAAAGTAATTGATATTAGAGCCGATACAGAACCTTTAATTTTTAAAGCGATTAAGTATGGTTCGCTTTTAGAAAATGTTAAGTTTTTCGATGGAACAAGAATGGTGAATTACCATGATACATCAAAAACAGAGAATACTCGAGTAAGTTATCCTATTCATTATATTCCAGGAGCGGTTGAGCCTTCTTATGCAGCTACACCCAAAAATATTTTCTTTTTGACTTGCGATGCTTATGGCGTTTTACCTCCAATTTCTAAACTAAGCAAAGAGCAGGCGATGTATCATTTTGTGTCGGGATACACTGCGAAAGTAGCTGGCACAGAAGTAGGAATTACTGAGCCAAAGGCTACCTTCTCTGCCGGATTTGGAGAGCCTTTTCTTCCTCTACATCCAAAAGAGTACGCGAAATTGTTGGGCGACAAAATGGAACAACAAAAGGTGAAAATTTGGTTGGTGAATACGGGTTGGACGGGTGGAAAGCATGGTGAAGGCCATCGCATGAGATTAGATCATACACGTTTGCTACTCTCTGCAGCCATGAACGGTGAATTGGAAAAACAAGAGTTTGAAAAGGAAGATTTTTTCGACTTAAGTATTCCCAAAGCATGCGCTGGAATTCCTAATGCTATTTTAAATCCAAAAAATGCATGGAAAAATCAAGAAGAATACAAGGCGACCGCGCTAAAATTGGTCGATAAATTTAAAGTAAACCATCAAAAGTTTGAGTGATAGGTAAAAAGAGTATTTTTACCCTATGAGCTTTTCTAAATATTGCTTTTATTTATGTGCCTTTTTTTCGGTTTTTTCTTGTGTTGCGCCGCAAGGGAAAACTATAGTTGTGTCTTCTGGAAGTTCAATAAATGATGCGATTCAGCAATGTAATGAAGGAGATACAATTTTAATTCATGGAGGTGTTTATCGTGAAGTCCTTAATATCAATAAAAGCAATATTTGTATCAAGGGATTTCCTAAAGAAAAGGTGATTATTACCGGAACTCAAGAAGTAAAGAAGTGGGAGGGAATTGGTAAGAATTACTACAAAGCTTTTTGCAAAAAAGAAGTGACGCAATTATTTCACAAAAATAAAATGTTGTTGCCCGCACGCTGGCCCAACTATGATACTTCGATGTACAGTACTAGAAATTGGAAGCAAATGTATACTTCAAAAGATTCTGCTTATTTCATTGAAAATTCATTTCCAAAAAATCATTGGAATGGAGCATGGTGTTATGCTATTGCAGGTAAAAAGTGGGTGGTGAATGTAGAGCAAGTATCAAACTCCAAAGACAGCATTTTAAAAATGAAAGATTATTGGTTTGGTTACCAAAAAATAAACTGGTACACGGGTGATGCAGAGGGTTATATTTTAAAGCATTTAAATGCTTTAGATACCATTAACGAGTGGCATTGGCAACAAGATACTTTGTACGTGATGTTAGGTGAAAAGCCCGATGTTTTGAATGCTCAAACTAACGATGTGCTTATTGCATCAAAACAGCAAGAAAGTGTTACTATTCAAAATATTTCTCTGTTAGGTGGAAGAATTCAATTGTTAGATGTAAGTGCTTTTGTTTTTGATAAAGTAAACGTTATCAATGGCACAGCGCCTAAAATTTATGAGTATTCTAATGGTGCAGCGTATGCTGCACTAGAACTTTTAGGAGAATCTCAAGATTGTTCTATTTCCAATTCTGTTATAGATGGAAATTGGGGCGGTGGAATTTATCTTGAAGGTGAAAATAATTCTATTATCAATTGTATAGTGAGCAATTGCAATTGGATGGGGAATGGAACAGCGAATATTGCCACAAAAGGGTACGGGCATACCATTTCATTTTGTGATGTTTTTAACTCTGGAAAGTTTTTAATTGTGCATAACAATACCGAGCATTTAACAATAAAGAATAATCATTTACATGATGGTGGATATTTGGCCAATGATTTAGGGCTGACCTACTGTTATATGACTGACGGAAATGATTCTGAGATTGCATACAATATGATTCATGGGAATCATGCTAAGGAGGCTGGGGTGGGTATTTATATAGATTTGGAGAGTAAGAAATATTTAATTCACCACAACGTGGTGTACGATTGCTTAAATGGTATTCAAACAGTAATGAATGCCTATGATCATGAGATATATAATAATACTATTTGGAATTGTGGTAAAGCAATTAATTATTGGGGTGAAGATGGTTCGAATATGTACAACCAAAAAGTTTATAATAATTTGGCGAATGACATCTTCGATGCGGGTACAGATATTCGATTTAATTTGAGCACTGGAGCCAATCAGTTTGTTGATTCTTTGCATCATGATTTTAGATTGAAGTTAGGATCTAAAGCTATTGATTACGGTACTTTGATTCCCGGAATTACCAATGAATTTGCGGGAGAAAAACCCGATCCTGGCGCTTTTGAATTTGGATTGCCAGTTTGGAAATACGGCTGTGATAAAAGTTTGTTGAACCGAGATTACACTTTATATTAGTACGCTATGAAAGTTTTTTATTTCGAAAATACTGGTGCTAATGAGATTGTTTTAAACGAAGAAGAATCGGCGCACGCCATTCGTGTTTTGCGTTTAAAAGAAAATGATGAGGTTTTTTTAATTGATGGCAAAGGTACATTGTGTAAAGGGTTGATAAGTGATGCGTATCAAAAGAAATGTGGAGTAAGAATAGTAGAAAATCTATCAGTTTACAAAAGAAAATATAATAAGCATTTGGTGGTGGCACCTACCAAAAATATCGATCGTTTCGAATGGTTTATCGAGAAAGCCACCGAGATTGGTGTAGATGAAATCACTCCTTTGTTAACCGATAGATGCGAACGCAGAAACTTGAATGTGGAACGATTACAAAAGATCTTAAGCGCTACTATGAAGCAATGCGTTCAACCTTTTCGTCCGAAATTAAACGAACTTACCAAATTCAAAGATTTTGTAAAAAATCATCCCAAAGGATACATTGCACATTTGGAAACAGGCGAGGAAGAATTGTTGCAAAAGGTGTATCAACCTGGAGATGATGCGTTGATATTGATTGGTCCGGAAGGAGATTTTTCCCCAGATGAAGTTAAGTTGGCGAAAGAATATGGTTATGTTTCGGTAAGTTTGGGTCATTCGCGTTTGCGCGTAGAAACTGCTGCAGTAGCTGC
>JBMTCG010000024.1:0-35529 GCA_049430665.1 Flavobacteriales bacterium | reverse complement strand
CAAAACTACAATGACTCTCAAAGTCGATTCTTAAAAATATCTGGGGAAACAGGCGATGATTCTAGAATTATTGACCCCTCAACTGTATTCTCTTTTAATTCTGATTTCAGAAAAGCTTTGAAAACAATCGTTATTTCAAAAAATCAAGAGGTATACCAGTAGTCTTCAACTCCGCCAAATGGATATCGCCCTGACAGTGTTTCTTCAATTGAAATTTCAGCAAACACAGGTGTATTCCAAACTTTTTTTGCTTCTTTTTTGTTCTCTTGGTTCATTTTATTGGTTTTATTTCTCTTGTGCGAGATAGGTAAAAAAGTTTATTATTGCATTGCATGAAAAACAATCACAACATTTATTTCACTACCAACTTCACCGAAATAAGTTGTTTAGATGTTTTATTAGAAGAGGTTTTAGGCCTCACCACCAATGGCACTTTTTTAGAAATTGGTGCTTACGATGGTATTACCAATAGCAAAACACACCATTTAGCCAACATCGGCTGGCAAGGAATTTATGTTGAGCCGATTAAAGAATACGCTGATAAGTGCGCCGCGATTCACAGCAACAATAAGGTTAAAGTTATATGTGCTGCTATTTCCGATGAAGATAAAACTGAAACTATTTTTAAAAGTAAACTGAGCAGCACCTTGCTCGCAGAGAATAAAAATGCAATGACCGACTACCGAAACAGCTTTGGTAAATCTCATCATTTCACCGAAGAAGAAGTGCTAGTTTACAGCTGGAATACTTTTATAGAAAAATTCAAAGTTGAGGTCCCCAACATTTTAATTGTCGACGCAGAAGGCTGCGATTGGAAAATCATTAATAGCATTGATTACACGCATTTCCGTCCACAAATCATTTTCACAGAAATATTCACACCCAACTACAAATTCATTAGCGAAAAAGTTGTGGAAGAAGGTGAAAAGATAAAAGAAAAACTTCTGCTAAATAACTACCACATATGGGTGGTAGAAAATAATAATATGGTTTTTGTGGATGCTAAAATGATTAACGAGAACAATTTATTGAATACAAATCAACGACAAGTTAATTCTATCTTCAACTTATTGGACCAACTCACAGAACAAAGTAGTGACGATCTAAAATCGCAAATCATACAAAGACGTGGCGATGCTTTCCTTTACTCATTGTTTGAAACGTCTATTGATACTCAAAACGAGAAACTAAGCAAATTTCTTTTCACTAAAATAAATCAGCTTGGCACCTTTGCCAACATAGAAAAAAAAAAGTTGCTAATAAGCAAACTGTGCATGAAGCTTTTTAAACTTAAAAAGCAAAAAGAAACTATCCCTTATTTTCAGTGGCTATACGAGAAGGAACCTGAAAATAAAATATTGCGAAATCAATTGATCTTGCTCAAAAAGATGTGATTTGAATTAAAACAAAAAAGCCTGTAAACTTTCGTTTACAGGCTTTTTTGTTTTAAAGTGTCGGGGCGGCAGGATTCGAACCTGCGACCTCATGGTCCCAAACCATGCGCGATGACCGGACTACGCTACGCCCCGATATTTAAAGAACATTCCCAAACGGGAGGGCAAATTTATAATAAATTTTCTTTCCACCAAGTTTTTTAAACATTAAACCTAAAATGCATCACATCTCCATCGCCCACCACATACTCTTTTCCTTCTATAGAAAGTTTACCTGCATCTCTACAAGCGGCTTCAGAACCGTATTTCACGAAATCATCGTATTTAATTACCTCAGCACGAATAAATCCTTTTTCAAAATCGGTGTGAATTACTCCAGCAGCTTGCGGCGCTTTAAATCCTTCTTTAATCGTCCATGCTCTCACCTCTTTCACCCCTGCGGTAAAATAAGTACTCAACTTCAATAATTTATAGGCTGCAGTAATTAATTTATTTACGCCAGGCTCTGTTAAGCCCGCATCTTGTAAAAACATCTGACGCTCTTCAAAACTTTCCAACTCAGCGATATCGGCCTCCAACTGAGCGCAAATCACCATCACCTCTGCTCCTTCTTCAGCAGCTACTTTTCTAATCGCATCTACATAAGCATTGCCATTTTTTGGCAAACTTTTCTCATCTACATTACACACATATAATACAGGCTTAGCTGTAATCAAATTTAACTCGGCCAACACAGCTGCATCTTCTTCAGATAATTTCACCGAACGAGCCGATTTACCTTGCAACAAAGTTTGTTTCACTTGATCTAAAATAGCCACCAACTTGATTGCATCTTTATCGCCATGCTTGGTCATTTTGCTGGCTTTCTCTAAACGCTTATCAATAGTATCTAAATCTTTTAATTGTAATTCGAAATCGATAGTTTCTTTATCGCGAATAGGATTTATAGAGCCATCAACGTGAATTACATTGTCGTCATCGAAGCAACGAATAACATGCAAAATAGCATCAGTCTCGCGAATGTTACCCAAGAACATGTTACCCAAACCTTCACCTGTGCTAGCACCTTTCACCAATCCGGCAATATCTACAATCTCCATCACGTTGGCTTGTACACGCTCTGGCTTTACCAACTCTTCTAATTTATTTAAACGTGCATCGGGCACGATTATAGTTCCAATATTTGGTTCAATAGTACAAAACGGAAAGTTAGCCGCTTGTGCTTTTGCACTCGATAAACAGTTGAAAAGCGTTGATTTTCCTACGTTTGGCAAACCAACAATTCCACATTTTAATCCCATGATAAAAAATTTAGAAAGCGAAAATAGTGAATAGGCATTAGCCAATAGCCATTAGGGCAAAAAAGTTTACAATTATTTTTATTTCACCTATTGCCTATTCGCTCTTGGCTATTCCCTTAGAAATTGTATTTTCGTAAAAAAATTTACAACAATGGCCGACATCCAACAATTAGAAAAAATCGTTTCACAAGTACGTCGTGATATAGTAAGAATGGTTCACCAAAATAACTCGGGGCACCCTGGAGGTTCTTTAGGTTGCACTGAATATTTGGTTGCACTATACAATAATGCAATGAAACACGAACCGAAAAACTGGAACATGGATGGTACGGGTGAAGACATGTTCTTTTTATCGAACGGACATATTTCGCCAGTGTTCTACAGTGTTTTAGGAAGAGCTGGATATTTTCCGGTGAAAGAGATGTCGACCTTTAGAAGTTTAAATTCAAGATTACAAGGACACCCAACACCTCACGAAGGATTACCTGGCATTAGAGTTGCTTCTGGTTCATTGGGTCAAGGTTTGTCGGTTGCCCTAGGTGCAGCACAAGCTAAAAAACTCAACAAAGACAATACATTGGTTTACTGTTTAATGGGCGATGGCGAGCAGCAAGAAGGTCAGGTTTGGGAAGCAGCCATGTACGCCGCAGCAAAGAAAGTAGATAACATAATAGCAACAATAGATCAAAACAAAGCTCAAATTGACGGAAGCACAGACGAAGTTCTTTCATTAGGTGACTTAAAAGGAAAATGGGAAGCATTTGGCTGGACTGTTTTAGAGATGAATGGCAACAAGATGGAAGAAGTGGTTGCTACTCTGGCAAAAGCAAAAAGCTTGACAGGCAAAGGTTCTCCAATCCTAATCATGATGAATACCCAAATGGGTAATGGTGTTGATTTCATGATGGGAACCCACAAATGGCATGGCGTTGCACCTAATGATGAGCAATTGAAATCGGCACTGGCGCAAAATCCGGAAACACTTGGAGATTACTAGAACTAGAAAATAATAACCACAGAGACTCAGAGTACACTGAGTTTTTCGTAAAAGATAGTTCATTACTTTTTTATTTGAGAACACAAAGAAACTTCGTTTTAACAAAGAACACGGTGTCTCCCGCTCTGTGCTCTCCGTTCAACGCAAGTTGTCTGCGACCACTTTTTATTCTCAGTGAACTCTGTGTCTCTGTGGTTTAAAATTTGTTCTGGACGAATTACAATTAAATTACAATATGAAGAAGCACCTAATAATATATCTTTTTTTATTGGTATCCTTCACTTCTATCGCCCAAAAGAAACCGGCGCTTAAAGATTCTGTTGTTAAAACACGCATCTTATTTATTTTCGATGCTTCACAAAGTATGTGGGGATTGATGGATGGCGAAACAAAAATTGCCATTGCACAACGTTTGCTTTCTGCGGCCATCGATTCGCTAAAGAATATTGAGAATGTTGAAGTAGCCTTGCGCGTTTACGGCAACAGAAAACCTATCATTAAAGACGCTCAAGATTGTGAAGACACTCATTTAGAAGTTCCTTTTGAAAAAGACAATATTGAAAAAATAAAACATGTACTTAAAGCTACGCGGCCAACAGGAACAACATTGATAGCGCGCTCTTTAGAAGCATCAGAATTCGACTTCCCTCCTTGTGAAAACTGCAGAAACATCATCATTTTAATTACTGATGGAATTGAAGCTTGTAATGGCGACCCTTGCGCAGTATCGAGAGCATTGCAGCAAAATGGCGTGATATTAAAACCCTTTGTGATTGGCTTGGGTATGGATAAAGATTACTCAGAATATTTCCGTTGCATGGGTGAATATTACGATGCGAGTAACAAGAACTCTTTCAAAACCATTTTATCTATTGTAATTGCTGAGGCATTGAGCACTACGACTTGTCAGGTTAGCCTTTTGGATGTTAATCAAAAGCCCATAGAAACCAACGTAAACATGACTTTCTATGATCAAAGCACAGGAGAAATTAAATACAATATTGTACACGCTTTAAACTACAAAGGAAATCCCGACACCATTTCTATCGATCCATTAAGCACTTACAAAATTGTAGTGCACACCAAACCCGAAGTGAGTATAGAAAACGTAAAGTTTAAACCCGGTGAACACACTACTATTTCTATTGATGCACCGCAAGGTTCATTGTTTGTAAAAGCTTATGGCAATGCGAACAACATTTACAATTACCAATACATCATAAAAAAAATAGACGACAATAAATTGCTCAATGTTCAATCTTTCGAAAGAACAGAAAAATACATTGTGGGCGAATATGAAATAGAGTTGCTCACCATTCCGCGAATAAAAGACACGATTCAAATAGCGCAAAGCGAAACCAAAAAAATAGAAATACCTCAGCCTGGATCAGTAGGATTTCATTCGTTAACCAACAATGGTTTTGGTTCAATCTACCAATTGACGAATGGGAAATTAGAATTGATTTACGAATTGAATGTCGACAACATCAACCAATCCATCAACATGCTGCCGGGCACTTACACCATTGTGTACCGCAGTAAAACAGCTAAGAGAAGTATTTATTCTATTGAAAAGAAATTTAAAGTTGAATCGGGGAAGGTGGTGAAGGTGGAGTTGTTTTAGGAAGGTTCAATTGACGTGATAATTTTAATATTAATGACTTTTATTTTTTAAAAAAAATGGCATCTGCGTTTTGGACACTTGAAGACGGGAGAGGATTTGCAAGAGGATGGTCAGGTATGGCTTATATGCTAGAATTAATAACTAATGAACTAAAAAACATTAAAGAAGCTAAACCTTTTTATGAATATCTAGAGCGATTTGTCTATCGTGAAGAAAATGGAGATGAAGGTAACGGATTTGGAGGGTTCATAAGGAATGGGGAAAGTATAATGTTCAATTTTGATATAAGGTCTTTTGCTCATAAAAATCGAGAGTATTTCTGGCTTGCTGCACAAAATGCATTAACTAAATTGAAAAATCAGAAAAACGAACATAATGAAGGCGTTGAGTTTCTGCTTACAACTTTATTGGATATGCATAAAATAATAAAAAAAGGTGAAGACCCAATGTTGCTAAATCACATGAGAGTAATTGAACCAGAACCAATAAATAAACTTGGGCCAGGTTGGCAGTAGTTTAAGCATTGACATTTACCCCCGTAATTTCAGATTTTGCGAAGCTAATCTGAAATCCCCATTTTAGCGATTTTCAATTGCGATAGTTATAGTTTAAATAGAACGCATCGGCATTAAAAATGCCTATAAAAAAGATTTCAAATTACGCTTCGCTAAATTTGAAATTACAGCACACTATCATCAGGTGCTGAGTCTAATCGCACAAAAATCACCAATAACCATGTAAATGCAATTAGCCAGTGCAATCCAACTGCTAAAAACAATTCAAAAATAGGTCCTAGAAAAAACAAAACAGTACTGTGCGTAATCATATCGTAAAAGAACAAAGAAATGTAGCAGAAAAAGATGATTGAATTAATTAACAAAACAAAGCTTTTCCTTTTGCTGTATTTAACTAGCAAAATCAATGTCACAATCAAAAACACACCAGCAATTGATAACTCAAACATTGAACGAAAATATTTATATTCCATAAAATAATACTCGTGTCACGTTTTCTTTTGATCAATAATGAATATTTCATTACCCCCAGTAATTTCAGATTTTACGAAGCGAATCTGAAATCCCCATTTTAGCGATTTTTAATCGCGGCACCATACAAGGCGCGCGCTTCCAAGCGCGTGCCTGAGAGATGTGCAGTGAATTTGAAATTACTTGCTCAAAGAAAAGCCCTTTTAATTACCTCCCTTTAAAATATGTTCTTATTTTTCAGTAACCGTGTAATTTTAGCCATGATGGCTTTTTATGATGAATCATATTCAAATAATATTTCGGGCTTTTACCTTATTAACATTACTTTCATTTATCTCCTGTAGCCAATACGAAACCATATTAACAAGTCAAAAACCTCCTTCCAAACTCGATACTACCGAGCAAAAAGATACTATCAATAAACCTACAGAAAACCAAGAATTAACTATTGAAGAGTTGTATAAAGAAAAACCTTACGATTTTGATACGATATTAAAGAATGGCTACAAATTGAAATTCGAATACTTTAAGGAAAATTTAAGTAGTCCAATCGAGATGCGTTTACTGCTTGTGAAAGGCAATAAATTAATTGCCAATTTGAATATTGTGGGAGCAGAACTACCTCATAAAAATCTAGGATATATCGGAACAGATTTTGACGACTATTTTGCTTTTGTCCAATCGTTCGGAAGCGGAAATCCGCATTATATGCAGTTTTTAAGAAAGAGTGACGCTAAGGAAATCGTAAAAGGTTATATTGTCGATGGAGATGATAAAAATGAGATACTATTATACTGCAATGATGGTGATAGCTTAATGTTTTTTGATATAAGAAAAATGAAAAATAATTTCATCGCGGATTTGAACACTTGCAAATACATCACCTCACCAGTTAGTCAACTTAGTGGGAGTTTAAAAATCAAGAATGTAACTATGCAGCAGATACAAATCGAAATAATTCAAGAAAACAATAAAACAATAAATAAAAGCTACAATCGATAAAACTGACCGCGACAAAGCAAATCTGATACATTAGCATAAAATGACAACACAATTGAGCATATTGGTTTTCACACTTTTTTCTTGCTATTCAATACAAGGACAAACAAATGACAACGAAAAGCGACAACAGGTTTTAGAAAAAGGAATCACAGACAGTTTATTCGTGTTTGGGAAATGGACTGAAGATGGACAAACCGAAACTCATTTAAAATATTTAGGTGAAGTTGTGACTGCTGATGGCCGAGTTTTTAAGATTATGAATTCATGCTGGTATTGGGGACTTTCGCACAGAGCAACAAGTCGAATATTAGTTTTCAACGTCAAAAATGAATATGTTGGAAATTATTATTTGGGAATGACCTATGATTTACCAGACAAATTAGAAGATGGGAAATTAATTTTCACAAACAGTGACAATGCTGACTGCGATCAAATGCTAATAACTAAAATTAAACTACTGAAATATTTGCCAAAAGAAATTTTCATTAAATGTAAAGGCGATAGTGGCGATATTTATTCGTTCTCATCAGAATAGAAAATAACACACCGTCTTTCGACGGATGCAAACTAAGAAGAGCAGCGGTTGCGCTGCTTGCAATAATTTACTAACTTTATCGCATGTCTTATTTATCTCAGATACAAAGCACTTTAAAAAAAATGAAGCCCGAATTAACAGCTAAATACTCTGTTAATTCTATTGGTTTATTTGGCTCTGTGGTTAGAAATGATTTCAATGAAAACAGCGATATTGATGTTATCGTTGATTTTTCAAAGCCAATAGGAATTGAATTTATAGATTTGGCGAATTACCTTGAAAAAGTGTTTAAAAGGAAGATTGACTTAGTATCAAAAAAAGGTATTAAAGAGCGTTATTTCCGTGAAATCGAAGGAGAAATTATTTATGTCTAAACGAACTCCAAAACTCTTATTAGAAGATATACTTGAGAGCGCCGATAAAATCTCGAGATATGCCAATGACTTATCTTTCGAAGATTTCACAAAAGATGAAAAAACCCTAGACGCCGTAGTTCGCAATTTTGAAATTATTGGAGAGGCGGCCAACAGACTTCCCGAAGAATTTAAAGCGCAACACCCCGAAATAGACTGGCAAAAAATAAGAGGATTTAGAAACCGAATAGTTCACGATTATTTTGGAATCGACCTGTCTATCGTTTGGGAAATCAAAGAGAAATTCCTACCTACTTTAAAACAAGAAATACTAAAGGTTCACAATAGTATTTGATAACAGAATAATGTTGCTATTTTAGCGCCACGAAAACCAGATATGAAAAAATACGAAATACAAAATCATCAAGACACTCGCTCGGGATTTGGAGCGGGATTAACAGAACTAGGAAGGACTAACCCTAATGTTGTTGCGTTGTGCGCCGACTTAATTGGTTCTTTGAAAATGGATCAGTTCATTAAAGAGAATCCAGAAAGATTTTTTCAAATAGGAATTGCTGAAGCCAACATGATGGGTATTGCTGCTGGTTTAACCATTGGTGGTAAAATCCCTTTCGCTGGAACTTTCGCGAATTTCGCAACGGGCAGAGTGTACGATCAAATTCGTCAGTCAATTGCGTACTCAGGTAAAAACGTAAAGATTGCCGCTTCACACGCAGGTTTAACTTTGGGTGAAGATGGTGCAACGCATCAAATATTAGAAGATATCGGTTTAATGAAAATGTTGCCAGGCATGGTGGTGATCAATCCTTGTGATTTCAACCAAACCAAAGCAGCAACTATCGCCGCGGCAGAATATGAAGGTCCGGTTTATTTGCGTTTCGGCCGTCCGAAAGTACCTAACTTCACTCCAATAGATCAAAAATTTGTAATTGGTGAAGCAGTTTTATTGAACGAAGGAACAGATGTTACCATCTTCGCAACAGGCCATTTGGTATGGAAAGCCATTGAAGCAGGAGAAATTTTAGCACAACAAGGCATCTCTGCCGAAATAATAAATATACACACGATTAAACCTTTAGACGCGCAAGCAGTCATAGCTTCAGCAAAGAAAACCAAATGCGTGGTAACAGCTGAAGAACATCAGATGAATGGCGGATTGGGTGATAGCATAGCTCAGTTGTTGGCAACACAACTTCCAACTCCAATGGAATTTGTAGCAGTTAACGACAAGTTTGGCGAAAGCGGAACTGAAGAGCAATTGATGACCAAATATGGTATCAATACCGCTAACATCGTTGAAGCCGTTCAAAAGGTAATCAAAAGAAAATAATTCAGCGGCTACCCCTACACACTTGAAATATGGGGAATTGGTCGGATAATGAAATACTAGATAAATTCCGTAATTCTGAAACAAAGAATTACGGATTTAATCTTTTAATGCAAGAGTACAAGCAGCGCGTGTACTGGCATGTTCGCCGCATGGTGATTGATCACGAAGACGCCAACGACCTCACACAAGACATCTTTATTAAAATATGGAAGGGATTGGATTCTTTCAACGAAGAATCGAAATTATACACCTGGATTTACCGCATTGCTTCTAACGAGTGCATCACCTTCTTAAACAAGAAAAAGAAAATGTTCTTCATTCCTATTGTTAATGTTGAAGAACAACTATCGGCACATATAGATAGTAATGAAAATTTTAGCGGCGACGAGATTCAAAAAAAATTGCAGAAAGCCATATTAACGCTTCCCGAAAAACAAAGATTGGTATTCAACATGAAATACTACGATGATTTGAAATACGAGGAAATAGCAGATATTACGGGTACTTCTGTGGGTGCATTGAAAGCATCGTACCACTTAGCCACAAAAAAAATTGAAGAATATTTAAATAAAGATTAAACCATTTGAATTAATAAAAGTCATAGAAGCAAATGAGCCAAAAAATAAACATAGAAGAATTAAAAATAGAAAACGGATTTAAAGTCCCGGCGAATTATTTCGACAGTTTAGAAGTCAATATTCAGGAGAAAATAAAAGCCAAAGAACACAAAAGTTTATTGTTCAGATTTAGATATCCAAGCATAGCTTTTGCAGCGAGCTTCATAGCTTTTTCGCTTTGGTTGGTAAATAAAAATGATGTTGTGCCTACAGCTGTTGCTCCAGCAGCAATAGATTACGTAAGCTATGTAAACGAAAATATTGATGAATTCGACGATGAATTGATTTACGATACCTACACCCCTGTTGCCAATGTAACAGTAAGTGCGGCAGAAATTAAAAAAATTGAAAATACTGAAGCTTTAGACGAATACCTCCTTGACGAAGGAGTTGACGAATAAGTGTTGTTAGATGAATTATAAACTTAAATGTAAAACCATGAAAAAAGTAATGTTAACGCTGATGATGGTGATGGGAATGATCATTTCGGCACAAGCACAAAAACCAAACAAAGGAGAAAAAAGAGAACAGAAGAGAGAAGAGATTAAGGCTTTGAAAATTGGTTTTATCACCGAGAAGTTAAAACTTACCACCGACGAAGCCACCAAGTTTTGGCCAGTGTACAATGAGTATCAGGCTAAAGTTGACAAGCTAAATGAAGAAAGACGAGCGAACCATAAAAAACTGAAAAAAGGATTAGATAGTTTAAGCAATTCGGAAGCTGAAAAAATCATAGATCAAGATTTAGTTTTGGAAGAAAAAGAATTGGCCTTGAAAAAAGAATACCGCGTTAAATTTAAAGCTGTATTGCCTATAAAAAAGGTGGCGCTTTTACATCAAGCAGAACACGAATTTAGAAAAGAGATTTTGAAAAAAGCCAGAGAACAGCATCACAACCAGCAAGGCGGAAAACCACAAGGTCCGCCTCCTGGAAAACCAGGAATGGAAGATGAAGATTAAACATAAAGCCTATCCGTCAGCCGACCGATAGGCTTCTTTGTTTTACTCATTAAATATTAAACATTGAAGATTTATAATTTTTCCCTATTTTCGTGCTTCAAATTAAAAAGACATGTCAAAAGAAATAAAAGACGAGCCAATTGTAGACTTAGGTGGAACAATCAGCAAGTCGGAAAAATTTTTCATTGAAAACAAAAAAGCATTATCTACTGCTGCCATCGCATTGGTGGTGATTGTTGGTGGATGGGTTTTCTATAATAACGTAATTGTTGAGAATGCATCTGTAGAGGCTAGAAAAGACCTTTGGAAAGCTGCGGAGCAATTCGACAAAGACTCTGTAGATTTGGCTTTAAAAGGAAGTAAAAAAGATTTTCAAGGTTTTGAAGATATCGCAGATGAATATTCTAATACCAACGAAGGCAACATCGCTAAATACTACTTGGCTGTTAGTTATTTCCGTCAGCACAAATTTGATGAGGCTTTAGAACAACTAGAAGCTTTTGATGCTAAAGGTGAAATGTTTCCTCACTTGAAAAATGGTTTGTTGGGCGACATCATGGTTGAAAAAAACGAGAACGAACAAGCTATTAAAAAATATGTATCGGCTGCTCAAGGCGCAAACAATGTGTTGGTTTCTCCATACTACCTTAAGAAAGCTGCTATTTTGAGTGAGCAATTGGGTAAAAATGAAGATGCTGTTAAATACTACGAAGAAATCATTTCGGCTTACTATACCGACCCAGCGAAACACGGTGCTGAAAAACAAAAGATTGAAAGATCTTTGGGTATTGCAAAAGCTAAAGCTTCTTTAAAAGCTTCTAAATAAGAATGGCTACCATTCACAAAAACCTTTCTGAACAAGGAGACAACATCGCTTCTGCGGAAGGCATGAAGATAGCATTGGTTGTTGCTGAATGGAATGCTGAAATTACCGAAGGACTTAAAAAAGGTGCTGTAGAAACCCTTAACAAACAAGGCATTTACGACAGAGACCTATCTATACACTACGTTCCAGGTTGTTTTGAATTGCCTTTGGGCGCTCAAACCATTTTAGAAAAAGGTGAAGTTGATGCGGTTATTTGCATAGGCTGTGTGATTCAAGGCGAAACCAAACACTTCGATTACGTTTGCGAAGGCACCACTTACGGCATTCAAAAGGTGGCATTAAAATACAACAAGCCTGTTGTTTTTTGTGTACTTACCGACAACACCATAGAACAGTCGAGAGCACGCTCGGGTGGAAAACACGGCAACAAAGGCGTTGAAGCAGCTGTTACAGCCATTAAAATGATTGCTTTTCAAAAGTAATTAACACCTTTCCTCCTTTTAACATTTCTTTTCTATTTTTAGCCTACTAAACTAATAGGGGCTTATGAAATACCGAATTTTATCAGATATAGAATTAAAAGAATTAGAAAAAGAATTCATTCAATTTTTGGTGTCAAATGGTATTGATGATGGCGAATGGAAAAAGATAAACAACAACGATCCCGACAAAGCCATTGAAATGGTGGAGATATTTAGCGACATCGTTTTTGAAAAAGCATTTAAGAAAGTCCAGTTTTTAGAGCACCTATCCCCCAACTCCATTAAGGTTTTTATGTTTGAAAGCGATAAAGTGTATTTAATTGGTATTGATTCTACCCACCCCGATATTGACTTTAGAGACCGTGATGTGCTGACTGCCTTAGCGAGTAATTTCAAAGAATACAAAGACAAATTGCATATTTACAAAAGCAACAAAGACATATCTGCCGATAGAGAATTGGAGATTTTCAACATGATGAAAGATGGCTGTTTGGTGATTGATGAAGCGAGATTCAAGGCTTTTGCCGGCTTGTACCAAAAATCAACAGTTTAAACCCAATCGATTCCTTTTACCAACAAACTCAAAGTTTCTTTCTCTTTTGAACCATCCTCAAACTGAGGGTCGTAAGGCCATGAAGCCATTTTAGGTAAACTCATCAATATCGATTCTATTCTGCCATTGGTATCTAAGCCGAACTTGGTTCCTTTATCATACACCAAATTGAATTCTACATACCTACCGCGGCGAATCAACTGCCAGTTTTTTTGTGCTTCGGTAAAAGTTTGATCTTTATTGATGTTCATCAAGTTGGTGTAAGTTGGCGCAAAAGTATTGCCCACAGCCTTCACAAACTCGAATCTATCTTGCATGCTGTATTTATCGGTAGTTTTTAATCTGTCGAAAAAGATACCACCCACTCCCCTTGTTTCATTTCTATGCTTGATAAAGAAATAATCGTCGGCCCATTTTTTAAAATCGGGATAGAACTCAGCACCAAATTTATCACAGGTATTTTTCAATTGCTGATGAAAAAATTTGGCTTGCTCTTTATTCACGTAATGCGGAGTTAAATCTATACCTCCCCCAAACCACTGCTCTTCTACTTTTCCATCGATTGATGTTTCGAAGTAACGAACATTCATGTGGATGATAGGCACTAGGGGATTGTGCGGATGAATCACTATCGACACTCCTGTGGCAAAAAAATGATTTGATTTTACTCCTAAAGCTTTCTGTATATTTTCGGGCAACTCTCCTTCTACTGCCGAAAAGTTAACGCCTCCTTTTTCAATTACTGCGCCTTCTTGAAGCACCATGCTTCGTCCGCCACCGCCGCCATCACGCTCCCACAGATGTTGTACAAATTTACCTACACCATCTTCTTTTTCTAGGGCAGCACAAATGTTTTCTTGTAAGCTTTTAAAGAAAACTTGGGTGTCGAGCTTAAAGTTTGGGTTACTCATTGATCCACACCAATTGGTAATTTCTAAACTCCATCATACCCACACAAGTATTTTCAAATCCACTGGCATCCGATCTTTTCACGAAAATATAATCTTGCATCATCCCTCTAAACTTCTGATTCAAGAAGGTATCATTGTTTAAATTTGAATCGTTGTTAAACGCTTTCAAGAAAATAGCCGTTAAATCGAAACCTAAAAAAGCATATTGAGAAGGCTCTGTTCTAAAACGATGAGCATAAGCGTAAATCATATTGTCGATATAAGGAGAATCGTATCTACTTAAATACATAGAAGGAATGTGCACCTTTAACTCTTGAAAATGAGTAACATCAACATTTGAATACTCTTGCCATGATTCCATGCCGTACACCGCAAATTGGTAATCTTTGGTGTGTTTCGACATGCTATTTAAAAACTTGGTGATGAAACTCTCATTGTCGGATGGATAAATAACCACATTCGTTTGCTCTTTCGATAACTTTGCTAAAAAAGCTTCAACAGATAAGGTTAACTTGCCTGGCTCGAAATACAATTTGGTAACCGTTACCATTTCACCAGCAAACTTCGCCTCTATGAAATCGGCATTTCTTCTGCTTTCTTCTCTATCACCAATTACAATAAAATGAGCTCCTTTATAATTTTTCAAGGCATGTTTTGCAATAGATTCTAAGTAGCTGTTTTTGGCAGGAACAATCTTAACAGAATTAGAAAACTCATTTACGATATCGGCATTTTTAGAGAAGGGAGAAATTAAATAAATGTTTTTCTTTTTAAGATATTCTGAAGCAATTTTAAAACATTCAATGTTGGCCGGACCGATAATCAAATTCAATTTTGAAATCTCATCGCGCTGAATAATTTGCTTCAACACATTGGTGTCACCTCTGTCGTCGTAAACATAAGCATCAATGTGGTAACCCAGTTTTTTTAAGCTATCCAAGGCAATCAAGCTACCTTCGTAAAAATCTAAAAACACATGAGTAGCCAATGGAATTTGTAAATCTTGGTATTCATTTTTTCTTGCACGCATGGTATCTAATAGATGCAATTGAAAAGGAAGAATGAAACCAACTCTTAAGCGCTTTGAGTTGGGCACCGGACATTTTTCTTTTGGCAATTGAGGAACAAAAGTATCTTGTTCGTTTTGAATGATCTCGTTTAAATTTTTCAAACCTTCATCAACCTTCTCCTCTCTTTTTTCTTTCTTCTCTTCTTTAGGAGCTACAGGAATTAAAACATAAGAATCGGTTTTTAATCCATCTGCCAATCCGCCATTCGCAGCCTTAATAGCCTCTTGCGGAACTTTGTACTTTTTACTTAAGCTGTATAAAGTGAGCTTAGGCGTAACTTTAACCGAGTAATATTCTTTACCCTCTTTTACAACCACGCTGTCTTTTTGCGCTGTACAAGAAGAGAAGGTGCTTACAAAAAGCACCAACATTATTATTATTTTTTTTATTCCCATTCTATTGTTGCTGGTGGTTTTGAGCTAATGTCGTAAACAACTCTGTTTACTCCTTTTACTCTATTGATAATGGTATTCGATACTTCTGCTAAAAACTCGTAAGGTAAATGTACCCAGTCGGCAGTCATTCCATCGGTTGAAGAAACAGCTCTTAAGGCTACTGCATTTTCGTAAGTACGCTCGTCGCCCATCACGCCAACACTTTGTACAGGTAAGAAAATAGCTCCTGCTTGCCAAACTGAATCATAAAGTCCTTTTTCTTTTAGCATGTTGATGAAGATTGCGTCAACTTCTTGCAAAGTGCGTACCTTTTCTTCTGTGATGGCACCCAACACACGAATGGCCAAACCTGGTCCGGGAAAAGGATGACGACCCAACAATTCTGCACTCAATCCCATTGTTTTACCTACGCGACGAACTTCATCTTTAAACAAAGAACGAAGAGGTTCCACAATTTTTAGTTTCATATAATCAGGTAATCCACCTACATTGTGATGCGACTTAATAGTTGCACTCGGACCTTTAACCGACACCGATTCAATAACATCTGGGTAGATGGTACCTTGCGCCAACCATTTCACATCTTGTATCAAATGAGATTCTTCGTCGAACACTTCAATGAAAACTCTTCCAATTATTTTTCTTTTTGCTTCAGGATCACTAACGCCATTTAATTCGCCCAAGAATTTTTTGCTGGCATCTACTCCTTTTACATTTAAACCTAAATGTTTGTATTGCTCTAACACTTGAGAGAACTCATCTTTACGCAACAAACCATTATCAATAAAAATGCAATACAAGTTTTTGTCAATAGCCTTGTGCAGTAAAACTGCAGCAACCGTTGAATCTACTCCGCCCGATAAGCCCAACACCACTTTATCATCTCCTAATTTAGCCTTCAACTCAGCAACGGTAGTTTCCACAAATGAATCTGGAGTCCATGCTTGTTTACAACCGCAAATATTCACCACGTAATTCTTCAACAAGGTAGTTCCCTCTAAAGAGTGGTAAACTTCTGGGTGAAACTGAATACAATAGGTTTCTTCTCCTTTGATATGGTAAGCCGCTACAGCAACATCTTTGGTAGAAGCTATGATTTCAAAATTATCGGCCAATTGGGTTACCGTATCTCCATGCGACATCCACACTTGAGAACCAACAGTCATACCTTTCAACAAAGGATTGGCACTTTCAATTTTTTCGAGGTTGGCACGACCATACTCACGATGAGCAGATTTACCCACTACTCCGCCACCTTGCTTTGCCAAATACTGCGCGCCGTAGCACACACCTAACAAAGGCAGTTTGCCTTTAAAAGTTGATGTATCAATTTGTGGGGCGTCGGTATCGTTCACCGAAAACGGACTCCCCGATATGATTACCCCTTTCACATTCTCGGTAATAGCCGGAAAATGGTTGTAGGGATGAATTTCACAATAAACATTTAATTCACGTACTCTTCTAGCAATCAACTGAGTGTACTGAGAACCACAATCTAAAATAAGTATCATTTCTTGCATGAGGCAAAGATACTATTAATGCTTAATTGGCAGAGGGATAGAATATTTTTTTTGAAGAATTTTTGAACAACTTGAAAACTATGATTCCTTCACCATTTTGTGCACTACGTACATTAAGATAAGAGTGATGATAATGGCGCCTGTCACCACATAACCAAGAACATCATAATTACCCAAAGACTTGTTCGGCAATTTGATAACAATTAGTCCGGCAATAATGGAAGAAACGCCTCCCGACAATTGCTGAATGGATGCATTAACACTCATAAATGCCCCTCTGTCTTGAGGCTCAGGAATTGCCGACATTAAAGCCTGTGCTGGAGCAATTCTACTCATGATTCCAATGAATAAAACAATGTTTAGTGTAACAATCCATATAAACGGAGTTTGGTCTAAATTGCAATAGATAAGCAGCATTGCAATACTGATTACTGAACCCACAAAAAACACTTTATACTTACCCAACTTATCGCTTAAAAATCCGGCCAAAGGCATAACAAAAATAGTGGCTATACCTGTATATAAATACAATAAAGGCAATTCATTTTTTTCATCTAAGCCCAAATTGTTTACCGCATAATCACTTCCAAAAGGCATTAACATATATCCTCCAGTGGCTAAAAGTGTTGTTGCTGCAAAAGCCCTAAGATAGCGAGGTTTTGAAACTACATGCACCAAATGCATCAGCGCATTCTTTTCACTTTTAATTTTAAGGTGACCATCGATAGGTTTTAAATAAAAAGCCAAAACAGCAAACAACAAGGCACTGATCACCACTATCATAATAAAAGGAAAATGCCAATTCCATCGTCCAGCTAAAAACAATCCAGCAGGAATACCTAAAACCTGACTCGCAGCAAAAGCCATTTGAATGAGTCCCATTACCCTACCGCGAACTTGTAATTGAAACATATCGGTAACAATCGACATTACTATGGAAGCGATTACACCACCAAACAATCCTGTAACTACACGTGCAAATAGCAAAAACGCATAGGTATCGGCAATACCGCAAAGCAGAGTTCCACCAATGAAACCGGCATAAAAAAACAGCAACAATTTCTTTCTATCGAACTTATCGGCAAAACCAGCTGCAAGCAATCCCGAAGCAAAAGCACTAAAAGCATAAGCCGACACCACCCAACCGAATTGAGCTGTATCAATTTTTAATTCGGGCATTAAAATATAGCCCAACGGAGAAAGAATCATGAAATCTAAAACAACAGAAAACTGAAGTATGGCTAGAACTACAATGATGAATATTTGATATTTTGTGAACTTTGTTTTTTCAACAGAAACTTCTTGCATAGAAAATTTTTAGAAGGTAAATGTAGGTACAATTAAATTAAATGAATTGCAAGAACTACTATTCTTAATCTATTTAATATAAAGTCGCAAAAGCTTTTCCTACATTCTCTATTAATTTACCAGCAGTTAATCCCTCTTCAGAAGTTTCTTTAACAGCGATGTCTCCTGATAAACCATGTAAAAAAACACCCAAACAAGCTGCATTTACCGAAGTATAGCCTTGCGCTAAAAGAGATGTGATTAAGCCGGTAAGCACATCCCCCGACCCAGCAGTCGCCATTCCAGGGTTGCCCGTAATGTTAAAAAAGCACTTACCTTCTGGAGTACAAACTATAGAATTTGCTCCTTTCAATACCGTTACTACAGAATAGGTTTTACAAAAATCTTTAAGTTTTTGAAATGCTTCATAGCTATCGCTAAAATCGCCGACCAATCTTTTAAATTCTCCTGGGTGCGGCGTTAAAACAGCATCTTTAGGCAACAACTTCAATAGTTTTTTATTCGCTGAAAGAATATTTAGAGCATCGGCATCAAGAAAAATGGGACAATTCACCAATTTTAATATTTGCGACAATAATTTCTCTGCTTTTTTAAAGGTGCCCAACCCAGGTCCAACTCCCACTGCATCGAACTGCTCCAACGAAGTTATGTTTTCTATCTCATACCCTTCTCCTCCCGGAAAAGCCATTACCTCAGGTACTGCCGTTTGAATAATATTTAATCCTTTGCCAGGAACAATTGCTGTTACCAAACCTGCTCCAGAATGAATACAACTTTTTGCCGAAAGCACCGCTGCGCCCATCTTTCCTTCTGAACCCGCAATGATTGCTGCATGACCGTAAGTACCTTTGTGTCCGAATTTTTCTCTCTTTTTATGTATTGATTTAGCAGTAAGCAACTCAATCGTTTCGTTGTCTTTAAAAGAACCAATAAACTTTTGGTTCAATCCAATTCCTACAATTTTTATTTCACCTACATATGGCGCGCTTTCTTTGAAGAAAAAACACAATTTAGGTCGTTCAAAAGTGAGGGTAATATTGGCTTCTATCACTTCTGAAGAAGGCTTGCTTTCACACAACAATCCCGATGGAACATCAACAGCAACCACCACATTGTCACCAGCATTTACTTTGCAAATCACCTCTAGCCACTCACCTTCTAGCTTGCGGGTTAAACCCACACCAAATAAAGCATCAACGATAATTGCACCTGGGTACAAAAAGAAATCGTTGCTGTTTTTATATTCGTTAATAGAAGTATTGGTATTTCTTAATCGCTCTAAATTGATGGTAAAATCTTTTGATGCTTTATCGGAAAACAGAAACAACTCCACTTCTACGCTGTAGCCTTCTGCTTTGAGTAATCGCGCTAATGCCAAACCATCTCCACCGTTGTTGCCGGAGCCACACAATATTTGAAAAACGGTGTCTTTTGGGAAACTAGCAACCAATTCATTTTTTAGCGCAAGAGCAGCGTTTTCCATTAAATCTATAGACTCAACACCTTTGTAATCGAAGTATTGTAAATCGCAGAGGTGTATTTGGGTGGGTGAAAGGATTTCCATGGTTATTTCAATTGGTTATGTATCTCTAATATCTGTGGAATCAACATTTTCACGCCGTCATTCACAATCACAAAATCGGCATATTTTAGTTTTTCTTCAACAGACAATTGTTTGCTTATTCTTGCTTTTACTTGCTCTTCTGAAACATGATCTCGCGCCTTAACTCTTTCGATGGCAATTTCTTGCGGAACGGTTACCACAATAATTTTATCGCATGTTTTGTAGCTACCACTTTCAATTAAAATCGCCGCTTCTTTTATCACGTAAGCGCTTGTTTGCTCACTCAACCATTGGGCATAATCTTGCGCTACCAAAGGATGCAACAGTGCATTTAATTTTTGAAGTTCGCTTTCATTATTAAACACAATGTTGGCTAAGGCTTTGGTATCGATATTTCCGGCGCTATCAAAAATAATTTCACCCCAAAATTCTCTCAACTTTTCTTTTACCGAAGGATTGTTTTGCAAGATTGATTTAGAACGATTGTCGGCATAATACACCGGCACTCGCAACAACTCAAACACTTTGGCAACAGTCGATTTTCCACTGCCAATGCCTCCTGTGAGTCCGATTTGAATAGCTTTTCTCATCGTCGTAAAATATACTCCACCTTGGCTGGAGAGATTTTAGGAAGTTCAATATCTTTAGGGAAACGAGTGAGTTGCACTTCAATTTTATCCTGACTAAACACCAAATCATTATAATCGGCAACAGCAGTGAAATCGCTTTTGTTTAAAGTACTGAAAGTAGAATCGGTAGTAAAGAAAGTAACTTGCACTGTGCCCGGCAACAACTTTAATTCTTCTCCTGCAGGCACATTAACAGAACGAATATTCACTTCCATTTGTCGCGATTTTAAACTTTGCACCAACATTTTAACTTGCACTGTTTTACCTTCTGCCGCAGTAGCTCCCCACAATAATTTAAGATTTACTTTTCTTTCTAACTCCCCTTCATTCGATAGTAAATCCAATGAATCGGTATAAATAGCATCGCATTTCTTAAGCCAATGAAGTCCGCCAGTAACATGCACCGAATCGGGATAAACCACCACATCACCTACAATTCTATAATTTGGAGAACGCATCGATTTACCCGAAAACTTAACAGGTAAAACCTTATTCACCTTTTTATCCATCACTATTTTGATGGTATCGGGGTAAACACTTAAAATATTGAGTTTGCTGCCTTCCTGCGCATTAAGTTCGTCTAAATTCTTACTGCTAATCCACGTTGAGGTATAGTAATCTCCTTTTTTTTGAAAGTTTAAATTCTTTAAATCCACCACAATTTCGTTGTGGGCAAAGCCTAATTTATAGCCCAACAAAGTAAATCCTTCTGCCACCACCAATACTTTAACATCGCGGGGCAATTCTTCGGTAAGCACTTTGTCTTCGGGTAAGTTGTTGTATTTCACCTTTAAAACTAAGGTTTCTTGAGATTCGGCCGACAAGGAAAGAAGCAGCCAAAAAGCTATTGACAAAAGCAAACAAGCCAAAAAGATGACCGCACTTTTACGGTCGGTAAAAACTTTAAATTTCGATTTATTGGGTTTGATTTCTTGAGTGTCCATAAAAAAAGAAGCAGTGGCTAAAATACCACTGCTTCATCACAAGTACAAAAAATACTTTGCTTATTTTGCTTGGTTGGCCAACTGACCATCGGCATTTTGAGCGATAGCCGATTTTTCGAAACGAAGTTTTGCTCCGCTTTCTACAATCACCACTACTGAAGAATCGCTCACTTCAGATACTTTACCGTGCACACCACCAATTGTAATTACATTATCACCTTCTTTAAGGTTGTCTCTAAATTTTCTTGCTTCTTTTTGTTTCTTTTGTTGCGGACGAATCATAAAGAAATACATTACTAAGAATATACCTCCAAACATTACCAAAGTAGGTACGATTGATTGTTCTTGAGCCGCTAATAAATACATTTTCATTTGTTCTTGTTTATAGATGATTGATTAATTTACTTTTCTACGATATCGCCTGTTAACTTTAAAGTCTTTTTACCCGACTTAGCATTTGAATCAACAGTGATAGTTACTTCTTTGTTGTTTTGTGCGTGACCCGCTTTAGCAATTTTCGCTGTAATGGCTCCTTTTTCACCTGGTAAAATTGGGTCTTTCGGCTTGTTAGGAATAGTACAACCGCAGCTAGCATTGGCCTGAGCGATAATTAAAGGTTGATCACCAGTGTTTTTAAACACATATTGATGCACTACTGAATCACCAGTTTTAACTTGTCCGAAATCGAAAACCTCTTCTTCAAACACAATTTCTGGTCCGCCTGTAGTCGCAACAACTGCAGCCAAATCAACTTTCTCTAAACTAGCCTCCCCTTCTTCACCACATGCGAAGAACAAGAAAGAAGCTGAAACTAATAATGTGATATACTTCATAACCTTGTAGTTTATTTTTTTACAAAAATAGAAAACCTTTTATTCCTTCAAACCTCTTCCCGATTTGTTTATTTTTCCTTCTGCCTTTAATTGAGGAATTAATTTATCTAAAATACCGTTGATAAAAAGCTTACTCTTAGGCGTACTGTAGTTTTTAGACAACTCAATATACTCGTTTAAAGTAACTTTAATGGGCACAGTAGGAAACGCTTCTAACTCACAAATCGCCATTTTCATCAACAAGAAATCCATCATGGCAATACGATCTTCTTCCCAGTTTTTGGCTTGTTTGATAATGGTATTTTGGTATTCGTCGTTGTTGATGATGGTTTTTCTAAACAATCCTTTCACGAAATCTAAATCGTCGTCTTCGTCTTTTAATAAAGCAGGAAGTGATTTCTCTGGAGAATCAGATTCTTTTACTTCTTTCAAATAATTCAAAACATATCCATTGATGAAATACCAATCATCCGACCAGTGAATATTGATTTCTTCAAAGCGATGCAGAATCAAATCCTCATCGGCGATGTATGCTTTGTAAATTTTGATAACGTATTCTCTATCCTCTTCAAAAGAACCATTGCCAGACGACATGTATTCTGTAAAAGAATCAGATGCCTTCATCTTTAAATACAACTTCTTAATCAACTCTTCATACTCTACCCAGTTGATTTTAAAAGTGTTTAAAGCCTTTTTCATCCCCTCATTATTTTCAATAAGCAATAGGAGTCGGTTATTTACAAACTTTAAATTCGGATTTAAATCTTCTTTCGTAGGGAGCCTTTTGGCTTTCGCTTCGTTCAATGTTTTTTCGGCAAACTGGCGAATTTCGAGCAAAGCAGAGATGAAATAGATGAACAACTCTTCGGTTTTGTAAATGCTCTTTAGTAATTCTTTCTCGTAAAGAGGAATATTATCTGCATCAGCCTGATTGTAGGCGTACAAAGCCTGCATTACTTTTATTCTGAGGTGTCTTCTGCTTAACATATATTAAAGACCGTTATTTATTTGAAATGCAAACGTACGTGATTTTTTGCGAATGACCATAATGAAAAATGATTTTAATACATTTGTTTTTCGCATGAAAGAGCTAGCATATCTCAATAAATTTATCTTCAAGTACAAGTTCAAATTGATTTGGGGAGTGCTTTGTATCGCTCTTTCTAACTGGTTAAGCCTTTATCCTGCTCAAATTTTTAGAAACGTGTTAGATTCTGTGTTGGAATCTGCCGACTTAATAGCACTATTTAAAGGCACGGCTTCAGAAGATAATGTTAAAGATTTATTTGTTTCTTCTGCCATTTGGTTTGCCATTGGCTTGTTTGCGTTTGCTATAGCAAGAGGTGTTTTTGTGTTCTTTATGCGCCAAACCATCATAATGGTGTCGCGCTATATCGAGTATGATTTGAAAAACGAAATCTATAACAAATACCAAGAACTCGATATCTCTTTTTACAAGAACAACAACACGGGCGACATTATGAATCGCATTAGCGAAGATGTAACGAATGTGCGCATGTATTTGGGTCCGGCTATCATGTACTTTATCAACATGATCATATTATTTATATTGGTGATTTACACGATGGTAAACATCAATATTGAGCTTTCCTTATATGTATTAATGCCACTTCCTTTGCTTACTATTTTAATCTATTTTGTAAGCAGAAAAATGACCAAATTAAATGGGGAAGTCCAAGCGCAACTCTCCACCATTTACAACAATACGCAAGAATCTTTCGCGGGTATTAGAGTGGTAAAAGCTTACACTAAAGAAGAGTCAACGATCAATAATTTCAACAAGGAAGCCGAAGCCTACAAAAAGAAAGCATTGAACTTAGCCATGGCCGATTCTTTTTTTAGTCCGCTTATTTTTTTATTACCCGTTTTTAGTACCATTCTCACCGTATTTGTAGGCGGCATGGAAGTGATTAAAGGTAATTTAAGCTATGGTAACATTGCTGAATTCGTAATCTACATCAACTTATTAACCTGGCCAGTAGCCTCATTAGGATGGATCACTTCACTCACCCAAAAAGCCATCGCCTCTCAAAAAAGAATCAATCAGTTCTTGAATGAACAACCCAAAATCAGCAATCCTACCAATGAACCTTTCAAGATCAATGGCGAAATAGAATTTAGAAATGTGAGCTTTACCTATCCCGAATCGGGCACTGTAGCCTTACAAAATGTGTCGTTTAAAATTCCAGCCCAATCATCGTTGGCTGTAATTGGTAGAACTGGAGCTGGTAAATCAACCATTTGCATGCTATTAACAAGAATGTACGATCCCAATTCTGGGGAAATATTGATAGATGGCAAAAACATTAAGGAAGTGAATTTGCACGATTTAAGACAACAAAGCGGCATTGTGCCACAAGAAGTGTTTTTGTTTAGTGATACCATAGAAGGAAATATCGCCTTTGGTTCCTTTGATGGTGGTGAACTTAACGATAAGCAAAAGGAATTGGTACTTCAAGCCGCTAAAAACGCTGCTATTCATGAAAACATAATGAGTTTCCCTAATCAATACAAAACCATAGTTGGCGAGCGTGGTATCACCCTAAGTGGCGGACAAAAACAGCGCGTTTCCATAGCCCGTGCGCTTTTGAAGAATCCTAAGATTTTAATTTTCGACGATTGCCTAAGCGCCGTAGACACCCAAACCGAGGAAACCATCTTGAACAATTTAAAGAATGAAACGGTTGGTAAAACATCTATTATTGTTAGTCACAGGGTATCTTCTATTAAAAACTGTGCTCAAATTATAGTGCTTGATAAAGGCGAAATAAAAGAACAAGGAAATCACGAAGAACTCCTCAATTCGAAGGGAATCTACTTTGAACTCTATGAAAAACAGATGAGTGAAAACAAAAAGTAAGCGCCTCTCCCCCTATTTTTTTCAATTTTTATTTGTGAATCTCAAAATATTACTCTTATATTTAAAAACTCATGATTGAGAAATAGAAGTTTAATTTAAAACGTGTGTGAAAAATGGAAAACAAATCATTTGAAAGAGGCGAAGACAGAGAAGAGATTTTCTCTAAACCAGTAAGAGCTGGTAAAAGAACTTACTTCTTTGATGTTAAAGCAACAAAAGGTGACGATTATTACCTTACTGTTACAGAGAGTAAAAAAAGATTTAGTGATGATGGTAAATTCTTCTTCGAAAAACACAAACTATTCTTGTACAAAGAAGATTTCGAAAAATTTGCTGATGGATTGAAAGAGGCTATCGATTTCATCCAAGAGAAAAAAGGAGTATATGTTCCGCCAGTAGCTGAGGCTTCTGAGGAATTGGAAGAAGTTGGAGCTGGCGCTGATTATTCAGGAGTAAGCTTCGATGATTTAGGCATCAAATAACAACTTGAGAATTCAAAAAAAAAACCTTCTGCTTAATTGCAGAAGGTTTTTTTTTATGCCCTACCGTAATTTCAAATTTAGCGAAGCGTAATTTGAGATTACTAGAGAAATGCTTTTCATTTTAGAACATAAAACATTATCTTAGCTTCTAAGAAATGTATAGCAAGGAACAAAAAAAAATATCTTTTACATTTTTCTAAGATTTAAATTCTGTTGGAATAATAAAAATCAAACAAGTCAATCCCAAAATCCGATGAAAAAAACTTTAATTATTTCCGCATTCTTTATTTTAATTTCTTTACATTCAAAAAGCCAGAGTTCTTTTGAGTTACCTACAGGTTATAAAATTGTTAGCGATGAAGTAGGATGTGTTGGAGATTTTGATGGCGACGGAATTCAAGACGCTGCAGCTCTTTGTGAAAATGTTGACGGCACAAAAATAATTGTAATTTATTTAGCCTCCAAATGGCTAGTTGACAAAAGCTATTGGTGGTTTCCTTGGGATCATCAACTAACACAAATAAAATTTTCAAACGATGTTTTAGAAATCTCATCAGATGACTCCCGCTTTTTTATAGGTTTAAAATTAAAATATTACGCAAGCTTGAACAATATGAAATTAATCGGTTATGACGAAATCGCTAACATATTTAATCCAAATACAAGTCAGCTTGAAAATTTGTATTCGAAGAGTATAAATTTAAATACTGGTGAATATGAAATAGATGGAGTTAAACGAGAAATAAGCATTGATTTAATTACATTATCTAACATTGAGAAATATTTTGACTATCTATCGGCAGTGGGTGAGATTTATATTAATAAATGAAAACAAAGCTATAAAATGACGATTAACCAACATCTTAATTTTAACCGATGTGAACCGATAATATATGTAAATCTTACCACTGAAAGCAATAAATTTCAACCGCGAAGTGAAAATTTTGGAAAATTGTTAGATTAGATTTGAGACGGTCAAAAGATTCAGATTTTACATTTTCAATGCAACTCTCAAATTATAATAAAAATGTCTTTGATGTAATCGATTAATTTTGCCATATCTTTCTTCATCTTCATTGACAAAAGCTTTGATATCTTTTAAATACTCCTTTTTTTTGCGCATTAGTTTTTGAGCACTTCTGTTATAAAAGGCTCTTGTAGGGAAAATTTTGATTCTCGTTAAACTATCTTTATAAAACAGTTCGGAAGCATTTTTAAATATTCCATAAAATGAAAGATGTTGAGCAATGCTGCAAGAGTCAAATAAACATAATTCAATATGTTCTTGGCCATCCTCAACGGAAGTAAACCAACCTCTAACATCGCAATTATTAAACAAGTATTTCACCAATCTTTCTCTCCTATTGCAATTTTGTTTAATATCTAAATCATTAAAATTTGTATTGGCCTCTTCAGGAAACAATTGATTAAAAATATCTGTTAATGAAGAGTAAGGAATTGAAGCATCATCAATGTTTTGAACCAAAAACAAGACTTTCATTTCTTTCTTTGTTTTCCAAACTTGAACTCTTTCATTAAAACCCTTTGCTACAAAATATTTTGTAGCAAAAAACATACAATCTTCAAATGAGTCATTGTCATACCCTCGAAATAACAAAGTATTTTTCGGTATGATACAGTAGCCATATTTACTTTGTAAAGTATTTACCACAATACATTTAACTAAACGATAATTACTTTAGTAGTTAAGGATTTTACCAATCAAATCCTTGTTTTACTTTTTTCCAATTATTTGCCTTCAAACCAAAGTGAACTAACTCTAAAGGAGTATTTTCATTAAGCCGAAGCTAAATTATTTTTCCCATTAATTTCAAATTTAACTTCGCTAAATTTGAAATCACGGCAGCACAATTTTTCTCCACAAACACCTGTTAGAATCTAAAAAATAAATCAAAAGCTACTCTCTTCCTTAGAAAAGCCAAAATGTTATTGTATTTTCGCTTCATTCATTAAAAAACAACACTTTATAATATGCAAAGTTTCAGAACTGAATTAGAGAATCCGGTAGTTCAACAAGACATTATCGACTTAGAAAGAAAAATCGCTAAGTTCAAATTAGGCGAAATCGACGAAGAGAAATTTCGTTCGTTGCGTTTAGCACGTGGTGTTTATGGTCAGCGCCAGCCGGGTGTTCAAATGATTCGTATTAAAATTCCTTATGGCAAAATGACTTCTGAGCAATTGCTTAGAATTTGTGAAGTATCTGAGGAATATTCAATTGGTAGATTGCATACTACTACTCGTCAGGATATTCAAATTCACTACGTTAGTTTAGATAGAACACCACAATTGTGGGCCGATTTAGAGAAATCTAACATCACTTTGCGTGAGGCTTGCGGTAACACGGTAAGAAACATTACTGGTTCGCCAGATGCGGGTATCAACCCTAATGAAGTTTTCGACATTGCTCCTTACGCTCAAGCTATGTTTGAGTATTTCTTGCGTTACCCTATTTGCCAAGAAATGGGAAGAAAATTCAAAATATCTTTCTCTTCTACCGATGCTGATGAGGCTTTCTCTTACATTCACGATTTAGGTTTCTTACCAAAAATTAAAGATGGTAAACGTGGCTTTAAAGTAATGTTGGCTGGTGGTTTAGGTGCTCAATCTTTCCACGCACATGTTGCTTATGAGTTTTTAGAAGAAGATAAAATTATGCCTTATACTGAGGCGGTATTAAGAGTATTCGACCGTCACGGTGAGCGCTCTAAACGTCACAAAGCGCGTATCAAATTCTTGGTACACGATTTAGGTTTAGAGGCATTCACCAAATTGGTAGAAGAAGAATGGAAATCTATTCAACACAAAACCTACCCTATCGATTTATCGAAATATAAAGAAACCGAAGCACCTGTTGCTAAAGAACTTCCTGCAGTTGGACCAATCGACCAAAATGCATACGACAGATGGTTTAAATCGAACGTTTTCGAACAAAAACAAAAAGGATTCTACGGTGTATGGATTAAATTAACCAACGGTGATTTCTACTTGAAAGAAGCACGTGCTTTGGCTGCATTGGTTAAAGATTACGCTGCCGATGATATTCGTATCACAGCCAACCAAGGTTTAATGTTGAAATTTATCCGCAAAGAAGCATTGGCTTTTTGGTTCCAAGAATTAACAAAATTGGGCATGGCTAAACCAGGCTTCAACACTCCTGCTGATGTAACTGCTTGTCCGGGTACAGATACTTGTAACCTCGGTATCTCCGATTCAGTGCACACTGCAGAAGTGATCGAGAAAATGATTGAAGCTGAATATCCTGAGTTGGTTTTCAACCACAACTTATCTATTAAGATTAGTGGATGTATGAACTCTTGCGGACAACACGCTTTAGCTGGTATCGGTTTCCACGGTAGTTCAATCAACGTGAAAGGAAAAGTAATGCCTGCATTACAAGTTCTTTTAGGCGGTGGTACTATTGGAAATGGTGAAGGTGCTTTATCTGAAAAAGTAATTAAAATTCCTTCTAGAAGAGTATTAGATGCTTTAAGATTATTGTTAGATGATTATTCTGCCAACCAAACAGAAGGCGAATACTACTGGGCATATTTCCGTCGCCAAGGAGAAAAACATTTCTACAATTTATTGAAACACTTAGGTGATACAACAAATGTAACTGATGAAGATTTCTTGGATTGGGGACATGTTGAGCAATATGTAAAAGCAATTGGTGTGGGTGAATGTGCTGGTGTGGTAATCGACATGATTTCTACTTTGTTTGCCGATGTAGAAGAGAAATTAGAAAACGCAAAAATCACTTTAGAGAATGGTAAATTTGCCGATTCTATTTATCACTCATACAGCGCAATGGTTAACGCTTCTAAAGCAATGTTAACTAGCATAGGTAAAGCTACCAACACGCAACACGGTGTGATGAATGATTTCGAAAAAGAATTTGTTGAAACAGGTAAATTCACTTTGTACCCAAGCGCTAAAGAAGTGATTTTAAGAATCAACAAAAACGAACCAACTAAAGAGTTTGCATCTGACTATATTGTTGAAGCAAACAAATACTTTAAAGCGTTGGTGGAGTTGAGAGAAAAACAATTGGCGGAAGCTAATTAAAAAGGAAAAAGTTAAAAGGCAAAAGCCAAAAATTAATGCAAAAAAGAAAACCATATTTAACACTAGTAGGTGCCGGTCCGGGTGACCCCGAACTATTTACTCTTAAAGGAGTGAAAGCACTTTCTACTGCCGATGTGGTATTGTATGACGCATTAGTAAATAAAGATTTATTGGATTACGCCCCTGCAAAAGCCCAAAAGGTTTTTGTAGGCAAGCGTGCCGGTAAACACAGTTTGAAACAAGAAGAAATTAACGAGTTAATAGTTGAGTACGCATTTAATTACGGACACGTAGTTCGACTCAAAGGAGGTGATCCTTTTGTGTTTGGTCGCGGTCACGAAGAAATTGCCTACGCCGCCGCTTTCGGTATAGATAACTCTGTTGTTCCAGGAATTTCAAGTTCTATCGCAGTACCCGAATTGCAAAAAATTCCGGTTACCGCTCGCGGATATTCTGAAAGTTTTTGGGTGGTAACAGGAACCACCAAAGATGGTGAATTGTCAAACGACATCCACTTAGCAGCTCAATCTACAGCAACTGTTGTGGTGTTGATGGGCTTAGGTAAACTATCCGAAATCATTAGACCTTTCGCTGAGTTTAGAGGAGCAGATACTCCTATCGCCGTGATTCATGCAGGCACTACCAAAAATGAAAAAACTGCCATTGGTACTTTAGATAATATTGAAGCTATGGTGAACGATAAGCAAATTACTACTCCCGCTTTAATATTGATTGGAGAAGTGGTGAATGTGCATCCTGAGATGGTGGAGAGGATTATTGAGAGGGAGTTTAGGAATGCTTAAGAGAATCGAAAACTGCAAGCTGAATATTTCGAGAAAAATGAATTTCAAACCCAGTGCGTCATTGCGAAAATTTTGTACCCAAAATTGAAGCAATCTTATGCTCCTTTAGTATTAATGAATAAATCATTAAGTTTAATTAATGAAAATTATATCATGGAATTGCAATGGTGCTTTGCGAAATAAATTTGAACATTTGTTAAAATTTGACGCGGACATTTATGTAGTGCAAGAATGTGAAAATCCTATTTACACTAATCACAAAGAATTTAAACGTTGGGCTTCAAATTATTTGTGGAAAGGAGATACAAAAAACAAAGGAATAGGAGTTTTCGCAAAGCAAGAGATTAAGCTTGAATTACTTGATTGGAGCAGTACTTACCAAAACCATGAAGTGAAATTATTTTTACCCTGCTTAATAAATAATGAAATTCAACTTTTAGGAATCTGGACTAAAAAAAATAACTCACCCAATTTTGGATATATCGGTCAACTTTGGAAATATATTGAAGTAAACAAACAGCACTTTAATAAAATGATTTTGATAGGTGACTTCAATAGCAATTCTATTTGGGATCAGTGGGATAGATGGTGGAATCATTCAGATGTGGTAAAATCGTTATCTGACGTAAATATTGAAAGCTTATATCATTTTTGCACTAAAGAAACACAAGGGCAAGAAACAATTCCAACGTTCTTTTTACATCGAAATGAAAATAAGGCGTATCATATAGATTATATATTTTCCTCAAAGGAAATTGCTAATAATCTGCATAATTTTGAAATTGGAAAGAAAGAAGATTGGTTATCACTAAGCGACCATCTTCCTATAATTTGCGAAATTAGAATATAAATGATGACATTGCTTCATCCGTCAGCTGACGGATTCTCGCAATGACACACGAAACTTGAAAATTTCAGTAATTTCCTTAACGATTTCCTCAAACATTTTTTTACTTTTGCTTCAACTAAACTAGTGACCCTGCGTCACCTATCTAAGCAAAATTAAAATGATCAAGAAAACAAAAAAGACTATAACTACGCCTAAATCTGTGAGAAAACCAGTAGATGTTTTATTCACCAACATTCGTCAGCTTATTGATGAAGCAAGAGAAAAAACTTACCGTGCAACCAACATCGAAATGATTAAAACCTACTGGGAAGCAGGAAGAATGATTTTTGAGGAAGAACAGCAAGGCAAAGCGCGAGCCGATTACGGAAGCTATTTACTGAAGGAACTGAGTAAAAAGCTAACTCTTCAATATGGCAAAGGTTTCGACATCACTAACCTTAAATTGATGAGGTCTTTTTATAAAACTTTTACAATTGGTGACGCAGTGCGTCACCAATTGAGCTGGACTCATTATCGACTTTTGCTGCGCGTTGAAAGGCAAGATGCACGCGACTTTTACCTAGAAGAAAGCAAAAAATCAAACTGGAATACACGAGCATTAGAAAGACAAATAAATAGCTTATATTTTGAAAGATTAATACTCACCGATAAGAAAAAAAGAAAGAGCGTTAAGAAAGAGGCTGAGAAAAAAACCGAGAAATATCAAGCTCAAGAAATCATTAAAGATCCTTACGTTCTAGATTTCCTAAATATTAAAAACAAGAATCCTCTTTATGAAAGAGAGCTAGAACAAGGTTTGATTGATAAGCTTCAAGAATTTTTATTAGAACTTGGGAAAGGATTCTCTTTTGTAGGCAGGCAATACCTCATAAGCACTGAGGAAGGAAAACACTTTCATGTTGACTTAGTTTTTTATAATTTCATATTGAAATGCTTTTTGTTAATCGACTTAAAAACTCAAGAACTTTCGCATCAAGATATTGGACAAATGGATTTCTATGTACGCTATTTTGAAGATCAAGTAAAAGTGCAAGGTGACAACCCAACCATCGGCTTAATATTATGCACCGAAAAAGACAAAACAATTGTAAAATACAGTATGTTAAATAACAGCAAACAAATTTTTGCTTCCAAATACAAGTTGTATCTTCCCAACGAGAAAATTTTGAAGAAAGAAATGGACAAAGAACGTCAGCATTTAGAATTGGAAATGAATCTTAAAAATGAGCGCTAAAACAACATCCAACCCCCTCTACCCCATCTTTCTCCTACCAGAAAGACTCAACATCCTTGTAGTTGGTGGTGGAAATGTTGGTTTAGAAAAACTCACATCTTTGATTAAGAATTCGCCGCAAGCTAATGTAAAAATGGTAGCGAGTGATATCTTTGAAGAGACAAAAGTTTACGCTGCAGAACACAACATTCCCACAACTCAAAAATCATTTAGTGAAGAGGATTTAGAAGGAATAAATATTTTGTTTATCGCCATCAACAACAAAGAAGAAAGTGCTAAAATTAGAGCCATCGCCAAAACGAAAAACATTTTGGTGAACGTTGCCGATACACCCGATTTGTGCGATTTCTATTTAGGGTCGGTGGTAACGAAAGGTGATTTAAAAATTGGAATTTCTACCAATGGCAAATCGCCAACATTATCGAAAAGAATTCGTGAATACATGGAGGAAGCCCTCCCCGATTCTACTCAAGATTTAATTGATAATTTAGGCAAAATAAGAAGTACTTTAACAGGCGATTTTCAAAGTAAGGTGGAGCAGTTGAATGCCATTACCAAAAATATGGTTGAGACTCAAAATAATGCAAACACCAATAAAAGCAGTATTTTTAAACGCTTATTTAGAGGAGGTAAATAGAAATGCTAAGTCCTAAAGAAATACAACGCTATTCGCGCCAAACGATTCTTCCTGGTTTTAATCAAGCGGGACAAGAAAAGCTAAAGGATGCTAAAGTATTAGTGATTGGTGCTGGCGGATTGGGTTGTCCGGCCCTACAATACTTGGCTGCCGCTGGTGTGGGACGAATAGGTATTGTGGATGAAGACAAAGTGGATATTACAAATTTGCACCGTCAGGTTTTATACAACGAAAACGATTTAGGTAGAAACAAAGCAGAAGTCGCTGCTGAAAAGATAACATTGATTAACCCCTTGGTGAAGACCGATATTTACCCTGAATTTCTTAACACCAACAACGCATTTGAGATTATAGCTTCCTACGACCTTGTGTTGGATGGCACCGATAATTTTCCTACACGTTATTTGGTAAACGACGCCTGTGTGATACTAGACAAACCAAATGTTTTTGCATCTATCAATGAATTTCAAGCGCAGGTGAGTATATACAACGTTAGCAAAAACGGAGAGCGTGGGGTGAACTATCGCGACCTCTATCCTACTCCACCAGCACCAGGTGATGTTGCCAATTGCGCCGACAACGGCGTGCTGGGTGTCTTGCCGGGTATTGCGGGTTCTGTTCAGGCCCTAGAAGCTATCAAATTAATTACAGGAATTGGTGCTCCTTTGGTGAATAAATTATGGATTTACGATGCCCTAAATAATCATAGTACCACTTTGAATTTAACCATCGACACTACCCAACAGTCTATCGAATTACTAGAGAACTACGAAGCGTTTTGCTCGATAATCAACATTGACGTGCCACTGATTGACGCCCACGATTTACAAGCCAATCAGAAGGAAATACAACTCATTGATGTGCGCACTCCCGACAAGCATCATGCTGGAAACATAGGCGGAATCAATATTCCCATAGATAAACTGCATGAAGAACTATCAAAACTCGATAAGAATAAACGCTACGTATGCTACTGCAGTTCTGGGAAAAAAAGCAAAACAGCCACTCAAATTTTAGTCGATAACGGATTTACCTTTGTGCAAAGTTTAATTGGCGGGATGCTTCATTATCCCACAAAATAAGTATACTTTTGTTTACCGTGAATTACGAAGAATTAAATAAAAAATACGCTTCCCTTTCTCCAGAGCAACGCATCGTGGAAATGTTTAAAGATTTTCCCTCTGAGAAAATTTTGTTTACCAGCTCTTTTGGTACAACAGCCTCTATTTTATTGCACATGATTACCAAGGTGAATCCCAATCAAAAGGTTTACTTTTTAGATACTACTTACCACTTTGTGGAAACTTTAGATTACAAGAATCAGCTTAAAGAATTGCTGAACTTAAACATCGTCGACATTAAACCTGAAGATTGGAAAAACGATTTTACTACCAAAGACCAAACCTGGACTAAAGACCCCGATTTGTGCTGCTCGATCAATAAGGTAGAACCTTTGGATGTAATTAAACCAAATTTCGATTTGTGGATTTCGGGCTTGATGAGCAATCAAACGTCGCACAGAAAGCAATTGGATATTTTTGAACAGAAAAGCGATATCACTAAGTTTTATCCTATTCTTGATTTCACTGCCGAACAGGCAGCTGAATACTTTGTAAAAAACAACTTACCTAAGCATCCGCTAGAGCCTATGGGCTATAGTTCTATTGGTTGTGCGCAATGTACGGCTAAAGGAAAAGGTCGCGAAGGAAGATGGACGAACAAGAGTAAAACCGAGTGCGGATTGCATGGATAATTCAATATGGAAAACTACTCGACCGATTACTTCAACGAAAACAAAAAATTAGAATTTGCGAGCTTTTGGAAGCGTTTTGTAGCTGAAATAATTGATGCTGTAATTTTCTCATTCGTTAATTTCATTTTACTGGGATTTTACTTTTTTAAAGAATTATCGCTTGAAGAGCTTACTTACGAAACACTTTCTACTTCGCCTGAATTCAAAGAATTCACACTCATTAGTGCCTTCATAAACATCTTCCATTTTACCTTAATGGAAAGTAGTCGCTATCAAGCAACCTTAGGAAAATCTTTAATGAAAATTAAGGTAGGCAGCGAGTTGGGTGAAAGAATTGAATTCGGACAGGCCTTGATAAGAAACTTAGGGAAGGCCTTTTTTAGTTTACTCGGATTTGTCCCTTTCTTTAGTCCTTATTCAGCAACACTCGGACTAATCTATTTGTTCACTTGTTTGATGGTAATTTGGGATATGAACAAACAAGCCCTTCACGATAAGCTTTCTAAAACTTTTGTATTTGTAAAAGAATAGCTTACAACTCCCCATTTACTCCCAATCCAAACAACGCAAAATCGTATTTCACTGGGTCGTTTTTATCAAATGAACGCAATACTTTCATCAACTCTTCCAAAGCTTGCCAATCGT
>JBMTCG010000023.1:0-35734 GCA_049430665.1 Flavobacteriales bacterium | reverse complement strand
AGATGAAATGAACAACAAACCTGGCAGCTTAGAATTGATTAACCTTAATGATCCTTTCGTATTGTACGGAGGTGTTACACCGATACAAGAAAATTCTTCTTTTACTGGAAATGCAAAAGGAATAAGAGTGAACACAGCTAGCAGATGGGAATGGCCAGAACTAGGCTCTGCAAACTTTATTTCTAACTCAATTTCTGTAGATGCTTATGCTCCTCAAGTTAAAGGAGGGTTAGCAATTGTTTTATCATCTGACCTAATGGGTGGAAATAAATATGCAGGTAACGGTATTGCTTTCATGTATTCGCCAAAAATCAAAGTGGGTAACACTAGCATTGAACCTTCTATAAAATATGGCATAACCAACAGAACAATCAACTGGAATAATATTTCAACAGGAGATTTCTTAGACCATAGAACAGGAACATTATTAGCGTCATCAGCGGTGATTCCTGAAAATGCGACATCAAGTAATTTCTTAGTAAATAGCTTTGGCGCTGGCTTATTAATCAACCACGACGTGTTTTATGCTGGCTTCTCAGTAGACAACTTATTCTCTCCTAGCTATAAAGATGAGTTGTTCGACCAAGCGGTAAGCGTTCCTTTAAAATTTACAGCGCAGTTGGGTACCGATATTCGCAAAAACTCTAAATCTCCATGGATTTATTCTCCTAGCGTTAGCGTGCGAAATCAAGGTTTATACAACAAAGTTTGGATGAGCAATATGGTGCGCTACAAAAAATGCTTGGTTGGTGCCGACTTCTCAACATCAGATGCAATGATGTTTAGTTTCGGTTACTCTAACAGCACATTTAGAGCCACATACAGCTACGGATTATCAACGGTTCCTTTCAACACCAATACTACTAGCGACATGATTTCATCACATCAATTAACGATGAGATATGTCATCAAAAAATAAGAGGATAGAAGGATCACATAGGATTTAGTCATTAAAACCGATGCTTATGAAAAGTAAACTATTTACATGGTGCGCGATAGCTTTGTCTTGTATGAAGCTTAATGCGCAAGATCCCCAATTCAGTCAGTTTTATGCCAACCCTATTTATCTTAACCCCGCTTTTGCTGGAACAAACGTATGTGGCCGACTCAACTTAAACTTTAGAGACCAATGGCCGGCAATTGAAGGAACTTATGTTACTTACAGCGCTTCTTACGATCAGCATCTCAATAATTTTGGAGGAATGGGTGTACTCATAAGTTCCGACAACGCAGCAAAAGGAGCCATTGTGACCAACAGATTAGGATGGATATATGCCTACCAAAAACCAATACTTCAAGACTTGGCATTTAGCGCAGCCGTGCAATTAGATGTAGAACAAAAAACATTGAATAGTACCAACTTAGCCTTGGGAGATAGAATTGACCCTAGATATGGATTCTCAGGAGATCCTAACAGCGGAGAAATTTTGCCCAATACATCAGTGATCTATCCCGATTTTTCTGCTGGCGCATTGCTGTATGGTAACAATTAGCAAGTTGGCTTTTCGGCACACCACTTACTTCAACCCAATCAATCCTTTTTAAATCAGGAATCTTTGTTACCCATTAAATACACTGCTCACGCAGGATTAATCATCCCTTTTCCAGGAGAAAAAAACAAACCTCGATACGCAGAGTTGAATCTTATTTTGCGCCACAGTTGATTTACCAACAACAAAAAGATTTTAAAGAATTAAATCTTGGTTGCTACTTAAAAAAAGGAATTATTACAGGTGGTTTTTGGTACAGAACAAGAGACGCAATTATTCTATCGATGGGTATCCAAAAAAAATAATTTCCGATTTGGATATAGCTACGATGTCACTTTATCAAAACTTGGTTCTTCTACTTTAGGTTCGCACGAAGTGGCAATAGGTTATCGATTCAAGTGCAAAACAAAAATCAATAAAGTGAAATTTCTGCCTTGTGCGGGCTTCGACTAAAAACAAAAAACTCCTTAGATTTTCAACTAAGGAGTTTTTTATTTGTAGCACTATTGTTTTACTTTTTATCAGCTTCAGCAAAAACTTTTTTCAATAAATCACTTGTTCTTGCATTGATGTCTTTTCTAATTTTCAGCTCTTCGGCTGCCACCAATTTAAACAACCCTTCGATACATTTTTTAGTGGTGTAATCTTCTAAATCGGGATTCACTTTTTCCACCAAGGGAATACTGTTGTATTTCGTCATTAAAGGATTCCAGTATTTCGTAATTTGCACTTGTTGCAATGCTTTTATCACGATGGGTTTAAACTTATCGTACAATTGCTGATAGGTTTGTTTGTTCAAATAATCGGTTGCTGCATTGTCGTCGCCTTTCAAAATCCCCATTCCATCTTTTACTGTCATGCCTTTAATGGCGTCTAAAAAAATATTGCCTACTTCTTTACTAGCCAATTCTGCCGCTTCATTTAATGTTTTTTCAAATCTATCTACCTCATCTCCCATGCCTATTGTACGCAATTTGGTTTCCATTTTTTTAGCATCCTGAGGAAAAGGAATTCGAATTAATGTATTGTTATTAAATCCACCTACGGCCGAAGCTAAACTAGCCGCTTGATTAGAGCCTTTCGACAAAGCTTCTTTTAATCCGTTGATAATATCTGCCTCACTTAAAGCTGGCGTGGTAACGGTTTTAGTCACCTTTTTAGCTGCAGATTTAGCTTTACTCAAATTCACTTGCGCCGATAAAACAGCAGAAAGAGATAGGAAAGAAACAAAAAGTATTTTTTTCATGATGTATAATTTTATAAAATATAAGCCAATGATAATGCCAAGGTGCAAGCTAAAAAATATATTTTAGTACTCACAAAAAAACGAACTACTATTTATGCGCAATGTTTTAATTATTGACGACGCCGGTTTTGATAGAACAATCATTGGGGATTTGCTTACCCAATAGGGATTCAACGTTATTGGCGAAGCCGAAAACGGTAAAGAAGGGATTAAAATGGCCTTGGAATTATTTCCAGATATTATCACTTTAGATAAGATGATGCCCGACATGGATGGGATGGAAGTTTTAAAAGAATTGAGCACAAAAAACATCAATAGTAAAATTGTATTGATAAGTGGCGATGACTTAAGTTCTATTAAAGATGAAGCTATAGCATTAGGCGCAAAAGATTTCTTAAAAAAGCCAATCAGCAAAGCTGATTTGAAAGAAAAGTTAGAAGGGTTATTTATATAAAATATACAATCTCAATCTCACACTAGATAGTCCACAGGGTTTTAACTCAAAACCAAAAGTGATTTATTTACCACCTTCACTTCAAATTCGTTAGGTAAAACAATAGGTTCGCCATCAACATGCGCAATGACATTGTTTCCTTTAATGCTTATTTTCTTGAAGGTTTGCGAACTATAATAATTTCCGTTTTTTAAAGTTTTAGCAAATAATTTAATAGCAAAAAGAGGCAAAAGTAAAAGAGGAATTTTTTTGATAATCACCAATTCGAGCTCGCCATCATTCAAAACAGATTGCGGACAAATCACCGCACCATTACCATACTGGCCAGAATTAGAAATAGTAAATACAAAACAATCTTTCGAGTCAACAGAATTTAATCCTTCCACCTCAAAAGATTGAGGTGTATACTTTAGTATATTTTTAAAAAACAATTTAATGTAAGAAGCGAATCCTCTTTTTTTCATCCTAGGAAATTCATGCGCAATAAGAGCATCGAAACCAAAACCAGCCGCCCCCACAAAAAAATGCTCGCCGATGAATCCAGTATCAATTAAAAGATCTTTGCTTTTGTTTAAATGTAAAATTGCTTGTCGAACATTACACGGAATTCCAATTTGCCTCGCCAAGCCATTGCCCGAACCTGTAGGGATAATAGCCATTCGCGTTGATGTATTCACTAGTGCTTTGGCTGTTTCGTTTACAGAACCATCGCCACCTACAATAGCCACAATATCGACACCTGCTATGGCTGCATCTTTCGCAATATCATATGCATGATGCGCTCTTTCAGCATAAATAAATTGATAAGTGAATTTGTTTTTATCGAGATGTGCTGCAACTTCTTTTTCTACGAGCTTTTGCTTTCCAACACCAGAGATGGGATTAACGATGAATAATATGTCTTTTTTGTTGTTGATGGTCATGAAACTTTTTAAAACTGCCCATAACAACAGTTCCATTGGGGTACCTCAGGATGACAACCCGAGTACAGACAAGCTTAGTATGTCATCCTGAGGTACCCCGAAGGAACTATTGTCCGGAACGACAAATCCTACTTATTCTTTATCACCTCCTCATACACCTTCATATACATCGGCAAGATATTTTCCAACGAAAACTCCTCTGCACGCTTTCTTGCATTAATACGCATTTCGGCACATAACTCATCATTGGTCAAAATCTCTAATGCGAACTTCGCCATTCCATCCACATCACCAACATTGGTTAAGAATCCGGTTTTACCTTGAACATTCACCTCAGGAATACCTCCTGTGTTGGTAGAAACAACAGGAACAGATGCTGCCATTGCCTCTAAAGCCGCCAAGCCAAAACTCTCGCTTTCACTGGGCAACAGGAAGATATCAGCAAAGCCCAACAACTCTTCTACATTTTTTACTTTTCCTAAGAAACGGGTATCGTTATACACTTCTAATTCTCTACACAAATGCTCCACATTATTTCTTTCGGGACCATCACCCACCAAAACCAATTTAGCGTTGATGTTGCTTCTTAATTTTCTAAAAACACGCACCACATCTTCCACCCTTTTTACTTTACGAAAGTTGGAAACATGCATTACAATTTTTTCCGACTCCTTTGCAAAAGCTCCACGAGCGCATCCTTTAGTTGCTTTGTATTTATCTAAACAAATGAAGTTGGGAATAACAGATATATCTTTTTTAGTTTTAAAATGTGTGTAAGTATCTTGTTTTAAACTTTCAGAAACTGCCGTAACCGCATCTGAATGTTGAATGGAAAAACTAATCACAGGCTCAAAAGAAGGATCTTTGCCCACCAAAGTAATATCGGTTCCGTGCAAGGTAGTAACGATTGGAATATTGATTCCCTTTTCTTTCAAAATCTGCTTTGCCAAATAAGCTGCCGATGCATGTGGAATGGCATAATGCACATGCAATAAATCCAATTGCTCATGTTCAGCTACATCTACCATTTTACTGGTTAAAGTAACTTCATAAGGTTCATATTGAAACAATGGATATTCAGAAACCACGACCTCATGAAAGAAAATATTGGAGTTGAATTCTCCCAATCTAACAGGCTGACTATAAGTGATAAAATGTACCTGATGACCTTTTGCAGCCAAAGCTATACCTAGCTCTGTAGCTACAACTCCACTACCTCCGTAGGTAGGATAACAAACGATTCCGATTTTCATGCTCTAAAGATAAACTAAAAGTCAAATAATATATGTCAAAAAACTTTAACTAGACCTCTATCAACCCCCCACTGTTAAGAAAATATAAAGATTGGAACTGCTTTTGCTTACTATGAAGTATATTTTTACTTCATGAAGAAATATTTTGCCCTATCGATTTTTGCTTTTGCTGTTTTCTGTTTGGCTTTTACAGCCGGAAGAAAATCAAAAAACGCAGTGACTAAAAAAGGTCCGGATTTTTTAACAGACACCAACAGCGCATGGGTTGACTCAGTGTTCAACACCCTTACCCTCGAACAAAAAATTGCGCAGCTCATCATGTATCCTGTGTACTCAAAAAAGGATAGCAATCACCTTAAAGAAATAGCAAATCTCGTTACTAAATATGGAATTGGTGGGGTGATTTATATGCAAGGCGGACCGGTTCGTCAGGCCAACATGGACAATTATTTACAAAAAATTTCTCGCGTGCCTATTCTTACTTCTATCGATGGAGAATGGGGATTGGCGATGCGTTTAGACAGCACCACTTCTTTTCCCAGACAAATGCAATTGGGTGCCATTCAAGATAATCAGTTGATTTATGCTATGGGACAAGAGATTGGTCGCCAGTGCAAAGAATTGAATCTTCATGTTGATTTTGCTCCAGTAGTTGATGTGAATGTGAATCCTAAAAATCCGGTGATCAACTCTCGCTCTTTCGGCGAAAACAAATACAATGTTGCAGCAAAAGGCGTAGCATATATGAAAGGTTTACAAAGTATACACGTGTTGGCTTCGGCAAAACATTTTCCCGGTCACGGAGATACAGATGCCGATTCGCACTTAGAATTACCTATGTTGAGTCACGATAAAAAAAGACTAGATTCTATTGAATTGTATCCTTTCAAAGCCTTAATTGATAGTGGTATTGGAAGTATCATGGTGGCCCACTTATACATTCCCGCTTACGACAACACCAAAAATTTAGCCTCTACTCTATCTCCTCACGTAGTGAAAGAATTATTGAAAACCGATTTAGGATTTCAAGGCGTTACCTTCACCGATGCCTTAAACATGAAAGGCGTAAGTAAATACTACAAACCTGGAGAAGTAGATGTGAAAGCTCTTTTAGCGGGGAATGACATTTTATTATTTTCTGAAGATGTTGCTAAAGCGATTGAACAAATTAAATTAGCCATCTCTCAAAAGAAAATTTCTGTTGAAGAAATCAACAAAAGATGTAAAAAGGTTTTGGCTTTGAAACAATGGGCTGGTTTAGACCACTACACGCCTATAAAAACCGATAGTTTGTATGAAAGATTAAATACACCTTATGCAGATATGTTGAACAGAAGATTGGTAGAAGCATCGATGACCGTGCTTAAAAACAACAACGATATTTTGCCTATCGCCAACTTAGAAAAAGTGAAAGTAGCTTGTGTGTCGTTCAATGAAAACACCAAAACAAATGAGTTTCAACAAACTTTGCTAAACTACCACACGGTTAAAAATTTCAATTTAACCAAAACACCAAACGACAGCGCTAAAGCAAAAACTTTAGAAGCTTTAGCACCATTTGATTATGTAATTGTGGGTATTCACGGAACGAACAGTAAACCAAACAAAAACTTTGGTATCACCCAAGAAACCATTGATTACATTGCTCAAATTTCCCAAACCAAAAAGGTGATTGTAGCACTATTTGCTAATCCGTATAGTTTGCAATATTTCGAAGGAAAAGTAAATGCCGAAGCCTTAATCATGGCCTACGAAGATTCTAAAATTGGTAGAGAATACGCAGCACAATTAATATTTGGAGGCATAAGCGCCTCAGGAAAACTGCCCGTAACTGGTTCGGCAACTTATCCATCGGGCAGCGGCATCGCATTAAAAAAAAAACGCTTTAAGTATTCCATTCCCGAAGATGAGGGAATGAATCAAAACATTTTGCGCAAGATTGACTCCATCGCCATCGAAGGAATCAACATGAGAGCCTACCCTGGTTGTCAGATTTTAGTGGCACGAAATGGTGATGTAGTATATTGGAAAGCTTTTGGAAAGCAAACTTACGAAGACAGAGAACCTGTTAAAAAAACCGACCTATACGACATTGCCTCTATCACCAAAGTGGCAGCTACATTGCCAGTTTTCATGAAATTAGATGAGGTTGATTCGGTTGATTTGGATATGAACTTGTGCGATTATTTGTATGTTCCCGATACAGCAAAATGTCAGAACGTAAATTTACGGGAAATGCTGGCGCATCAAGCCCGACTCTTTCCTTTCATCCCTTTTTACAAAAACACCATCAAAAACGGAATGCTAGATTCTACCATTTATTCGAAATATCCAAGTAAAGATTTTTCCATAAAAGTGACCGATAATCTGTATTTGAAAAACAGCTATGCCGATAGTATTCGCTCAATAATTTTTAACTACAAGATGCTAGACAACAAACAATACAAATACAGTGATTTGGGCTATTACTTTCTAAAAGATATTGATGAGAAATATGGTAAAGCACCTCTCAACATTTTAGCCGATAGTTTGTTTTATGTGCGTTTGGGAGCGAATACATTAACCTATCTACCGAAAGAAAAATTTCCTATTGAGAGAATAGTTCCATCTGAAATTGACAGCAGCTTTAGAAAGCAATTGTTAAGAGGTGAAGTGAACGACCCTAGTGCTGCAATGTTGGGTGGTGTTGCCGGACACGCTGGTTTGTTTTCCAATGCCAACGACCTTGCAAAACTGTTTCAAATGTATCTTCAAAATGGAGAATATGGAGGCGTGAGATACTTAGATTCTGCAGTAATAAAAGAATATACCCGTTGTCAGTTTTGCAACGAAGGCAATAGAAGAGGTGCCGGCTTTGACAAACCTACGGGAGATAAAGACGGTCCGACTTACACTTGGGTAAGCAAAGAAAGTTTTGGTCACACAGGATTTACGGGAACTATTGCTTGGGCCGATCCCGACAAGCAAATCGTATACATCTTCTTGGCCAATAGAACTTATCCAAATGCCAACTTAACTAACAAATTGCTCAAGTATAACATAAGAACACGCATACAAGAGGTGATTTACAACAGTATGAAGGAGCAAGTAAATTAAACGAGATTCGCACTTCTTACATTTCTGTACAAGAAAGAAGTAAAGATATGTCGGCGGGCATAACGCATTTGAGAATCAGAATTCACCAATCGTGTAAAAATCAATTTTGGTACTGAGAAATACTCATAAGAACTGCCATCACTGAATTCTACTGTAAGAATTTGTTTAGAGTATTTAAAATCTTGAATACCACAAGTAGTAATGGTATTGGTGTAAACTTCTTTGGTTTGTTCAATTGTTTCGGGAGCAATACTTACCAAAAAGTGGTAAGCTTCGATGTATAATTTACTTCTTTGTTCTGCTTGTTCTTTCAACACTTCGTCATCGTTAAACTTATCGGGATGCCAATTTTTCATGGCTGTACGATAAATAGATTTTAAAGCATTTAAATCGGTGTCTTTTGTTGCACCAAAAAGCTGACGGTATTCTTCGATTTTCTTCATAAGGGCGCGAAGATACACTTTTATTGTTATTGAAATGTTATTCTATTTTGGCGCTCAAGCCTTTATCGAGTAATGCGGTGCACAAAGGCTCAAGTGTTTCATAATCGGCTCTCTTCACAGAGCATTTGCCTTTGTAATGAATCAACATGGTACATTGTTCAGCCTGAATTTCTTCGTGTTCACAAATCTCCACCAAACATTTAATCACATGATCGAAAGTATTTACATCGTCATTGTAAATAATTAAATCGAAAATTGGCGTTTCTTCTATCAATACGTCAACTTCGAATTGCTCTTGAGTTTGTATGCTGAAAGAAATAGAATTCATTGGGTAAAAATAGGGAAAGAAAGTTATTTTTTTCTGTAAATCAATTTATACGTTTTCTTGAAATCTTCCTTTTTATCTCCATGAGAGACTAGACAATTTTTCTCATTCACTTTCTTTAATGTTTTTACGTCAATATTCTTCGTTGTCTTTTTCTTGTCTGTTATTCTATTCTTTTCATAATAGGTTAATTTATAATCTTCCACCGAACAAGGAACAACAAGACGCACCCATCTTTTTTTATTTTTTACAGAAATGCTACTAAATCGAACTGTCTTTTCTTTATCAGAAAGCGTCACATAATTTAAAGTATAAAATATATTTCTGGATTTCACCAACACTTCATAAGATGGAGTGCGGCAATCGAAATTTAATTTTCCTTTTCCGTGTGCTTCCCCACAAGATAAAGTTACTTCATCGTAAATTATACCACCAATAACTTTCCCTTTAACTTTAATATTCGTATCGATATTCCAATTTCCATCAGCATCGATATTCCAAAGCATAGAACCACATCTCCTGTCTCTTTTCACACGAATTGTTACTACATCTGTACATGTATCCTTACCCCTAAAATCAACATTCATTTCAAACATCCCAGCACTAATCAGCGGATTACCATCTGCATCCTGAGTAAATAAAGTATCTCCTTCATCGCCGGAACCAATTGACAAATCTGTAAAACGGAAATTTTCTGCTTGTCTCTTCTGAAGCATTTCAACTAAGTTTTTATGCAAAACCACCTGCATTCCACTTGGGAAATTGATGATAGAATCATTATACTCTACTTTTTTATTTGTAACATCTAAACTATCATCTTCTTTCGTTGCACACAAACTGCCTTTACGGCTTCCTTTCCCATAAAAACAAATATCTACACGTCTATTGTAATCTTTGTTTTCAGGATGCAAACCTTTCTCACCATAAGCTTTTTCAGAAAATGAATTGATGAGTTTATCAGATTTCAAAAGAGATCTCACGGCTTGAATTCTTTTCTTAGACAATGAATAATTATATCCATCAGATGCAGAAACATCTGCAAATCCATTCAGTTTCACGTATAAAGTATCCCATGAATATTTTTTCAAACTATCGAGATGATGCTGAACTTTTTTTACATTTTCATTCGACAAGCGAAATTCATTTGACTTAAAGAAAATAGAGATAGAATCTACCCTTTGAGCTTTCAACCCTAAAGTAAAAACAGAAAATAAAAGAATGACAATCGTCTTTTTCATGCAAAACAAATAAAGTAATTTTTACAACATCCAGCAAAAGACAAATATAGTCATTGTCACAAAAAAACATTGCCCCGAATATCATTCGAGGCAATGTACCGCTAAATCTTTACAGCATTAATTCCCAATCATGATAAGGATTAATACCAACGAGAACAAAGCGTAAATAAAAGGTTCAAGACGCATAGTTGTTGTTTTAGGTTAAAGTCTTTGAACTTATTTGTGTTATAATGGTGAGTTATAACAACGGTAAGATAAGGGGAAATGATATGGATACCAAAATGTTTTTATTAAGAATTTTAGTTCTCAATTGTGAATAACTCACTATCTCTTAAGTAGTTCTAAGGCTTTATCAACAGATATTTTTTCTTTACCTTGATAAGCAACAAGGAAAGCATCTTTTAAACCTGCAGCCACCACCTGGTCTTTCAACTTACGAGCCTCCTCTACATTCGTAAAATTACCTGCGTTGAAAATTGTAATTCCATTAGCATCTTTATAGTATTCTACTTTGGAAGGAAGATTAAAGAATAAAGTAGTTGTTTCTACAGGAACTTCTTTGGCGTAAGCACCTACTTGCACTTTAAATGAAATACCAGCAGCATTTGTGCTTGTGGTAGTTGGAGTTGTGTTGGTAGTTGGAGTAGCTGTTGTATTTTGCGCATCGGCCACCGCAATTCTTTGTCCGCCTTTATAAGCTGTTACAAATGCATCTGCAATACCAGCAGCGTTAATCTCCGCTTTGCGTTTATTCGCTGCTGCTAAATCATCATATTTACCTACCGAATATCGTAATAAACCATTCGCTGTTCTCTCCACATTTAGAGGCTGCATATCGTAAATACTTCCTTTTTTAATTTCTCTTGAAAACACTCCAATTTGAACGGTATAGAAAAGTTTATCAGTTGAAGCCACATCGATACTAGGTGCTTTATTCACAGGATTATCGGCAGCGTTTGGTGCGATAGCCACCGGATTTTTAACCTCCACTTTATTGATGGTTTCTACCTCTCTTGCCTCAATCACCTGCAATGCGTTTTGAGTTTGAACATCGGCTTTTGCAGTTACCTGATCGGCCTGATCCATTGAAATTCTTTTGCCATTATAATAAGGCACCACAAAAGCATCGGGATAACCCATTTGTCGGATTTTATCTTTCGCAATCGCCGCAGCTTTAAACGAACGGAAAGTACCTGCAGTATATCTTATGAAACCCATAGGTGTTTTTTCACCAAACAAAGGAGAAATACCTTTGAACAAATCTTGTGGAATCGGATTTCTAAAAGCGCCCACCTGTACCGTGTACACCAATCCTTCGGGCAAAGGCACATCAACAGGAATAGGTTGCGCTGCCGAATAAGCAACATTGGCTTGTATTGCAAACTGATCTTTAATTACGGCGCCTTGTACATCTTGTGTTTTACCACCAAAAATTGGTGAAGTGGCTACATCAATTTTTGTTGGTGCAGCGGTCGTATTTTGAACCGGATTAGGCGTATTTGGTGTGGTTGGATTTGCTGCGGCAATGTCTTTATCCGACTTCTCTTTATAACTTGAATAAGTATCTGTCTGGGTGTTCTTATCAGCAGATTTAGCATCAACCTCTTTGGCTACTTGCGGATTTAAACTTTGTAAATACAACTTCGCTTCTTCTCTTTTTGATTTTGCTTCCAAACGAGAATTATCAATCACCATAGAAGATTGCAGAGCTTGCTCTTCTTTTTGATCGGCTAGTTTTTTTAATCTTTCAGCTTCTGCTGTATTGCCTTTTGCCAATGCTTGTTCCGATTGAACTTGATAACTCTTACTTTCTTTTTTAAGCTCAATATACTTAACTACTTCAGCCGCAATTTCTTTTTCTATCACTTGCGCTTCTGTTAACATAGCGCCGTATTCTTTGGTAGCTTCTGGTGTTTTTTTAGTGGCATTAGAAGTGGTGGTGGTGGTGGCAGCAACTACAGGAGTTGCAGGCGTTTTATTTTCTTTAATGGCTAAAATTTGTTGTTGCTTAGCAAGCGCTTGTTTTTTCAATTCATCTGCATGATTTAAAACCGCAGAAGACAGCTCAGGATTTGGTGTATTTGCCGCCTCTATCTCTTGTTCTTTTGATTGAGCAATTAAAGCATTTACTTCTTTTTGTAATTTAATTACCTCTTCTTTTTGTTGCGGAGTTAGAGCATCATTTTGTACTACATTGATTCTGTTTTGATTTTGGTCGATGGCTTGCTGATTGCTTCTAACCGAATCTTTAAGCGCTATGTTTTTGGCTTTGATAGAATCGGCTGGAGAAACCTTAACTACTGCAGGAGTTTTATCGTCTTTACCATCAATTACTTTACGTTGTGCTTCTAAAGCTCCCGATTCTAAAGCATTGGCCTGATTGTTAAGATCTGTTTGTCCTGCAAACGATTTTGTTTTCTTAGCCTTCAACCTCAACTCCTCTCCCTTTTTAAATTGTTCTTCAGCAGCTTTTAAATCTTTGTTTTTTTGTTCATCTAAAACCAATCCCTTCTTCTCAACAGCCTCTTGTACGGCTAATTTATTGGCTTGCAGTTCGGCTTTGTTCAACTCACCTCTTTTGGCCATAGCTTGTTTCATTTTAGCTCGGCCCAACTTGATTTTTTTAACCGCTTCTTTGTTCAATTTTTTTGCCTCCGATTTTTTAGTACTCGCGGCAGCTTGTTGCTTTAATGCCTGCGCTTCATCATAATTTTTAGTGGCATCTTCCTCCAACGAATTTACTGCAGCCAAAGAAGTTTGCACTTGCTCATCTTTACTATATTCATGTTGAGTTGGCGCTACACCAAAAGCCTCGTTCACCTTAGCTGGAGTGCTTTGAACAACAGTAGAATTAACTTTTTGAGTAGTATCTCCACTTACAGGTTTAGGCGTATTTACAGCTACAACAGCAGGTTCTTTAATGCCTTTAATTATTTCTTGTTGTTGCTGAATAAGCGATGCTTCCTTTTGAGATGCATCGTTAATGAGCGTAACTTTTTCATTAAAATCTTTAGCCGTTTTTACTTTATCGCGCACCATCAAATCTTTTAACCAAATGTTTTCTACTTCCGTTAATTTAGTTGAATCAACTTTTAACTTACCTTGCTGAATGGCTTGTTTGATAATTGCCTGGTTGTTATCGTATTCGGCACGATTGGCTAAAAAGTAATTATCAGATGCCACTAATTGCTTCTCTTTTGCCGACTTTTCTAATGCTTCAGCTTCTTTGTTTAGTTTCTTTTTCTCTTCGGCACTGGTGGTAGCAGCAGCTTCTTTTCTTTTCTGTTCGGCTTGCGTGAATAAATTCAAGGCTTCATTTTCTGCTTTTCGCGCATTGTCTAAATTGGTGTTTACCGCTGGCGTAGAACTGTACTTGGTATCGTTTTGAGTTTTGATACCAAAAGCAGCTAAAGAGGCTGCAGATTTCTGCTCGGGCGTTGCTTTGTCAACAGTAACTCCGCTCGGAAAAATTTCTTTTGTTTTAACCGTATCCTGTGGAACAACTGGCGGAGTAGAAACAGCTGCACTTACTGGATTTACTGGGGTAACAATAGGAGACGTTACGACATCAGGTTTTGTAGTTGTTGTGGTGGTGGTGGTTGTCGCAGTTGTTGCAATAGGCGTTGTAACAGGCTCTGTAGAAGCTACTGTTGAACTACTATAATTTTCTACTGCTGCTATCTGAGTTACATCTAACTTGTTAGGAGCCGAGGCAATTTGCTGCGGAGTAAGTTTTGCTTCTTCTTTGATTTTATTAGCGTTGGCTACATAGGCAGCAATCTCTTTATTTTTCTTCTCTTGCTCTAGTTTTAAATCGTCAATTTTCTTTTGGGTTTGAGCTTTAGCCGTCTCTGATTTAGCCGATTTCAACGCAGTTTCTAAAATAGCTTGCTCTTCTTTTATCGACTTCACCAAGTCCATGGTCATTTTAGCTTTGGCCATTTCATCGTTATACTTTTCTGCCGGATTGCTTTTCTTGCCAACTGTATCTAGCTTGGCCAAGGTTTGAGATACATCTTCTTTGGTGTTAGGCACTGCTGCAGTTGTAGTAGTGGTGTTTGCGACTGGAGTTTGTGTTTTTGCTTTTTGTTCGGCTGCAATTTGTTTTTTACGTTCGGCTTCCAACACCGCCACATCTTGTGTTTTTACGGTGTTCACTTCCTGCTGCAAATCAGCAATAACTTGTGTTTCCTGCGACTCTTCAACAGTTTCCGATTTAATTGCTGCCAATTGCGCTTCAGCTATCATTTTATCCGATTGTCGGGCAGCCAACTCTTCCTTCGTTTCATTTAGTTGCAAAGTCAGCTCATCTTTAATTTGCTGATTTTTAGTAGCATCAATCTGTTTTTTCAAATTCTTTTGATCGGCCTCTATCATTTTAATTGCAGCATCAATCTTAGCAATCTCGGTCTCTGTACTTTTTATTTCTTGGTCCTTATTGGCTTTGGTGGCAGCCAAAGATTGCTGCATACTTACTTCGCTGCTCTGTGCATTGCGCTCTTGAATTTCATCTAACTTTTTTCGTTGTGCTTCTAACTTGGCAATGGCCGCATCAGAATTTTTGGTTTCAGTAGCTTCTTTAATCACGGCAGCATATTGCTTAGCTGCATCTGCTTCTTCTTTTTTGTTTTTGACTTCAGTCTTCTTCTGTTCAGCATAATGCTCAGTAATACTGGCTTCACGCGCTTTCTTTCTTAAATCTTTTACTTTGTTGTCTATTTCAGATTGAATCTTTTTCTTTTCTTCCGCATTGTTGGTTTGATTCAATTGACGCGTTAAATCAACAATCTCTTGTTTAGCCTCATTGGCTTCATCATTCTTCACTCTATAAACATAATCGGCAGCTTCTGTTTCTTCCTTCAATTTATTGTATTCTTTCTCTAATTCTAAAGCCTCATCGTTAGCTTCGGCCACCATAGTGTTATCTGTAACCACTGCCTTAGTGGTGGTTACAGGAGTGGCTTCGGCAACAGGAGCAACAGTCTTAGGAGTTTCAGTTTTCTTGATTGGTGCAGTATTAAATCCAACATCTTTGTTGGTATTTACATCTAAAGAAGCGCTTTTTCTATACACCTCATTAAAGGCCACTTCATCCACTTTCGTTTGAAAAGTATTGGTAACAGCCATTGCTTCTGAAGGCGTCTTCTTTAATTGAATTTTTTGATTAACTATAGGTGCTGTTTTTTTAGATGGCAAATCCACCAACTCTTCATGTGGCGCGTAACCTGGAGCAACAACGCTGAACTTATATTTCTTACTCGAAGCTAAAGTCATGGAGTAAGCGCCCGATTGTGGATTCGATTTAAAAACACCTACCAACTCCCCTGTTTCGGCATTCGTCACTGTAATGGTAGCATTTTTTTGTTTGTTGGCTTCTGCTACCAAATCACCTTTAATGATGGTGTTTTCGATTCTTTCTTTGGATGGAATAATTTTAAAAACCGTTATTTCATCTTTGGCGCTGGCGCGAGATGAAGCGAAATAAGCCACATTTTCGGCCATATCGGTAACATACAAAATATCGTCATCGGGCGAGTTAATGGCAAAACCAAGGTTCACCGCCGGCCCCCACAACTTGGTATTGGTATCTAGTTCTGATCGATAAATATCATAACCGCCTAAGCTATTGTGACCTTTAGAAGCGAAATACAAAATTCTTCCATTAGGATGTAAATAAGGATAATCTTCATCGAAGGGAGTGTTAATGCTCGGACCAACATTTAAAGGAGCGCTCTTTGTTTGATCGGCAAACAACACCACTTTATAAATATCTCTACCGTTCTCCCCCTTTTCGCCATAGCTAGAAAAATAAACCTCTTGCACGCTGGCACTGTGCACAATAAGTGAAGATTCGCTTAACTTTTTATCTAATTTGGTTTTAAAATCATCGGGTTTCACGATGATTTTTCTATCGAATTGTCCGAGATCATACGTTCTAAAAAACTCTGCTCTTGACGCTTCTTTTTTACTCAAAACATTAATCGACTGAATATCTTGTATCACCGATTTTCCCTCTTCACATTGCTTAATCAATGGAGCTACATCATAATCTTTCGACACTTTAAGCGGAGCCCTTCCTTTAAAATCTGTATAAGATTTTATTGCCTCTTTGAAATAGTAATTGAGCTGGTAAGCCTTCCCCAAAAAGAAGTAGGCCATAGGATCAATGCCAGGTTTCGTTACCGAGAACTTTAAAAACTTAAGTGCTTCCTCTTTGTCGGCGCCTGCATGCAACAAACAAGTACCATATTTATAGCTATAATCGGCATTATCTGAATGGTTACTTACCAGTTGAGCATAAAACTCCAAAGCCTCAGAATATTTTTTTTCTGCAAATAGTTTTTCGGCATGTTTAATCATGTCGGCTTCCGATTTAAAGCCATCGCCAAAAGCAACACCTACAGCCACAATGAGAAACAATACTAGTGTCCGATAAATATTTTTTACCGGTAAAGGAAACGATGTATTGTGATTAGAATTCAATTTATTGTAGCTCTTACGACCTATCTGAACAAAAGTAACAATTTTAGTAAGCGAAACGACACCCTAAGTCATATACACTAGCAAAATAGCATTAAGTTCTCTTTTTGAACAAGTGCGTTTTATTTTCTACCCCCTGAATTAAACGCGTAATATTTTTTTGATGCGTGACCAAAACCAAAACCGCAATGACTGCTGAAAAAACTTTTAACGATGGTGCCTGATCTTCAAAAATGAAAATAATCAGAATTGGAAAAGCTAATCCAGCCAACATCGAACCTAACGACACATATTTGGAGATAATCAGAATAATTAAAAATAAAATTACAGCAATCAGAGCCGCTTTCCACATTACAGCAAAAACAATCCCTAACAGAGTGGCTATCCCTTTCCCCCCTCTAAAAGCCGCAAAAACAGGGAAAATATGCCCTAACAACGCAGCAATACCTAGCGCCAGCATTAAATTCATAAAAGGATTAGGATTAACAACATTGTCAAGAAACACATTTTGTAAATGCGCCAACTTAACGGCTACGAAGCCCTTTAAAACATCAATAATCAATACCGGAATCCCTGCCTTTTTACCTAAAACTCTAAATGTATTGGTTGCTCCAGCATTTCCAGAACCGTATTCTCTCACATCAATTTTAAAAAAGTACTTCCCTATCCATACCGCAGAAGGTATAGAGCCAAGAATATAAGCCGACAGAAGAAGTATTACATTAATAAAGGTCATTTCCTCTTTTTTTAAAGCGCGGTGAAGGTAATTAATAATGATTAGTATGCAAAGGGAGGGGAAACGAAGAAATTAACAGCCTGTGTGTAAAAACGAAAATCCCCGTTTAGCTTAGCCAAAAGGGGAATTCAAATTTCTATGTTTTCTTAATTTGTTACCTCAATCATTTTAAAAGGCACCTTAATGATGGCTTGATAATCTTCACCTGCCTCTAACATATCCTCATCATCTTCTTCGTAAAACCAGTTGATAACCACATCTTTACCTGTTTTATGAATAGATTCTAATTTCTTAAATAAATCGAGAATACATTTAGATGAACTGGTATTGAAATATTCCAACTGAATATTTACGCTTGTTTTGTCTTTAGGCTCATGTGAATATTTATCCAAAGATTCTACTACAGGTTTATAAAACTCAATTGAGTTCTCTGGAATAGATCTTCCTTTTAATTCTAACAATCCCGCCTCTGAATCGAAAATAATAGTGGGCGTTTTCGATGTTCCTTCAATTGTAATTTTGTCCATAAACTATTGTGAAATTTTAATATATAAACTGAAAAATGAAAAGTTTTCGTCGATTTTTAAGAATTCGTAGTTCAATTTCTGACCACTTTTTCTTGCTATATCAATAAACCCTAGTCCCCCGCCACCTTTTTCCGAGAATCCTTCTAAACTCAACACATCTTGATAATACTGTTTCAACTCATCTTTATCCATTGCGTTGATTTTGTCGATACGTGCTTGCAAACTCGCCACTTTATCTGAACGCACAAAATTACCCGTCATAATATTGTATTCAACTGCATTTTTGCTAATCATGAAAATGGCTTGTTTTTTAGCTTCGTCACCCGACATATCAGCTCTCATCTCGTCTCTGTGGTGGTATAAATTCTGAAGACATTCTACCAAAACGTTGTAAACTTTCTTTCTAACTTTTGGCTGTTCGTCTAAATTTTCGAGTTTGGTTTCCATGATTTGAAGCATGGAAGAAAGGAGTTCGGAAGTGATATCCCCTTTAAATGACAGCATGATATCGTTGTGCTCCATTTTTTTATAGAAACTGTAGATATCAAACTTAATTGCGGTCTTTTCTGAAATGTTACTCACTAGTGTGCATTTTGTCGTTGAACGCTCGAAACTCATTTGGGTTTCACTCTTTAGCAAAACTAATTAATTTCGGCTATTTTCAAAATATTCAACGCTTTTAGTTTAGGGAATCGTATTTTCGCCAAAACATTTTACAAAATGCAGTGGTTCGAATCGTGGTTTAACACCTCTTATTACCATCAACTATATAAAAATAGAAACGAGCAGGAAGCCTCTAATTTCTTACAAAAACTCGTTCCTCATTTAACGCAAAAGAAAAGCGCTAAATTTCTTGATATTTGCTGCGGAAAAGGGCGTCACTCTGAGGTAATCAACAACTTAGGGTTTGAGGTAATTGGCTACGACTTATCGACCAACAGCATTGAAGAAGCGAAAAAACTAGAAAAAGAAAACCTGCATTTTTATGTGCACGACATGCGTAAATTGTTTTACACCAACTATTTCGATTTTGCGCTAAATCTTTTCACCAGCTTTGGCTATTTTAATAACGAAAGAGACAACATCAACGCTTTATTATCGGCCAATAAAGCATTGAAAAAAAATGGAATACTAGTCATCGACTTCATGAATTCCATTCAAACCAGAAATAAAATGGTGGCTCAAGAGACTAAGGTGATTGACGATATTACCTTTAATCTTAGCAGAAGAATAGAAAACAATTGCATTGTTAAAGAAATTCATTTCAAAAAAAACAATGAAGAATTTAGCTACTCAGAAAAGGTAGAACTGCTTGAATTAGCCGATTTTAAAAGACTTTTAGAAAAATCGGGGTTTGAGATTAAAGAAACCTATGGCAATTATGAACTGATGCCATTTACAGAAGAATCAGACAGATTAATTATCTTGGCAGCCAAATTATGATGATCAACGCCGAATATTTTATTTTAATTGCTGCCGTGATGGTGGTGGCTACCATTTTTCTCTACGGTAAAAGCCTGTCGGTAAATACCACCAAATTGCTTAATGCCTTTAGTGCCGCCTTTCTAATTGCCATTTGTTTCACCGAAATTTTGCCAGAGAGTTACAAACTTAATATAGAGTACACCGGACTCTTCGTAATCGTTGGCTTTTTATTACAGTTGGTGTTGGGCGTATTTTCAGGGGGGATTGAGCACGGCCATTCACATCACCATAAGCATGGAATTCCTTACGCAGTTCTATTTAGTTTGGGGACACATGCCTTTATTGAAGGAATGCCTTTGAACGAACACACACACGAAGCACACGAATCTTTGCATCACGCCTTAATCACAGGTATATTAATTCACAACGTACCTATTACCATTGTACTTACCAGCATGCTCAAACATTCGGGCATAAGCAACTTAAAAACATTAATCATCCTTGTTGTCTTTTCTTTGTTGAGTCCGCTAGGCGCCACAGTAGCCAACATCATTTTTATATCTCCCGAAAACCTAGCCATTCCTTTAGCCTTAGTAGCAGGAATATTGTTACACATCTCCACCACCATATTATTCGAATCGGCCGATTCGCATAAATTCAACTTAGTGAAAATGGGTGTTATCATTTTAGGCTTGGCAGCGGCTTTATTGGTACATCATTAAAATCTATCAAAACGAACTTGCAATAGAAAGTTTTTCTTATACTTTTAAATTCATAACCAAAAAATTAAAATCATGGCAGTATTAGTAGGTAAAAAAGCACCTTTATTTAAATCGAACGCTGTAGTAAACGGCGGAGAATTCGTTAGTGATTTCTCATTGGAACAATTCATCGGAAAGAAAAACGTAGTATTCTTCTTCTACCCTTTAGATTTTACATTTGTTTGTCCAACAGAATTACACGCTTTTCAAGAAAGACTTGCTGATTTTGAAAGCAAAAACACAGCAGTTGTTGGTTGTTCAGTTGACTCAAAATATTCTCACTGGGCGTGGTTAAACACACCTAAAAAACAAGGTGGTATTCAAGGTGTAACCTATCCATTGGTTGCCGACTTATCTAAATCAATTGCAGAGAACTACGATGTATTGGCTGGTGAATACAGCATTAACGAAAGCGGCGAAACTACTTTTGAAGGTGCTCCTCAATCATACAGAGGTTTGTTTTTAATCGACAAAAACGGAGTTGTTCGTCACCAAGTGGTAAATGACTTCCCACTAGGTAGAAGCATCGACGAAGCATTAAGAATGGTTGACGCTTTAAACTTCTTCGAAAAAAATGGCGAGGTTTGTCCGGCTAACTGGACTGAAGGTAAAGATGCAATGAAAGAAAACGCTGCAGGTGTAGCTGATTACTTATCGAAACATTAATATTCGTTTACGAATAACTAAAAAATCCCGAATTACTTCGGGATTTTTTTTTTGAATTATCAATACTGATTAACATCTATCACCTTCACATCGGGATCATAAGCACTAAAATAGCCGTAGCCATTCGTGACATTCGTTGGCACATTAACTGGCTCACGAAAGAACTGCCCGATTAACCCATTGATCTTTCCCTGCGCACTTAAAAACCGATAATATCCTTCAGAAATATGAGCCAAGGTAACTCCTATCGTATCTGAACTAACAATACCATTCAATTCAATTTCTGAAGAGATAGAAGTGGTATTGTAAACTATATCGTTTATCAACACCGACTGAATGAGTTCATTCTTGCCCGATGCAAAAGGAAAAGAATTTACATCTAGATTAGCCAAGTTATTATTACTGCTGGCTTTGTATACATTTAGTAAATAATAATTCGGACCAACAAAATCATCAAATGCATATTTCAAACGCACCGAATTGTCATTTTGCACCACAGGATAAACCGTATCAAACTCAACTCCCTTGAGCATAGTAGAAATTGCACTTACACTTTCGTTAAGCACCGGATCGTACACATTCAACTCATATTTTTCATAAGGGATTTGCAAAGTGGAAACACTTACATATAATCCAGGAATAGTATCAACCGCAAATAAAGTATCTGTTTTACCCGCATAACTCACCGTAACAATTGCATTCTTCACAATCACCTGATCAATAAAACCTTGAGAAACATTATTGGTACCAGGAACAAAAATATCATGTTCTAAGGCCGGAAAAGTGCGCGTAACCAAAACCCCCAAAACCGTTTCGGGAACAATTTGAGAAGCAATCACCAATTTTTGAGGCGCAGCATCTAAAGTAATTTCAAGAGGTTTGGGCCTGCAAGAAAAAGCAAACAAAACCAATGCGATATAGAGGATTTTAATTTTCATTATATCTTAAAATTAAATGCAAAGTAAGGCACAGTTCCAAACAAACCAGGTTGCTGATAAATAAGAGAACCATTGGAAGACCGTCCGATTTCAACAACAAACGGACTAGCCCTATTGTACAAATTATAAACGCCCATTACCAATTCATATTTGAATTTCTTTTCTTGCGGCGAAAAGTAAGTAGCACTCACATCTAAGCGATGTGTTGGCGACATGGTTACCGCATTTCTATCGGTATAAATTGGCACCACATTAACATCAGTAAGCGATGCGTTGGGCACAAAATACTGTCCGATTTGCGCCGTAAACCTTGCTCCCGTAATATACACCCAAACTGCAGAAAAATTCCATTTCTTGGTGGGCGCATAGTTCAACACTATCGATACATCATGTCGTCTATCAAACTTAGAATAGAAAGCTTTTCCTCCATTTAATTCATCGAAATAATTGAGTGACCATGATAAAGTGTAAGCCACCCATCCATTTAATTTACCTGCGTTTTTTTGCAAGAAAAATTCTGCGCCGTAAGCTTCGGCTTTGCCAAACAAAATTTCTTGTTCAAAGTTATCATTCAATAATATTTCTGCCCCTTCTTTATATTGAATTACATTGTACATCTTTTTATAATAACCTTCGGCCATAAATCGCAATGATGTTTTAGGGATAGACCATTCTCCACCAACCGAATACTGATCGCTATACAAAGGCTTCACAACTTTGGTCACTGGATACCACAAATCGGTAGGCAAACTCACTGTTGAACTCGACACCAAATGCATGTATTGACTCATTCTGGAATAACTTGTTTTAATAGAGAAATTAGATTTAACCTGATAAGCCAAACTCAATCGAGGCTCTAAACCAATATAAGGTGTGTCTTGCACCACAGCACCAGAAGTCCTAACCCCATAATTTATCATCCATCTTTTGCTCAACTTATATTGATCAGAAATGTAAGCAGCATATTCTGTCATATAAATAGGTATAGGCTTTCTGCTTTTAATAAACTCTGTGATTTCACCGCTGGTGCTAATAAAATTAGGGGTAAATACGTGCGCAATAGCAGAGAAACCAAACTTCAAAAAGTGTTTATTACTTACATAATAGTTGTAATCGGCCTTTCCACCCCAATCTCTAATGGTAGAGCGCACCAAAATGGAATTACCTGTGAACTGTCCGCTCACGTCATAACTAAATCCGGTCGTTATCAAAGCGTAATTCGCAAACAATTTAGAACTGTGCTCTCTATTCAAACGAACTGTGGCAGTGGAATTGAGTAAATTAAATCCGAAACCCGAAAGTGTACCGTACTGTTCTTTTTTATCCTGACTAATATTAAGAATATCATTACCGTAGTATGCACTTACATAGAGTCGGGTTTTGCTATTGATTTTGTAATTGATTTTTGCATTTAAATCATAGAAATAATAAGGAACAGGAAATTTAATTAGTTTCGATAATTGGTCAACATACGAGCGTCGTGCAGCAATCATGTATGAAATGGTATCTTTTTTTATCGGACCTTGCAATGTAACACGCGAAGAAAGCAAGCCTACTCCACCCTCAAGCTCAGTTTTGCGCATGTTACCATCTTCTGTTCTAATATCTACTACCGAAGACAATCTACCGCCATACTGTGCATCAAAACCACCCTTAATCAACTTAACATCTTTAATTGCATCGTTGTTGAACACCGAGAAAAAACCTAGTAGGTGTCCGGGATTATAAACCGGCGCATCATCCAACAAAATCAAATTCTGATCAGCATTCCCTCCCCTAACGTAAATACCGTTGGTACCTTCTTGTCCGGCTTTCACCCCTGGCATCAACTGCATAATTTTTAAAGGATCGGTTTCACCTGCAAAAGAGGGCATGACGTGCAGTTTCTTGGGATCGATATTTATTTGACCGAGTACCGCACCATTGTCTACTTTCTTCTTTACCACACTTAATTTTATCTCGTTGAGTTGCACAGCGCCAGCCACCATAGCTATGTTCAAGCTGGTATCATTGCTAATTTTAAATTTGCGGTACACTGTTTTGTAGCCCACATAACTAAAGCTTATAAAAGCAGTGTCGCTTTTGAAAGAAAGAGAATAAAAACCAAAGGCATTAGTAGCATTTCCCGCATGTGTCTTTTCATCTATAACAGAAACACCTATTAAACTTTCTTTACTAATAGAATCAAAAACATAACCATTCATCACCACATGACGTTGGGCGAATGAAATTCGAAAAGAAAAAAGAATCAATATGATTATTACAGTTCTCAAAGATTTTAAAGGTATTAAGATTAATGCTGAAAATACTATATATTCAACAATAATCCTTATACCAAAAACCTTAACAGAAGTTTAACTTTTATTCTTTAAAAAAGCCATATCTTTTTGCAATTGCAAAACAGTTTCTGCCAGCTTATCTCGAGACAAATTAGGTTCTGGCAATTGAGAACTAATGTAGTTAGTGAATTTCCAAACTTCTAAAATATCGCCTATTGATATTTCGTAAGGCTGATAATCGGGATTGGTAGAACACAATAACAAAGTTTTTTTGTCCTTAATGTGATTGTACACGACTTTAAAAACAATACCATCATCTTTGGTGATGATGATGTAAGGATAACCCGACTGAATGTATTCCCAATTTTGAACATACTCTGCTGTTACAAAAGAACCGTTAGAGACAGGAGGCATCGAATCGCCGCTAATTGGAAATGTTCTATATTTTTTTTGCTTGGATAAAAAGGGCAATTGAAAAGTAGGCAACACCTTAATGTACTCAGGGTCGGCATAACCTGCGGTATAACCAGCCTTAGCATTCATCGGCACCAACTCAATATTCTCTTCGTTGTTGCCATCAACGGTAGAAGTTAAAACGCGTAATTTCTTACCCGTTACGTCAATTTCGTGTCCGCTTTCTATATTTTGCAAACGCAATTCACTATATGCTGCTAAATCTTCTTTCAATAAAATATCAATGGGGAACTTAAAGTATTCTGAAACACGAATTAGAGTATCAAAATTAGGCTCTGCGTTTCCCACTTCGTAGGCACTCTGACTAGAGCGCGTTATGCCCAATTCAGCAGCCATATCCTCTTGCGAACGTTTTTTTCGTTTACGCAAGGTCTTTAAGTTTGAAGAGAAGTAAATCATTTTGATAAATTTTTAAACAACAAATGTTTTATTTTTTACCAAAGTAAGGAGTTTAATTTAAAGATGCAAATACATACCATAGTGTTTAAATACATGAAATTTCTAAAGTAAACTTACTTTTTATTTTCTCTCTCCAATTTGCTGCCTCCACATCGCGTAATACAAGCCTTTTTCTTGTAATAAATCATCGTGCTTGCCTTGTTCTATAATTTGCCCATGTTCTAGCACATAAATTTTATCGGCGTGCATAATGGTAGACAATCGATGAGCAATTAAAACAGTAATCTGATCTTGCTTATTAGATATATTTCTAATGGTTTGTGTAATCTCTTCTTCTGTAATGGAATCTAAGGCAGAAGTTGCTTCATCAAAGATTAATAATTTTGGATTTCGCAATAAAGCTCGAGCAATTGACAAGCGCTGTTTTTCACCTCCCGACACTTTTATTCCACCTTCACCAATGGTGGTGTTGATACCATTTTCGGCACGCATCAATAAGTTATGACAAGCAGCTTTTTGCAATACATTGTTTATTTCTTCATCACTTGCATCAGGCTTCACAAACAGTAAATTATCTTTGATAGTTCCCGAAAACAATTGCGCATCTTGTGTAACAAAACCCAATTGCTGCCGCAATTCGGTTAAGTCGATTTCCTTCATGTTTTTATCGTTGTACAAAATATCGCCTTCCTCAGGCTGATACAAGCCCACCAACATTTTCACCAAAGTTGTTTTTCCATTGCCCGAGGGCCCAACAAAAGCAACCGTTTGTCCCGATTTCACATCAAATGAAATATTCTTTATCGCATGAGATTTTGCTGTTTGGTGCTTGAAGGAAATATTTGAAAAGCGCAAGCTTTGAACACTTCCTATTGTTTTCGGACTAGCCGGTTTGTCTTCACTTTTGGCGTTCATCAGTGTACTGAAATTATCCATAGATGCCTTGGTGTCGTTGTAGGTAGCAATAACATTACCCAACTCTTGTAAAGGATTAAAAAGGAAGAATGAAAAGAACATCAAAGTAATCATATCTCCTGGTTTGATGATTCCTTTAAAAATGAAAAGATACAGAGCAAAAACCAAACAGGTTCTGAGCAAGTGCACAGTGGTTCCTTGAATAAAACTTAATGAACGAATAAATCGAATTTTTTTCAATTCTAAACCCAAAACCTTAATTGTAGTTTCATTCAATCGCTTTACTTCTTGTTCGGTTAAGCCCAAACTTTTCACCAATTCTATGTTGCGCAAAGATTCGGTGGTGGCACCAGCAAGCGCCGTAGTTTCCCCTAAAATTTGGCGTGAGATGGTTTTAATTTTCTTACCTAAGAACGAACTTATTACAGCAATTACAGGAACCGTAGCCAAGAAAAGCGGCCCTAACAACCAATGAATATTCACAGCATAAACCACTACGAAAACAATTCCCACAATAGATTGAAAAATTAAGGAAATAGAAAGTGTGATAATTTTCTCACAATCGGCCTTCACTTTTTGCAATTTCCCCAGAGTTTCACCACTACGCTGATCTTCAAAATCTTGATAGGGCAATTGCAAAGCCTTTTGAATTCCATCTGTGTACATTCTTGCTCCAGTTCTTTGAATAACAATATTGGTGAAGTAATCTTGAAAATTTTTTGAAATTCTAGAGACCATTGCAGCGCCAATCGACAACAACAACCAACCCATAACTGCTTTAATAAACAACTCTTCATTACCATTAAAATTGCCCACGCCTACTGCACATTCATTCAACAACTTTCCAATAATGATAGAATCATACAAGGAAAAACATTGGTTTATAGTAGCTAAAAACAAGGCGAAAAACAAAAGTGCTTTATGTTCTTTTACGTAGGAGAATAATATCTTCATATTGATCTTTCTTTTTAATTGAATCTAATTTCCAATGATGGCATAACTTGGCTTTTTACCATTCATTTTTTTCTTGTAAAACATGCGTAATTTAATTACCCTACCATCGGCTGAAGAAATTTTATAGTTGGCAATATTTTCATCCATTTCGTTGGTGATACCTAAAAACTCTATCGATTCAATATCGTTGTAATCCATGCATCCCGATTTAACCGCGCCATCATTTCCTTTTAAAAATTCACCGCAATATTGTTCATTCATACACTTGGCGGTATCGTTGGCTAAAGCTTGCACACAACGACGCTGATAATAGGCCGAATCGTAAAAATTCATCATCTCATAAATATTTCCGTTTTGCACATAGGCTGCAAAAGATTGAAAGAAATTGGTAGTGTCTATTTGTGAAAAAGGCAATACACTATTTTCAGATACTGATGCCGCCTCATCTACTTTTCCTTTGCCTTTAAAAGCAAAACTTTTGTATAAAATAGTTTTATAAAAGAAGGTATCGCCTTGCACTATAAAAGGTTGTTTTTCTTTGTAATAGTTACCAACGAATTCTAGAAGCACACCTTCGTTCTTTAATGAATCGGGCAAAGCCAAAGAATCGCTTAAAGGCATTATTTCAATTTGCTCGCCGTTGTCTACACGCACCCATTGTAAATTTCCTTGTTCGTCTTTGTAGGCACTCACGTTAACGGTTGATTCTTTATCTTCCAAAGCGGCAGTTTCACTGCTATTTCCACAAGAAAAAACACTGAGAATTATCATCGACCCGAAAAATATTTTCTTCATCATACTTCTATTTATTTGAATTAAAATCATATTCCACTTTTGAAAGATACAAAGCATGTGCATCGATTGATGTTCCTGCCTCTCTTCTATCTTTCGATTCAATAATTTTTTTAAACTCTTCAATACTCGCATTCCCCTTACCTACTTCTATCAAAGTACCAACAATGGCACGCACCATATTTCGTAAAAAACGATTGGCTCTTATTTTAAACACCAACAAATCTCCGCGCTTTTCAAATTCGGCCAAATGAATGGTGCAATTGAAATTATTCACATCGGTATGCACTTTAGAGAAACATTGAAAATCGTTATAATGTGGTAACAAGCTGGCTGCTTCCTGCATTTTATTTACATCAACATTTGAAGGCAGAAGTAAGGCTCTATCAATTAAAAATGCATCTTTTTGAAAGATAGTCCAATATTCATATTCACGCCATTTGGCATCGAAGCGAGCATGAAAATCATCTTGTACTTTAAACACCTTTTTTACAGTGATGTCTTTCGGCAGAAAACGATTGAGTCGGAAAGTCAAATCCTCTTCAATAAAACTTTGTTCTTCTACATCAAAATGAGCGTAAAAATCGATGGCATGAACACCGCTATCTGTTCTTCCGCAGCCCAAAGTTTCTATATCTTTGCCAATGAGCTTGCTTAAGCAAAAATCTAATTTCTCTTGCACAGTAATATTATTCGGTTGCTTTTGCCAACCGTGGTATGCTGTTCCGCAATATGAAAGATGGATAAAGAAGCGCATCGGTTAAAAGTATAAAGTTAAAAGGCAAAAGCCAAAATATGAACCGCTATTCGCAAAACTTTTGGCTTTTGCCTTTTAACTTTATACTTTCGACAAATGTACTTTTACCTCATCACCGGCATATTTTGCTCTTCATTTCTTTTTACTGCTTTTAAGTTGTTTGAGAAATACCGTGTAGATTCTTTTAAAGCGATAGTTTTCAACTATATCACTGCTTTTGTGCTGGCCTTCATGATGAGTAACGGTAAGGTGGTATCGGCTTTGGTGGTGGCAGAGTGGCGATGGTTGGCATTATTGCTCGGACTCATATTCATCGTTTCGTTCAATATCATGGCGCGTTCATCGCAGGAGGCAGGTGTGGCCATTAGTAGCGTTGCCAACAAAATGTCGTTCGTGGGACCTATACTTTTCGGAATTTTCTTTTTAGGAGAACACTATTCTGTTTTACAAAATCTTGGAGTTTTGTTGGCCATTGTAGCAGTTATTTTAAGCTCTGGATTAGGAACACAAAAACTGGAAAGCAAAAAACTAAAACTACCTATCCTTTTGTTTTTCGCAGGATTGGCCATCGACATCATTTTACACATTGGTGAAACTCAATACATTAAAGAAGGCGAAAATCTATTGTTTACAGGAAGCACCTTTGGTATTGCGGCTGTGTTGGGCTTCATGTATGTGGTTTACCTAACAATCAAAGAAAAATCTACACCTAAACTACGCGACATTATTGGCGGAATTCTATTGGGTATTCCTAACTTCTTTTCCATTTTCTTTTTCTTATCGGCTTTAGAAGAGAGCGAAAAAACGGGTTGGGACAGCTCTAAACTTTTCCCAATGGCCAACCTAGGTATCATTGTGGTGAATGCCTTAGTGGGTTATTTTATCTTTAAGGAAAAGCTCAATCGAATCAATTACATCGGAATTCTTTTAGCTTTACTATCAATCGCTTTAATTATCATTTAAAAACAACTAATCAGAAACGTTAGCGTCATACAATTAAAATGTACAGAGTCATTTTTTTTATATTGATTAGCCTATCTCTTTCGGCCCAAAAAACAGACGAAAGCAATGCCTCCGTTTTTTATATCGATACTGTTTTGGCCAAACACTACATATTTACTAAAACTTCATTTCCAGAAGATGAAAGACTCATTTCTGTTTATCTAGAAGAGCAGCTCAGTGATTTAAAAGGCACAAATAGCAATCTGGAGTTTTTAAACACTACAAAAAGCATCGCTGGAAAACACTATTGTTTCATCCAAAAAATTGGCAACATTCCAGTTTATCGCTCCATGGTAAAAGTGAATGTTTTACAAAATAAAAAAGTGATAGATGTTGTTGCTCTCACCTTCAACGAAGAAAATATTTCCGGTTCAATTTCCAATGCCAACTGCCTTTTTCCTGAAGATCGAATATTAATTCCAGCCATAAAAAGCAAAGAGGAGCATTTTGAAATTTTAAAAGATTTGAAGGGTGAACTTTTGTATTATTTCGACCAACATTCTTACTCAGGTAAAAAAGATACCATTGCTACTTTAAGCGTTTTCAATCCCGACCCCTTAACAAGCGCTCAAACATCTTACGGCGCACCGTATTACGACAATAACGATGCTACCAACTCATCACTAGACGCCCAATTGCAATGGAAAGACATCTCCCTTAAATTCGAAAACGACACTTTTTATTTAGAGAATGATTTTTACTTCATAAAAGATGTAGATGCACCTAATATCGATGTGGTGATATCTGAAATAGACACCTTCTCATTCAATCGCTCTCAAGACGGATTTGAAGACATCAACTCTTTTTATCATTTAAGCAATGAAAGAAATTATTTTCTGGGTTTAGGCTTCCCTTCTCTAGTTAATAAAATGCTATATATCGACCCTCACGCTTGGTCGGGAAATGAAAATTCTTCGTTCGATGAGTTCACCACACCAAGCACTCTCCTTTTTGGCGAAGGAGGTATTGATGATGCCGAAGATGCAGATGTTGTTATTCACGAATTTGGCCATTTTGTATCGGCCAATGCGGCACCGAACAGTAATGCAGGTCAGGAAAGAAAAGCAATCGATGAAGGTTTTGGCGACTATTTAGCCGTTTCTTATTCTAAAAACATTAATTCTTACAACTGGACTAAAGTTTTCAATTGGGATGGCAACAACGGCTCGTGGCAAGGAAGAAGTGCCGCTACCACCAAACATTATCCAGAAGATTATAAGGGCAATCTTTGGAAAGACGGCGAAATGTGGTCTTCTGCCCTAATGCAAATCAATAGTGATTTAGGAAGAGCAACTACAGATAGCCTAGTTTTCGAAGCACTTTATGCCCAAAGCACTAACACTTCAATGGTGGACGCAGCTTTTAACTTAATTGATGCCGACACCGCCTTATTTAACGGAAAATACCACAACATCATTTACAAAAGATTACAAGAAAGAGGATTTTTTGAGACCGAAGACAGCACCACAACTCCCGTTTCCTCTGAAATACTTATCGTTAACACAGCAGAATTCGCAAAAGGAAATGCCTTACAAATAATTTTACCTGCGCTCAGTTCGGGAAGCATTAAACTATTCGATTCCAATGGAAAACTAATTGAAGAAAGCACCTTCACCAACCTTTCAAACATAGATTACAACAATGAAAATATAGCCTCGGGAGTATATATCATTGAGATTACTGTTACCAGCCAAATTAAAAAAGCTAAACTAGTAAGAACGCAGTAATTGCGTCATTCCCGTATTTTATTTTTTCCCATTTTTACTTATCTTGCGGGCATTATTACAAAGGGGTACTAATTTTTACTATGAAAAAACATTTACTTAAGGCGTTAGCCTTTACTTTAATTTGCCTTTCTGCGAACGTTAATGCACAAAATGAAGTTTGGTATTTTGGGGGGTGGCCGAGCAAAGGACTTGGCTTAGAATTCTCGGGCAATACGTTGATTCAAAGAAACAACGAGTCAACACCATTCTATTATGAAGCATCAAGTGTTGTCTCAGATGGCAGTGGAAATGTACTGTTTTATTCAAATGGGAACAATATTTACGATAAAACGCATAACTTGATGACTAACGGGGGTGGAATAATTGGAAGTGATGAGCCTGCTGGTGCTCAAGGAAGTGCCCCTCAAGGTGTAGTAACAGTCAACATGCCTGGAAATCCTAATATATATTACGTATTTACTACAGGAGATGCTTTTCAGCTAACAAATTGGGGAGGTACAAACAATGGTCTGCATTACAATATTGTTGATTTATCTGTGGGTGCAAATGGAACAGTAACCTCAAAAAACCAAGTGCTCTTAAATGGTGTAACAACACCAACTACTGAATCTATGTTTGCAATCGCAGGATCATGCGATACAACTTGGATTGTAACGCATGGAGCTGGAAATAATATTTTTTATGCGTTCGCTCTTACCTCAACAGGAGTAAGTAACACGCCCGTTACGTCTACTCTCGGACCAACACTAGTTGCCAATTCTGAGCAAAGTAGAGGAACTATTGCCTTTTCTCCTCATGGCGACAGAATGGCATTTGGTAGCGGTTGGGGACTATATCTTTTTGATTTTGATATTAAAACTGGAAAAGTTTCAAATTCCCAAGGCATTGCCACTACGCTTCCATATTATGGCACTGAGTTTTCTCCCGATGGCCAAAAACTTTACTACACGCAGTTCTCTAACGGAGATCTATTTCAATATGATATTTGTACTCAAGCTATCACTTTAGTGGACGGTTCAGCCAATTATTACGGAGAATTGGTTACAGCACCGAACGGTAAAATATACTGTCCATACAATGGCTTTAATGGGTTCTCTAGCCCATGGTTAGCGGAAATTGGAAATCCTAATGGAAATTCAACAAATTGGAACTTTACGGCTAATAAATATAACTCAGGCGCAGGTATTGGTCCTGGTCTACCTCAAATGTATTTTTCTCCTGCCTTCATCAACAAAGGAAACGTGCAGGTTGACGTTACTAAAACGTTTGCAGATACAATTTGTACCAACACATCTTTGCCATGTATGAGCTTAACCGCCACCCCTTCCGTTGCAGGAAGATGGAGATCTGTTCCTGCTGGTTATGTTGATTCTCATGGAACATTTGACCCTACTTTCAATAGCGGTCAAGACACTACTGTGGTTAAGGTATATTTTGGAATGCCAGGCTCATGTGTGCAAGAAGATTCGGTTACTGTGGTAGTAGCTAAATGCTGCCAGCCAATAGGCACCAACGCACCTTCAGCACCTATTTGTCCGGGCGACCTTCTCAACTTAAACACGTTAATCACCGACGGAACAGGAACGTGGACCATAGGCACAACCCCTCCTCCTGCACCAGGTAAAGCCAACGCAACTATCGTTGGTTCTAATTTCACTACTAAACTAAACACCAATCCAGGAAATTATAAAGTAGTATTTACGATGAGTAACCAACTTCCGGGATGTCAAGATACCACAAACGAGATTGTTAATGTGAAAACTTCTCCAACTAATGCTCCTGATAAAACATTCGATTTTTGTGCTGGCGACTCTGTTCTAATCTCTGCAGCTGTTGGTCCTTACGATTATTCTTGGAGTCCAGGAGGTGGAATCAATGCAACCAAGATGGTTAAATCAGCTGGCAACTATTATTTAACAACTACAGGATCAAATTCTTGTATATCGATAGACACTATCGTTGTTACTCAAAAATCATTGCCTAACGTTACCCCTATCGACACTTCTGTTTGTGCAGGTGGCGCAGTAAATATTAGTGCTCCGGCGTCTAACAACAACTATTATTTGTGGGATGATGCTACAACAGGTGCCAACGACAACATCTCCACTACAGGTAATCACTGGGTGATTATTGAAGGGAACAATGGTTGCAGAGATACGGTATTTGTTGAAGTGAATCCTGGCTCACCATTAAACGTGTCACTAAACAATCCAGCTAGCACATGTGCTGGAACACCAGTTACTTTAACCGCAACAGTTACAGGTGTAAAAACAAACCCCTTGACCTACAAATGGAATAACGTAAGTGGAAACCAAAGTAAAACATATAATGCTGCTGGTGTATATACCGTAGAAGTAACCGATGCAAGAAACTGTAAAGGTACCGACAACGCAACGGTAGCAATTTCTCCCAACCCAAATGTATCTCTTCCTGCCGACACTGTTAAATGCTTTACTGAAGGTGAAAAATACACTATCTCAATTCCCGACACATTCACTACCATTACTTGGAACGGAATTCAAACAGATGACGCAACATATATTGTGAGCGCAGCAGGCAATGTTACAGTAGTTGTAAGTAACAACGGTGGTTGTTTAGACACTGCATCTATTACACTTGGCGAAAAATGTAAAGAATTGGTTTGGGATTTCCCTAACGTATTCACTCCTAATGGTGATGGCAAAAACGAAACTTTCTACCCTTTCTTTGTAAAAAGTGAAACGCTTAATAAGCTTAAAAAAGTACACTTTGAGGTTTATGATCGTTGGGGTATATTAATGTTTAAAAACGACAACCTTGCTATACCTGAATGGGATGGTAAATTCAACGGCAACACTGTTTCTCCGGGCGTTTACTATTGGATAGTAAAATGGACCGACACCAGCAACAATGAAGGAGAAAAAACAGGCTGGGTAGAGGTTATTTACGAATAAAAAATACGACCTTAATACTTTAATCCTCCGTTTTGCGACGGAGGATTTTTTTTGTGGCAACGATTTTCATGCAACCTTTTCGCGTTCTGCCAATCTTAACTATATTTACCGTTCATGTCATCATCGCCCGAAATAAAAGTTGCCATCGTTATTCTTAATTGGAACGGTAAAAAATACTTGGAGAAATTTCTTCCTGTATTGAAAAACAGCCTTCCTACTTATGCCAATATTGTGATTGCCGACAATCAATCATCTGATGATTCGGTGGCTTTTATGAAAGCCAATTATCCCGAGATTGAAATAATTATTAATCCTGGTAACGAAGGTTTTGCGCGCGGATACAACCTCGCTTTACAACAAATAAAAACGCCGTACTACATCCTATTGAATTCAGATATCGAAGTCACTCCGCATTGGATTGAACCTTTATTTGAACTCATGGAAAGCAATAAAGAATACGGCGTTTCTCAACCAAAAATTTTGTGGTACGACCATAAAACAAAGTTTGAATATGCTGGCGCTGCAGGTGGTTTCATTGATTATATGGGTTTCCCTTTTTGCAAAGGAAGATTGTTTCAAGATGTAGAAGAGGATCACGGACAATACGATGAAGTAGACGAAATTTTTTGGGCCACGGGAGCTTGCATGATGGTTAGAAGCAGCGTATATTGGGAAGCTGGCGGTTTAGACGAAGATTTTTTTGCGCATCAAGAAGAGATTGATTTGTGCTGGAGAATAAAGAATTTAGGCTACAAAATAATGTACACTCCTCATTCTAAAATTTACCACATTGGAGGAGGCACCCTGCCATCGAATAACCCCATGAAGCCTTACCTCAACTTTAGGAACAACCTAATCATGCTGGTTAAAAATTTGCCCACCAAAAACTTATTTCCCAACATATTAATCAAAATGATTTTAGACGGAGTGGCGGCCATTAAATTTGTTTTCGATAGAGACTTCACTCATGCTTACGCCGTATTTCGCGCCCACATGCGCTTTTATGTTACGCTACCTAAAACACTCAAGAAAAGACGACATATTCAACGCACCATCAAAAACAAAGACCTTCCTAGAATCTATAAAAGAAGTATTGTTAAGCAGTATTTCTTAAAAGGGAAAAAGAAGTTTAGCGATTTGAAGAAAGAGGATTTTGCTTAAGCACTCAAACCAACTCCCACACTCACTCTCATTATTCTTCATAGCAAACGTAGATCTTCATTGCGAAAATTTTGGATACAAAATTTTCGTTATAGTACCCCGGCACATACAAACTTCTGCAAAGCCTAATTAAACAAAGGTTTTACTGCAATTCGACTTCTATCTGATTTGGCTTAATTCTGCCTTTTTTTGGAAATTTTGTTACCTGTTTGTTACCCAAAGACTTACATGAACCTTCATGAACCCAATGAATGTGATTTCCTGTGCGGATATTGCACCAAAGAGTTGACCTCCCCCCGTTAAATCGGACTAATAAAAAATAGAGAAATCGAGGTGTCAA
>JBMTCG010000022.1:0-36174 GCA_049430665.1 Flavobacteriales bacterium | reverse complement strand
TAAAATCATCAAGAATAAAATCGGCCCACCATTTACTATAAAAATTTAAGCTAGTTGATATTCTGTAGGTACAAGTTAGGGTTACTTCACTTTTTAAATTAGACAATGGTTTGATAGCATAACTTCCCGACACAACATCGAAATATTTTCCACCAATCATCACATGTTCATCTAAAGTTGTAGAAGGTATTGATGTAGGATCAAAATTAATATCATAAGAAAAACCAGCTCCTTCCTTCCATGTTTTAATCTTCTCTTCAAATTTAATCCCCTTCTCCCAAGTGATGTTGCGAACCCCACCAACTCCTTCATAGTTCAATTGCCCATCTAGAGGTCTTGGAATTCCAATCACATGCACAAAATGAGTTGCAATTTCATCGCTTTTAATATTTCGAACGTTTTTAACGTTTTGCCAAACTACTGATTGATTTGCATCAATCTCTATTCGTGTTTTGACAGTATAAAAATCATCTCTATTCTTCATATTTGTTTCGATAAATAAAACAGCAAAAGGCAAAAACAAAGAAAGATAAAGTTTGGTTCCATTTCCTTCGTTCTTTAGTTTAATTAAACGAAAAATATAAGCACCCAAAGAACCCAAAAGCAAGAATGCGCCAATAATTACAACCAAACAAATGATCCCTTCGAAACCTGTTATGAAGGATAAAAAGAAAAAAGTGATGACTATTACCCATGGCAACAAAAGATAAGTAGTATAAGAATTCAGTTGTTCTTTGGTAGAGAAAAAAACAGGTATTGCGCCTAAAACAATTGGTAAAATAAAAATATAGGCTACCGATACATTTTCATGAAAAGAAGTAACTAGTAGCATCGCCAAAAAAGCATACACAACACCAGCTATCGTGCCTATCAGCAAAGTACTTATTCTCGTTTTTTTCACAATACTATTTTAAAATTTTATACACCGTACTACTCTTATCTCCACTCTTCTTCCACAACTTCAACTCAATACCTTTCTTCAAATCTCTACTCGCAGTAGCAGAAGAAATATCTTTAAAAGTACTCATATAATCTTTTCGTGAAAACTCATTTTTGCCGCTTTTAAAGAAGTATTCTAATCGGTCACTTTCTTTAAAAATTTTGCCTTTGTAACTTAATATTTCAACTAATGATTGATGAATTACATTCAACATATACTCGATAAAATCTGTTGATTTACCACTTTTATCGCTCAATGCTAAAGCTTTGTAATATTCCTTTTGCGTTTTGCTAATCAAAGTTTCAAAAGGTAAATATTCAAACACTGGATATTGCTGCATCAAAATAAGGGTTTGCCACAAGCGTCCCATTCTACCATTACCATCAATAAATGGATGAATAAATTCCATCTCATAATGAAAAACACAGCTTTTGATTAAGGTCAGCTCATCTTTGATTTTTAAATATTGAAACAAATCCTTCATTAAAAAAGGAACATTTTGAAAAGGAGGCGCCAAATGTTCCACCTTTTTTCCTTTCACAATACCCACTCCTTTTGTGCGGTATTTTCCTGGCTTTTCAATCAAACCATTCATCAACAATTGATGTGCGTTTAAAAAACTTTTTTCTGAAGAAGCATCAAAATCACGTAAAGCATCATACACATTAATGGCATTAACCACTTCTAGCACATCTTTTTTCGGCCCCACCACGCGCTTGTTTTCTATGATGGCTGTTATTTGTTCTTCGGTTAAAGTGTTGCCTTCAATTTGTAAAGAAGAATGAATGGTTTTTATCATATTCTGCTTGCGCAATTGAGGAGATGGCTTACTTAAGAAATTAGCATTTACCTCGCCCAACAACTCAGAAACAAGAGTAAGCAATTGCAAAATTTTAGGTGTTATATCATAAGGAGGCTTCATTTTGATAGTATCATTTGATAGTATCAAAGATAGAAATAATTTGCAGTTGGCATTGATAAATTATTACCGAAGCTGAAAGCTTAAAAAAAAATTCAGCAAAGTTCGCTAGCGCTAAACTTTGCAGAGAGAAGGAATAACAATCCATCTCCCTCCCACTTCACAAGCAATTGCACACCCCTCTTCTCTAAGAGGGAATGGGAGAAAACAAAAATCCCCCGAATTTCTTCGAGGGATTTTTTTTATGATTTACATTTTTAATCAATCTACATTATCATGTAAAAAAGAATTGTTTGGTCTGATTTCCGGACCCTCTTGCTCATCATGAGACAAAGTGTAACGAGATACTGGTGACTCACTTGAATGAGGAACTTTCTCTAGGTTAACGCTCTTTCTTTTATATGCTGGTTCGTTTTCCAATTCAGAAATTCCAGATGGAGTTTTCATTCTGTAGCTTAATGCTTTCAAACGCATAATTCTCTCTTGTGACTGACGCATTTGCTCTTCTGTATCTAAGTCGTCGTTCAAAGAAAATTCTTCTCTCTTAAGCTGCGAAATTACAGATGGTTCCTTCGGCGTTTCAATCACCGGAGATTCCAATACTGGTTCATCAAACAATCTTTTAGCAACGATAGGCTCAGAAGGTGTTTCGAAAACAACTTCTTTCACTTCTTCGCTAGCAATTGTTTTTACTTCCCAACCTTCAGGTAAAGTATTTTCTTCTTCGAAAGAAATTACTTGATCTTGCTCAGCAAATGGCTCTTCAATATCGAAGCTCATGGTCACTTGCTCTTGCGCCACTTCTTCTTGTTCTCTTGGCACTTCAAATTCAAAAGTAAATTCTTCTTCTACTTGCGGAGTTTCTACTTGTGCAAAAACTGGCGCAACAGGCAATTCAACTTTTTCTACCACTGGCTCAACTGCAGCAACCACTGGTGCTGTAGTTTCAAACAACGGAGTAACTACTTTTTGAACTGGCTCATCTTTCTTCAACTCATGAACAATTTTTGCAGGTTTAGCTTCCAACTCAGAACCAACTTGCATACTCGATTTAAATCCTGTTGCAATTAAAGTAACCGAGATATTGTCGCCCAATGTTTCATCCATTCCTGTACCCCAAATAATTTCGGCAGTAGAACCTGCTTCATCTTGGATATAGTCGGTAATCTCTGCAATCTCATCCATCATTACTTCGTTGATGCCAGAAGTAATATTCAACAAGATATAGTTTGCACCTTTAATGTTATTGTCGTTCAACAACGGAGAAGCCATAGCTTCTTGTACCGCACGTAAAGCACGATTTTCACCGCTTGCCTTAGCAGAACCCATAATCGCCACACCACTGTTGCTCATTACTGTTCTTACATCTTCAAAATCAACGTTGATGTATCCAGTTACTGTAATTACTTCGGCGATACCTTTTGCTGCTGTAGTTAAAATATCATCGGCTTTTGCGAAGGCTTCTTTCAACGAAAGATTACCGTACATCTCTCTCAATTTATCGTTGCACACTACTAATAATGTATCAACATTTTGTCTCAATTGAGTGATTCCTTCTTCAGCTTGTTTTGATCTTTTTTTTCCTTCAAATTGGAAAGGGTAAGTTACGATACCTACAGTTAGAATACCCATCTCTTTTGCGATTTGAGCAATTACTGGAGCAGCACCTGTACCAGTTCCACCACCCATACCCGCAGTGATGAACACCATACGTGTTCCGTTAGATAACAATTCTCTTATCTCTTCATAATTTTCTAAAGCTGCGTTGTGTCCAACTTCAGCAATAGAACCAGCACCTCTACCGCTGGTAAGAGCAGTTCCTAATTGAACTTTGGTTGGTACCGGACTAGCATCTAAGGCTTGTTGGTCGGTATTGCAAATTAAGAAGTCAACACCATTGATACCCTGACGGTACATGTGGTTAACGGCATTACTTCCTCCTCCTCCTACTCCAATCACTTTAATGATTGAATTTTGGTCTTTTGGTAAATCGAATTGCATCATCATTTCTGTTTATACTTTATTATTCTACTATTATTTTATTCAGCGTCTTCTTCGAAAAATTGCTTTCCCTTTTGTAAAATTTTATCAAAGAAAGAACCTTTCTGTTTCGAGCTATGCTCGGCAATAGCTGTTCTTTTTTCCATTTCTATTTCTTCTTCTGTTTTCTCTTCAGCCGCTTTAGGTTGCTCAACAACTTTTGGTTTGTTAGCGTTTTGTTTGTCGATTACTTGCAACCCTTTTATCACCAAACCAACACCTGTTGCGAAAATCGGACTCGTTACATCTTGTGCGCCTTTGGCCAAATGTTCGTTTGGAAAACCAATACGCGTATCCATACCCGTCATGTATTCTACCAACTGAGCCATGTGTTTCAATTGCGCTCCACCACCTGTCACCACAATACCAGCAATTAATTTTTTCTCGTAGCCTGAGTTTTTTATTTCGTAATAAATATTCTCGATAATCTCTTCCATTCGCGCTTGAATGATGTGCGCCAAATTTTTAACAGAGATTTCTTTAGGCTCTCTTCCTCTTAAACCAGGAATAGAAACAATTTCATTTTCTTTATTCTCACTTGCCAAAGCAGAACCGAATTTCATTTTCAACAATTCGGCTTGAGATTTAATGATGGTACATCCTTCTTTAATATCTTCGGTAATTACGTTACCACCAAATGGAATAACGGCAGTGTGACGAATAATTCCTTCTTGGAAAATAGCGATGTCGGTTGTTCCACCACCTATATCAACAAGCACTACACCTGCTTCTTTTTCTTCGTCGTTCAATACTGCTTCAGAAGAAGCCAATGGCTCCAATATCAATTCCACCACTTCTAATCCAGCTTTCTGAATACACTTGTGAATATTTTTCACGGCAGCAACTTGTCCGGTAATGATGTGGAAATTCGCTTCCAATCTCACTCCCGACATACCAATAGGATCTTTAATTCCTACTTCGCTATCTACAATATACTCTTGTGGTAAAACGTGAATAATTTCTTCACCTGGCAGCATCACCAACTTGTACATATCGTCGATTAATGCATCGATATCTTTTTGAGAAATTTCTTCTTCCAAAGAATTTCTCATTTTGATACCGCGGTGCTGAAGAGATTTAATGTGTTGTCCGGCAATACCAACATTCACCGTACGAATATCTACACCACTTTGGTTTTCTGCTTCGGTAACAGCAGCCTTGATTGAAGCTACAGTTTTCTCAATATTTGAAACGACCCCACGCGTAACGCCCACCGATTCGGAACGGCCCATTCCTAAAATCTCAATTTTGCCGTATTCGTTTCTACGACCAACAATGCATACAATTTTCGTTGTACCAATATCTAAACCTACTACAATTTCTGAAGCTTCCATTACGCTTTCTTTTTACAAACTATTTGACCCTTAAACTTTAAAACAATTTCTGAATACACATCGATATTCTCTTTGTTTAAACCCTCATTATAGAACTTTTCAAGCTTTGCGAATTTCTCCTCGAGGTTAGACACGTCGCCTAGCACCACTTTGAAGTCGCCGTATTTTGGAACAATCTCGATATCGCCATTGTCGTTAAAATACACCTGATCGGTAAAAGCTTTCCAAAATTCATTGGCCTCGAAAAATTTTCCGAGAACAAATAAATCCCTAATAATTTTGGGTTCATCTTTCTTACTCAAAGAACTATCAAGACTTCCACAGTATCTCGAAAAATTTCCTGTGGCAATAATCACCCTCGCTGTGTACTTCGGCAGCCAGTTCATACGCGCTCCCGTGGTGTCAATGTAGAAACCTTTCCCCTTTTGTGGAATAGCTCTCAGCAAAACTTTTCTCAGCGAAATGTTAATAAATAACTGTCCGTCTACAGTAGCAAAGGATTCCACGCTACTCACAGGCTCTAAATTTTTTATCAACTTCTCTACGTCTCCAGTGTTAATATCTCTTATTTTTCTTCCTTCTAATTTTTCAGCTATGGGTTTAAGTGCAACGCGCACATCTTTCTCATCTAAAAAATAATTGCCAGAAGGCGCATCGATCAAAATATTTACTTTTTGGCAACGAACCTCTTGATTGGCTGCTTCCACGAAACCAGTCGCAACGATGATGCCCACCGCAAACAAAATCCACAATATGATTCTAACCTTTTTCATTAACCTTTCGCTTCCATTATTTTTTTAATATCGTCTACCATAGCACCAATATCACCCGCACCCACTGTTAACATTACCTCAATATCACGTTGCTTAATCTCTTGCAACAACTCTTCTTTGCTCACTAATTTTTTATTCGAGAGAGAAATTTTATCCAGCAAAAACTGAGAGTTAATTCCGGGCATAGGCAATTCACGCGCAGGGTAAATTTCGAGCAGCAACACTTCATCTAGCATAGATAAACTTTCTGCAAAGCCATCAGCGAAATCACGAGTACGCGAAAACAAATGCGGTTGAAATGCTCCGGTCAATTTTTTACCAGGAAAGAAATGACGCAAAGAAGTGATGCATCTTTTTAGTTCTTCGGGGTGATGCGCGTAGTCGTCGATATACACTCGTTTTTCATCACGGTGTACGATTTCAAATCTGCGGTCAACACCTTTGTATTCTTTTAAACCTCTAAGAATTAGTGCAGGCTCCACTCCCATTTCATAAGTTACGGCACTTGCTACAATACAATTTTCAATGTTGTGTAAACCGGGCAAACCCAATGAGGCACCTTCTATCACTTTTCCTTTCGCTGCAAAATCGAAGTGATAAGCACCATTTTCTACGCGAATATTTTTAGCATAAAAATCGGCTGCTTCATTATCTAAACTGTATGTTAAATATGGCTTTTCGAAATTGTCTTTCACCTTGTAGTTTACAATGAGTTTACCATCTTTTTTCAAATTCTTGGTAAACAATTGAAACGACTCCACCACTTTATCTCCGGTGCCATAAATATCTAAATGATCGGCATCTACTGAAGAAACAGTTAAAATATCGGGATACAATCTCAAGAATGAGCGATCGTATTCATCGGCTTCCACCACACAAGATTTCGCATCTTTATTGCCGAGGTAATTGCTATTTAAATTTTTAGAAACGCCACCTAAAAAAGCAGAGAAAGACAAATCGGCCGTTTTAAATAAATGCGCCACCATAGATGAAATGGTAGTCTTACCGTGTGTTCCAGAAACAGAAACGTTGAACAACAACTTTGTTAATTCACCTAGCACTTCAGAACGTTTGTACAAAGTAAAACCTTGTTCTACCAAATAATTTTTAGCTCTATGAGTAGTCGGAATGGCAGGTGTGTAAACAATTAGAACTTCATTGCCTTTTGTGAGAACTTCATTGGGAATTGCTTCAACCGCATCATCGTAAAACACTTGAATACCTTCTTCCACCAACTGCTTGGTTAATTTGGTTTCTGTTTTATCGTAACCACAAACTTGTTTTCCTTGCGCTTTAAAATGGCGCGCAAGCGCACTCATTCCTATCCCTCCGATACCGATGAAATAAATAATATTTTTTTCTACTAAATTCATTTCTTAATTAAACTAATCACCTCGTTCACTATTGTTTCTGTAGCATTGGCAAAAGCCAATTTATCCATATTGTAAGCTAATTTTTCGCAACGCTCGTTGTCTTTCAATAACGATAGAGCTTCATCTACCAAGTTTGATTTTGCGTTCACATCTTTGACCAATATAGCAGCATTGTAATTCACCAACGACAAAGCATTTTTGGTTTGATGATCTTCGGCAGCTGTTGGTAAAGGAACCAGAATACAAGGTTTTTTCACCAAGCACAATTCAGAAACTGCCAATGCACCAGCGCGAGAAATAACGATATCTGCTGCTGCATAAGCCAAATCCATTTCGGTTAAAAAATCGAAAGTCATAATACCTGCTTTGCCAACATCAGCCACGCGCTTACTCGCTTGTTCGGTATACAATTTTCCTGTTTGCCAAATCAGTTGCGCATCGGCATCGGCAAATTTTTGAAGGTCGGCATCGATAGCATGATTGATAGAGCGCGCACCTAAACTACCACCCACTACTAAAACGACAGGACGCGTTTTATCTAAATTGAATTTCTCTAAACCTCTTTCTTTTTTACCTTCAAGTTTGGTAATCTCTTTTCTTACAGGATTACCTGTTAAGATGATTTTATCTTTTGGAAAAAATCTATCCATATTATCGTACGCCACACAAATACGTTGCACACGATTTTTTAACATTTTATTGGTGATGCCTGGAAAAGAATTTTGCTCTTGAATCAATGCCGGAATTTTTTTCATTGTTGCGGCATACAACAAAGCGCCGCTAGCATAACCGCCTACACCAACAGCTACATCGGGTTTAAACTTTCTAATAATTCTTAAGGCTTTGAAAACACTAGAAATAACTTTAAAAGGAAAAAGAAGATTTTTTAAAATAGAACCACGTTGCAAACCACTAATCCACAAACCTTCAATTTTGAAACCAGCAGCAGGAACTTTTTCCATTTCCATACGGCCTTTGGCACCAACGAATAAAATCTCCGCATCGGGATATTTTTCCTGAATACCTTTAGCAATTGCTACAGCCGGAAAGATGTGTCCGCCTGTACCACCACCACTAATTATTACTCGTGGCCACTTCTTTTTTTGCTGGTTGTTTGTCATATACCTCTCTGCTAACACTTAATATTATTCCGATAGAAATACTTGTAAACCAAAGTGAAGTTCCTCCCATACTTAAGTAAGGTAAAGGTTGTCCGGTTACAGGAAACAAACCTACAGCAACACCCATATTACTAAAGGCTTGAAAAATCAAAGAAATAACACAACCAATCACGAGCAACATACCAAAAGTAGATTCGGTTTTTACGGCCACACGAATGCCGCGATAAAAAAGAAGCATATACATAAACGCCACAAAAATTCCGCCAATGAGTCCGAGCTCTTTCACCAACGTAGCATACATAAAATCAGAAGAAGATTGAGGCGGCAAAGGATTTTCGTTTTTACCACTGAAATAATTTCCAAGCACACCACCACTCACGATAGCCGCCTTAGATAAGCTACTTTGATAATTCGCTTCTGTTTCGGCATCGTCTTGAGCGCCCTCTTCTCCGCCACCAACCCATGCTTCAACACGATGCTGCCAAGTAAGAACGCGGTTATTGTTGGGTGCAACAATTTTTACAACCATCACAAAAACGAGAAAAGCACCAATGGCCAAACCTATAGTTGACAATATATGTTTGAAAGGAACTCTGCCAATAAAAAGCAAAACAATACAAGTTCCAAAAATTAAAGCGGTAGTAGAAAAATTCACTTTAACGATGAGTCCGCAAACAATAAAAATCGGCAAAATCACAGGCACAAAAATTTCTTTAAAAGTCATTTTCTGATTTTGATTTTTATGCAGTACTCGAGCCAAATACATGATGAGCGCCATTTTCGCTAAATCCGAAGTTTGAAAGCTCACGCCAATACCTGGAATTTCAATCCATCTATCGGCAGAATCTTCGCTCACTCCAGAAAGCAAAGTAAAGATCAAAAGAGGAACAGAAATAAAAAGTAGAATCTGTGAGATACGAGAATAGTAAATGTATTTGAGTAAATGAGTAAAATAAATCATACTAATACCCAAGGCCAAAATAAAGATATGTTTACCCACGTAATACAAAGAATTTCCTCCTTGAAAACGATATACCAACGAAGCGGTAGAATAATAAATCATCACGATAGACAACAAGGAAAGCATGATGACAATCCACCAAATAATTTTGTCTCCACGCAGTTTATCGTAGATACTTTTTAAAAAAGATTTTGTGGGATTTTGAGATTCCGTGTTAGTGGGCATGGCTGTAAGAATTGGTCACTGCTTGTTCATCTTCATTCAATGCTTCAATACCCAATGATTCATTTGCATCTTCGGGTAAAGGAACATCTGTTGCAATTTCTTGAACACCTTTAACCATCTGACAAATTAAATACACCGTAAGAATAAAGATTCCGAGCAATGCGAGAGTTGCCAAAAAGAGGATTTTCTCTTTTGTGGAGCCATAACCTTTTAACAACCACCAAAATCTTGTAATCATAGGAAGTAAATTTTTATAAACTTCTTACCAATTGTTTAAATCTGTTACCTCTTTCTTCGTAATTCTCAAACATATTAAAACTTGCCGATGCAGGCGACATTAAAACAGCTTCGCCTTTTTCCGCAGCGTAGTAAGCCATTTGCACAGCTTCTTCCATCGTTGCAGCAGCCACAATCATTTGAACTTTATCTAAGAATGCTTCGAAAGCTTTATTTTTTTCAGTTCCGATGTACACCACACATCTTACCTTTTCTTTTACTAAATCATGCAAAGAAGAATAGTCAACTGTTTTATCTACACCACCTACTATCCAAACAACATTTTTGGTCATTCTTTCTAACGCATACCAAGTAGAATTTACATTCGTAGCTTTTGAATCGTTGATGTATTCGATGCCATGAATATTGGCAACAAATTCTAAACGATGTTCAACATTTTCAAATTCAGAAAAACTCTCACGAACACCTTCTTTGCGGATTTTTTCATAATCCTTTTTGATGTTCTCAGCCATTGATGGTCCGGTTTGAATTTTGTCTTGAAATTCGAAGTTTCCTTTTGTCATAGATTCTACTCTTTACGATTGTGTTACTAATTGGTGTACTATATTCTTAAACTGAATTCCTCTATCTATATAATTTTTAAACAAATCGAAACTTGCGCAGGCTGGCGACAATAAAACCGTATCACCACTCACTCCCCATTCTTTTGCTTTTGCCACGGCATCAGCAATTGAATTTGTAGAATGAAATAATTTTCCGCTTTCTCCAAACTGCCTCTGCAATTTAGAATTGTCTTTGCCTAAACAGATGATGCCTTTCACTTTTTTATTAACAAAAGTCATCAACACTGAATAGTCATTACCTTTGTCAACTCCGCCAACAATCCATATTACAGGAGTTTTCATACTCTCTAATGCATACCACACCGAATCAACATTTGTAGCTTTCGAATCGTTGATATATTCCACTCCGTTAATCGTAGCTACTTTTTCTAAACGATGTTCAGCATTTTTAAAAGTGCTAAATCCGTTTTCAATCTGCTGTTGATTTAATCCAACAAGTATCGCTGCAGTTCCAGCCGCCATTGCGTTGTATCTATTGTGCAATCCAGTAATAGTTAGAACATCAGTTGAAATCGTCATTTTTTTATCGTCGACATTAAAAATTATTTCACGCTCACTCGCTACCGAATTTGCGTTGCCAATGTTACTGATAAAATATTTTTTTCCGCCGAATTCTTTTCCCGTGCAAAAGCTGTTCATTACTTCATCATCTTTGTTAATAACGAATGAATTTTTAGAATCCTGATTTTGTAAAATTCTAAATTTCGACGCCACATAATTTTCAAATTTGTAGTCGTATCTGTCGAGATGATCGGGAGTAATATTTAATAAAATAGCGACGTCGGCTTTAAAAGAAAACATACCATCTAACTGAAAACTACTCAACTCTACAACATAGTATTCATGAGGGTTTTCAGCCACCATTCGCGCTAAACTCATTCCAATATTTCCGCCTAAACCAACATCATAACCTGCATTTTTAAGCAAGTGATAAGTGAGTAAAGTGGTTGTAGTTTTTCCGTTACTTCCAGTAATGCAAATCATCTTTGCATTTTCATTTTTGTACATTCCTGCGAATTCAATTTCTGAAATCACAGGTATATTTTTCTTCGAAAAATGTTGAACAAGTTCTGTTTTTTCTGAAATTCCCGGACTCTTAACAATTAGTGTGGGTTGATAGTTGAAAACTTCTTTGTGTTCTCCACTCTCAAACTTGATTTCGTACTCCTCTAAAGATTTTTTGTAGTCGTCGCCAATCACTCCACCATCTGAAACAAAAACAGCATAACCCTTCTGCTTACCAAGAATGGCAGCACCTACACCGCTCTCACCAGCACCTAATATGACTAACATTTTGTTTGACATTTTCTTCTATCTCAATTTTAAAGTAGCAATAGCACACACGGCTAAAATGATTCCTACAATCCAAAAACGTGTTACAATTTTAGCCTCGTGAATTCCCTTTTTCTGATAGTGATGGTGCAGTGGTGACATCAAAAATATTCTTCTTCCTTCGCCATATTTTTTCTTAGTGTATTTAAAATAACTCACCTGCATTATCACCGATAAATTTTCAATTAAAAAGATTCCGCAAATGATAGGAATCAGCAATTCTTTTCTAATCGCAATTGCAAAAACAGCAATGATACCACCCAACGACAAACTTCCTGTATCGCCCATAAACACTTGAGCTGGATAAGCATTGTACCACAAAAATCCGATACATGCACCCACAAAAGCACCCATAAAAATCACCAGCTCACCAATATTGGGCAAGTACATAATATTTAAATAATCTGCGAAATAATAGTTACCGCTTACGTAAGCTAAAATCCCCAAAGTAGTTCCTATGATAGCCGATGAACCTCCCGCCAACCCGTCAATTCCATCGGTTAAGTTTGCACCATTTGATACAGCAGTTACAATTAAAATCACCACAGGAATAAAAATTATCCAAGCCCATTTCAATGGATCAAATCCGAAATATTCCACCACTTTTCCATAATCCAATTCATTGTTTTTTAAGAAAGGAATTGTGGTCGTCATCGATTTTTCATTTTTAAATTCAGGCTTCTCATTTTTACTTATAGAAACACGTGTATCACCAACAGGCTCGGCCACCACTACATTCTCATTGAAGAACAAAATAGCACCAACTATTAAGCCAATGCCCACTTGTCCCACTATCTTAAATTTCCCTTGTAAACCTTCCTTATTTTTTTTGAAAACCTTAATGTAGTCATCCATAAAACCCAGAAAACCTAAGCCAATGGTAGTAATCAACATAACAATTACATAAACATTTTCTAGGCGAGCAAACAACAAAGTAGGAATAATGATGGCAGCTAAAATCATTAATCCACCCATGGTTGGTGTTCCTTGTTTTTTGAGCTGACCTTCCAAACCTAAATCACGAACGGTTTCACCAACTTGTAATTTTCTCAATAACTCAATAATGCGTTTTCCAAGTACCATAGAAATGATAAGCGAAAGCACCATAGCTAATAAAGTACGAAAAGTGATGTATTGAAATACTCCGGCTCCCGGAACATTCATCTCATCTAAGAATTTGAATAAATAGTATAACATTATCCTTCAATTGTTTTTAAATTTTCATCTAATATTTCCAAATCATCAAATGGATGTTTCACTCCTTTTATCTCTTGATATTTTTCGTGACCTTTTCCTGCTACTAAAATGATATCACCCGGATTAGCCATAGCCACCGCAGTTCTTATCGCTTCCTTTCTATCGAGTATCGCCAACGTTTTTTTGTAGTTCACCGCATCAACACCCTTCTTCATTTGAGCAATAATTTCTTCTGGATCTTCGCTGCGCGGATTATCGGAAGTAAGAATTACCTTATCACTTTTTTCGCAAGCGATGGTTGCCATCAAAGGTCTTTTTGCCGCATCTCTATCGCCACCACAACCCACTACTGTAATCAAAGTTTCATTACCAGTTCTAATGCCGTTAATAGTTCCCAAAACATTTTCTAAAGCATCGGGAGTATGAGCGTAATCAACTATTCCAACAATTCCATTTTTCGATTTTACATACTGAAATCTTCCTTCAACAGATGACAAAGCACTTAAAGAAGTAAGCACAATGGTTTTGTCTTCGCCCAACAAAATAGACGTGGCATAAACAGCTAATAAATTGTAAGCGTTGAACTGTCCTACCAGTCGAGTCCACACCTCGTTGTTATCTATATTCAACAACAAGCCCGAAAAACGATTTTCTAAAATTCTGCATTTAAAATCGGCCATCGATTTTAAACCATAAGTATGAATTTTAGCACGAGTGTTCAACACCATCGTATCGCCATGACGGTCGTCGCCATTGGTTAAAGCAAAAGCAGAAGAAGAAAGGTTATCGAAAAACATTTTCTTCGCTTTGATATATTCATTGAAATCTTTGTGGTAATCTAAATGATCGTGAGTGATGTTAGTGAACACAGCACCATCAAATTGCAAGCCTGCAATTCTGTTTTGGTGAATAGCGTGCGAACTCACTTCCATGAAACAATGCGTACAACCTTTCTTCACCATCTCACTTAGCAAAGCATTGATTTGTATGGCATCTCCAGTGGTATGAGTTGAAACAGTAGCTTCGTTATTGATGAGATTTTTTACTGTAGAAAGTAAGCCCACCTTTTTTCCAGTGCTCTTAAAGAGAGTGTACAATAAAGTAGCTGTAGTTGTTTTTCCGTTGGTGCCGGTGATACCTACCAACTTTAATTTTTCAGAAGGATTATCGAAAAAATTTGATGCAATAATTCCCAACGCGAAGCTCGAATCTTTCACTTGAATGTAAGTGATTTTTTCGTTCATCTCTGCTGGAAATCTTTCACAAACAATAGCGATGGCTCCATCGGCAATAGCTCCATCAATAAAATCGTGGGCATCTACTTTTGTTCCTTTAACGGCAACAAACAACGACGATTTAGCAACAGAACGTGAATCGAAACAAATAGAAGTGATAGCCAATTTCGTGGTACCTTTTATTTCATCGATGCCGGCTTTATACAGTATGTCGGATAATAATTTCATAATTCCTTAGATCAATTCAATAATGATTTCAGTTCCTTTAGTGATGTGGGTACCGGGTGCAATAGATTGTTTTGCAATTACTCCTCGACCTAAAATTTTCACATTCAATCCTAAATTTTCTAAGATGAATACTGCGTCTTTCAAACCCATTCCTGTTAAGTCGGGCACTGTGTTTACTCCTTTGTTTGGCACAGCAATAATGCGTTGATTAGGCAAATTTTTAGTGGGTAATTTTCTCGAAATTTCATTTTTATCTTCCACCATTACAGGTTTCATTTTCTCGGCAACTATTTGTGCAACTTTGGGTTTTAATTGTTTTGAAGTATCAATCATCGTTGCCCAAATTCTATCAGATATCGCTTTGAAAACTGGCGCTGCCACTTGCGATGCGTAATATCCTTTATCTCTATTAGGATCAGTAATCACCACACAAATAGAATATTTAGGATTGTCGGCAGGAAAATATCCAATGAAAGAAGAGTTGTAATGACCTCTTTCATTTTTGTTTTTGGTGTAGCCAAATTTTGCTGTACCTGTTTTACCAGCAATTTTGTATTTATCACTTTTAATTCCGCTAGCAGTTCCACTCTCTACTACAGCTTCTAGCATTGCTCTTGCTTGTTTAATGGTTTCTTTGGAACAAATAGCGTGATTCAATTCTTCTACTGGAAAAGTTTTTACCACACCGTTTTTACTTACAATCTTTTCTACAAACTGCGGTTTCATTTTTCTACCATTGTTGGCTACCGCGTTGTAAAAAGTAAGCAACTGCAAAGGTGTAACACGCAAGCCGTAGCCGTAGCACATAGAAGCCAAGGCAACACCCGACCAGCCTGGTCCGCCAGGAAATCTAACCAATGGTTTTCCTTCTCCGGCAATACGAAGTCCGAGCTCTTCTGTGAGTCCGAACTTATACAAACGATTCACAAAATCTTGCGGATTATTTCCGTAATTCTCATGCGTTAATTTAACTATCGCCACATTTGATGACAACTCGAAAGCACGTTGAACAGTGATGTTTCCGTACGGACCGTGATCTAAGTCGCTTGCTTTTAAATTGTACACATTATACACACCACTACCCGTTTCAACTTTAGTGTCTTTGGTGAATTTTCCTTCTTCCAATCCCACCATATAAGAGGCCAGTTTAAACACCGAACCAGGTTCAATAGCATCGCCCACTGCATAATTCACATCCTCCCAATATCGTCCAGTTGAATCAAGTTTAAGATTGGCAATACCACGAATTTTTCCTGTCGCCACTTCCATCACCACCACACAACCGTGATCGGCCTCAAATTTTCGCATGTTGCGCAACAATTCTGTTTCGGCAATATCTTGCACGTTCATATCAATGGTGGTATAAATATCGCCACCATCTTGAGGTTCTATGGAGTTGGCATCATCTATGGGCACCCAAATGCCTTCACCAATTTTGCGCTGATACTGTAATCCATTTTCACCTGCTAATTCATAATCGTAAGCGCCTTCAATACCAATTGCTTTTTCACCAACATTACCAATAGTTCTAAAAGCCAACATTTCATAAGGACGTTCGCGTCTTACAATACGTGAATACACCAATCCACTTTCGTACTTGCCTTTTTTGAAAAGAGGAAATTGTTTGAGTCGACGGAATTCAGAAAAAGTTAAACCATCGTGTAATTTATACCACTTTCTTTTTTCTTTGCGCGCTTGCTCTAATTCTCTGCGGTATTCGTTGGCTGTTTTTAGTTTTAACAGATCTTCTAAACTGTCGCACAAAGCACCAATATTTTGGTTGAAATCTTTATCGTCGAGAGCACGAGAACTTAAATCCATACCCACCAAATAGTATGTCATGGTAGTTGCCATTAAACTGCCATCGCATGAATAAATATCGCCGCGATTGGCTTCAACAGTTCTATACCCAGCGGTTTTAGCAACCACCGATTCTTGAATTTTTTTGGCTTGGAAAAATTGGAGGTTGATGATTTGGGCGATGACCACCACCGCGAAGGCTGTCATCACAAAAAAGGTAAGATATACTCTCCTAAGAATATCCTTTTTTACGTCCACTTCAATCTTGTTTTTTCTCGTTCGACTTTATTTCTATCACTCCGGTTGGCTGATTAGTAAGAGGTTTCAAGCCTTGGCTCTCTGCTCTTAAAGTAATTTCCGACTGGCGTGTTCTCATATTCAATTGCGTTTTTAGCTCTACATCTTCTGCTCTTAATTCGTGAATGTTCGTTTGCAGCTTGCTAATTTTTCTGATCGAACTTTCTACATAATAAGAGTTGGCGATATAGATTAAAGCCAGAATAGTTAAAAAAGTAGCGAAGGGTAAAATGGCATAAGCCTTTTCTTCGTTAAATTTTTTCCCTAAAAAACTTTTTTTCGCCTTTTTAGGTTTTTCTTGTTCTACTTTATTTTCTACTTCGTCACTCATTTCTTTTCTGCTATTCTCAATTTAGCACTGCGTGCTCTGCTGTTTATTCGTATTTCATTTTCAGTTGGAAGAATTGGTTTTTTGGTAAGCACTTTCCACTGCGTAGAATATCGCCCATAAATATCTGTCTCTACTTCACCACTATCGTTACTCGCTCGCATATAATTTTTCACCAATCTATCTTCCAAAGAATGGTAAGACAAACACACCAATCTGCCCCCCGATTGCAACACCTGTTCACTTTGCATTAAAAATGCTTTTATCTCTTCCAGCTCCTTATTCACTTCAATTCTTATGGCTTGAAAAATTCGCGCATAAAAACGATTTTGTTCCATTTTAGGCGCTAAACTTTCCACTGCCTTTTTTAAATCGAAGGTGGTTTTAAAAGCTTGTTCGCTGCGGTAAGCAATAATATGCCTAGCCACCTGTCGAGCGTTGGTTATTTCACCAAACTCTTTAAAAATGGAACTTAGTTGTGCTTCCTCATAATTGTTAAGAACGTCTTTTGCCGAAACCGCTGCCCTCTTATCCATTCGCATATCCAAATCGGCTTCAAAGCGCAATGAAAAACCTCTATCGGCTGCATCAATTTGCCAAGATGAAATTCCAAAATCGGCTAAAATTCCATCCACCTTCAACCTATACAACTTCACGTATTTAGCGAGTTCACTAAAATTATCGTTCACCAAAATCAAGCGCTCATCGTCCACCTCATTTTTTATCGCATCGCCATCTCTATCAAAGGCCAATAATTTCCCGGTTGTGAGTTTCTCTAATATTTTCTTGGAATGCCCACCACCACCATACGTTGCATCTACATACACCCCATCACCTTTTATTTGCAAAGCATCTAAACACTCGTGCAACATTACCGGCACATGATAATCACTCACCTTTATCGTCTTCAGATTTCCCCATTACTTCTTCGGCCAAAGCAGCAAAATCTTGCTCATCGTTCATCATTTTCGCATAAGCTTCTTTCGACCAAATTTCTATTTTATCGGCATAGCCAAACAAAATCATCTCTTTAGAAATACCAGCGTACTCCAATAATTTTTTAGGAATCAACAACCTACCCACACCATCCAATTCCAGCGCAGTAGCACCATTGTTAAATCTTCTGATGAATTGTCGGTTTTTCAACACAAACTGATTCAGTTTCGCAATCTTTCCCGACACCACTTCCCAATCTTGTTTTTGATACAAGACCAAACAATTCTCTAAACCACGATTCACCACAAATTTACCATCAAAAGAAGACGCGCATTGCTTCTTCAAACCAGAAGGCAGCATCAAACGACCCTTGTCGTCTAACTTGCATTCGTATTCTCCGATAAAATTCGTCATTCCCTTTTTTTTAAGCCTTTTGATGAAATATGCCGTAAATATAAGCACTAATTACCACTTTTACCCACTCTATACCACATTGTTGAAAACTTTTGTTATAACATCGTTTAAAGCACTATTAATAAAGTAATTACAAGGTGGGAGAAAAATAAAATTTACGAGCAATAAGAGTCCTCATTCATCAAAGGCTATGTTGCTATGATTATTTTCTTATTTTTGCTGCAAACAGAGACAACTCACTATGGCGAATTACACGATTAAAGAAGAAGGAAAATTCAAGTATATCGAAGAAGGAGAAGGAGAGGTAATTATTTTACTTCATGGTTTGTTTGGAACACTTTCTAATTTCGAATATCTAATAGAGCACTTCAAAGGAAAATATAAAATTGTAATTCCAATGCTGCCTTTGTACGATATGCCTGTACTAACCACAGGTGTTAAGACTTTGGCAGAATTCTTAAAAAAATTCATCAAACACAAAGGTTTTGAAAATATAACTCTTTTGGGCAATTCATTAGGCGGACACGTAGCCTTAGTTTACCAAGAAAGATGGCCAGAGAGAGTAAAGCGAATGGTTTTAACTGGCAGCTCTGGATTGTACGAAAATGCATTTGGTGGTACCTATCCCAAGAGAGAAGATAAAAATTTCATCAAAGAAAAGACAGCTGCTACGTTCTACGATCCCAAACATGCTACTGAAGAATTGGTAGACGAAGTTTACGAAATTGTAAACAACAGAAATAAAGTAATTAGAGTTTTGGCTTTGGCTAAAAGCGCCATCCGTCATAATGTAAAAGACGATTTACACAAAATCAATATCCCTGTGTTATTGCTATGGGGTAAAAACGATATTATCACTCCGCCTGAAGTTGCTGAGGAATTTCATGCACACATTAAAACTTCAGAATTGAAGTGGATAGATCAATGCGGACACGCGCCTATGATGGAGCACCATGAAGAATTCAATACCATTTTAGAAGATTGGTTGACGAGAAACAAAAGCAACTAATCAATGATTATTCATTCGGCCGAATTTGCAAAGAGCAGCGAAAAAGTTGGCCAATGTCCGGTTTTTCCTTTTCCCGAATACGCATTTATTGGGCGGTCGAATGTTGGTAAATCAAGTTTAATCAACGCTTTGGTGAATCAAAAGAACATGGCTAAAACCAGTTCTACTCCGGGTAAAACGCAGCTCATCAATCATTTCATTGTAAACCAAAATTGGCACATCACCGATTTACCCGGCTATGGCTACGCTAAAGTTTCTAAAACTAAAAAAGAATTGTTTGGCTCAATGATTAGCGATTATCTATTGCAAAGAGAACAGTTGCAATACACTTTTGTGTTGATTGATAGCCGACACGAACCTCAAAAAATCGATTTAGAATTCATCAATTGGTTGGGTGAAAACCAAGTTCCCTTAGCATTGGTTTTCACCAAAACAGATAAACTTTCTGGCTCTAGAAAAGAGCAAAACATCGCTCATTACAAAAAAGTATTGTTGGGTTATTGGGAAGAATTACCCCCTATTTTTATCACCTCAGCAGAGAAAAAAGAAGGCATGCAAGAAATTTTAGATTTCATTGAACAGACCAATTTACTTTATAAATAATCTGAATCAAGATGAAAAGATTAAAGGACTTACTTGATGCAAAAATCATGGTAATTGCCATCGCATTTTTTACTGTTTTTACTTTTCTATCATCACAAGTTCAATTAAACTCAAAAGTGCTTACAGATGCTGTTTTCACTGAAGGAATCGAAGGCCCCAGCGTAGATAAAAACGGCGATTTATACCTCGTAAATTTTAATCACGAAGGAAGTATTGGCATCATCAAAAAAGGAAATAAAGCACCGAAATTATTTATCGATTTGCCAAAAGGAAGTATTGGAAATGGTATTCGTTTTAACGCTAAAAACGAAATGTTTGTGGCCGATTATTTGGGACACAAAATTTTAAAAATTGACATCACGACAAAGAAAATTTCTGTTCATGCACACGACTCGTTGATGAATCAGCCGAACGATTTAACGATGATGAAAAATGGAATTATTTTTTGTAGCGACCCTAGTTGGAAAAATGGAAATGGTAAATTGTGGAGAGTAGATTTAGATGGTTCAACACACTTGTTAAGCGACAACATGGGCACTACAAATGGCATTGAAGTGAGTCCGAACAACAAAACTCTTTACGTTAACGAAAGCGTGCAAAGAAACATCTGGAAATTCGATGTAGATTCTTTGGGAAATATCGCCAACAAGACTTTACTGATTTCATTTAACGATGGCGGCATGGATGGCATGCGCTGCGACAGCAAAGGAAATCTATATGTAGCGCGATATGATAAGGGCTGCGTTCTTAAAATTTCTGCAGAAGGAAAAATTCTTTACACCTATGTTTTGCACGGACAAAAACCAACCAATCTTGCTTTTAGTAATGATGAGAAAAAGTTGTTTGTGACGATGCAGGATATGAAGTGGGTGGAGGTGATTGGGTTGAAATAGAAATTGTAGCTCATTTACCTCCACAATAAAGCTCAAAACAACTTGCTTTTGAGCTACAAATCAATCATATTTGATCTACAAAATTCACCAATCAAAATGAAAAATGTTTTTATATTTCTATTTCTATCTTATGCAAGCTTTGCCCAAAACAGTTTAGAAAAACTGTGTGCCAAACCCCACACATTATTCACTTTCAAAAATGGGAAAGAAATTAAACTTTGTGGATCTTCATCTATCGACAATTATTACAGTGAATTCATTTTAGCACTTGGTGATTCTAACATTTTTGAAGCAGATGGAACACAAAGTTTCAAGATAAATTTTCAAGGCGACAGTTTGATTTTGGAAGAATATAAGTGGTTACCTGTTGGAGAGAATAGAACATTTGTTTCTGCGCTGTGGGAAACAACCATTTTCAAGAACGGATTGCACTTAACTTCAACATCTAAAATAAACGGAACGCTGATGCGATATAGCAAAAATGAAGTAATGCTTACTGCCAACGATTTTATTGCAGCGAATGATTCCACTCCTAATAAAGATGAAATTGCAGCTCGATTATTTATTGCGAGTTTGAGTCACAAGTTAAATGCAGAAAAATATTTTTATGCTATTCAAATAAAATTTCACAGTTCTTTAGATGGTGCGTTTTCTGAAGATTATGCTGATTTAATTAGTATGTATAATTATTGGAATGATGCGAGAAGTGAGTGCGAAACGGTTGAAAAAATGAATAGGACAATTTACAATTGCCGAACATCTTGGGGATCTGGCGGATATAATGGCATAGGGCCTTCTGACATTATTCGACGAACAACAATTAAAAATAAAGAAGGATCAATCATTTATGAATTCTTTGAAAAGTCAATACAAGGAGGCTGTATAAGAACTAGTGCATATGCCTTCATCAAAAATTACAATGAAAAAGGAAAGCTACTGTTCATCATGGAAGAAATTACTAATGATGATTTTCAATCGAAAATCACCAAAACTACCTTCGACCCCACTGGCAAAATCATCAAAACAGAAACAATAGATTCTTCTCAATTTGAGAAAGAGAAGAGAAGAGATTATTAGGAATGTACTTCCGGGAGTGGGAATCCCTGTTAGAGAAGAGGGGTGCGACTTTGCTTGTGGGGAGGAGGGAGATGGATTCACTGTAACTTAATCCATCTCCGTCACACTTCACAGGCCTATCCCCACCCCTCTTCTCTAAGAGGGATTCCCACTCCTGGAAGTTCGTACTTGAAAAATGATTGTTTAGAAAATCTACCTCACCTCAGCGCCCAATTTCTCCTTATATCCTTTCATCAACTTCTCCATCACCTTATCTATTTCTTTGTCGATTAATGTTTTTTCGTTGTCTTGTAAGGTGAAAGAAAGTGCGTAAGATTTTTTGCCTTCAGGTAAATTTTTGCCTTCGTACACGTCGAATAAATTTACTTCTTTCAACAATAGTTTTTCCATGTCGAAAGCCATTTGTTCTAATTCAACAAACTTGGTTTCTTTATTTAATAGTAAAGACAAATCTCTTCTAACGGTAGGAAATTTAGGCAATTCAGCATATTGAATTTTGGTGCTTTGCGCTAAATCGCAGAAAGCATCCCACAAAATATTGGCAATTAAAACATCTTGTTTTACATCGAATTTCTTTGTCACCTTCTGATTTAAAATTCCGATTTCCCCCAACACTTTTTTACCTGCACGAATTTCAAATACTTCAGAATACAAAGAATTTTCGGTGGCTTTCAATTTCAATTTTTGTACACCAATTTTTTCTGCCAATTGTTGAACATACGCTTTCAAAGAAAAGAAATTCACTTTGTCTTTACTGCTGTTCCAGCTTTCTTCTTCTTTATTTCCGGTGATTAATAAAGTCAGGTTTTGTTGTTCGAAATATCCTTTTTCTGTTTTGCGATAGGTTCTGCCAAATTCGTAAAACTTAAGGTTGGCTCGCTGACGGTTCGCATTTCTTTGCACCGATTCTAATGCACCAAAAACCATTGTTCTGCGCATTACAGCCAACTCTTTACTTAGTGGATTCAACAAAGACACAAAACCTTCTTCTTCAAATTCACTGTGCGATGCATAGTATTCTTTGTTGCTTAATGAATTGCATAAAATTTCATTGAAGCCCAAAGCCGCCAACTGCTGAGAAATAGTAGCGCGAATTTTCTCTTGAGGAATACCACTGTTGATTTCCAAGTAAGCATTTAACTTTTCTGGTATCGCAACGGTGTTGTATCCATATATTCTTAATATCTCTTCAATCACATCAATCTCGCGCAATACATCAACGCGGTAAGTCGGCACTTTTAATTTCAACACATCACCTTCTTCAGCTGCAATTTGAATTTCTAAAGAAGTAAGGATAGCTTTTATTTTTTCTTTTGGAATTTCTTCACCAATCAAAGCATTACATCTTGAATATCTAAAATCGACAGAGAAATTTTCATGCATAGAAGGATAAACATCTACCACTTTCGATGCAATTTTTCCACCAGCTACTTCTTTAATTAATAGTGCTGCTCTTTTCAGCGCCACAGGAACCATGTTGATATCCACGCCACGCTCGAAACGGTAAGATGAATCAGATTTCAATCCTAATTTTTTAGATGACTTACGCACCATCACCGGATTGAAGTAAGCGCATTCCAAGAAAATATTTTTTGTTTTTTCTGTTGTCCCCGATGCCAATCCGCCCATCACACCTCCCACGCACATAGGTTCGTTAGCATTCCAAATCATTAAGTTCTCTTCGCCCAATTCTCTTTCTACTTTATCTAAAGCGGTGAACTTTTTACCAGCAGCATTTTTCTTCACTACAATTTTACCAGCCACAGCTTCATAATCGAAAGCGTGCAAAGGTTGTCCGAGCTCGAACAAAACATAATTCGTTGCGTCGACCACATTGTTGATAGGATTCAAACCAATCAGCTTCAATTTGTTTTTCAACCAATCTGGAGATTCCTTTACCTCTACTCCACTGATGCAAACACCCATGTAACGAGCGCAAGCTTCTGCATCTTCCACAGCAATAGAAATAGGCAATGATGTTTCATCAACTTTAAAATCGGCAACAGATGGCATAGATAACTTAACGTCTTCACCGCGAGTTTTTAAGTAAGCATATAAATCGCGAGCAACACCATAGTGCGATAAAGCATCGGCACGGTTAGGCGTTGGTTCCACTTCAATTACTGCATCACTTTCAATTTTGAAATGATCTTTGGCTAAAGTTCCCACTGAAACAGAAGCATCTAACACTAAAATACCTTCGCTATGTCCGAGACCCACCTCATCGGCGCCACACAACATACCTTCCGACAAAGCACCACGAATTTTAGATTGTTTGATGGTGAATGAGCCTTTATCATCATACAACACTGTACCGATGGTTGCTACGATCACTTTTTGTCCGGCTGCAACATTTGGCGCCCCACAAACTATCTCCAACAATTTCTCTCCACCAATATTTACTTTAGTCAAACTCAGCTTATCAGCATCGGGATGTTTTTCTTTTTCCATCACCTCACCAATCACCAAACCTTCCAATCCGCCTTTCACCGATTGAACCACTTCGTAACCCGCTACCTCTAATCCGATATCGGTTAATATAGTTGACACCTCCTCTAAAGGAAGACTAATATTTAAATACTGCTTAAGCCAGTTGTAAGAAACTTTCATGAAAAATGATTTTGGGCAAAAATACAATCTTAGAAACAATTTCCACCAATTCTATAAACCTTGTTTTTAAACAAAAACGATTTTACTCCACAAACTCGATTGTATTCGATAATGTATCATCAGGATCAAAGACAATTGTAGGTGACAACCAAGCTTTCTTGGCATTTTTGATTTTAATAATTGAAATAGAATTGACCAATCCAATTAACTCCTCTAAAATATTTTTGCCGTTATCACTTTGATAAGATAAAAGTAAATTCTCTTGCAATGTCGACCAATCTACCTTTACCTGCTCTTTCTTCCACTTTAAAACCATATCTTGAATAAACCTTGGGCGTGGGCCCCATAAACAAAGCACTTGCATGCTTTGAGCATCAATAGCTATGACCTTGGGAATGGAATGTGTGCCATTGGTATCGAAAGCGGCAATTAATGCCGGGTATTCATCTCTAAAAACGATTTTTATATCAATCGTTCCTTCAGAGGCATCTGATACCTTCTGTATTATTGGCAATAACTCGGCGCAATCATAACTCCAGGCTTCAGCAATCACTAAACAGATAATTTTTCGTTTAAGATGTTTGATTTCCTCCTTTTGACTTTTAGAAATGTGAAGAGATAAATCAATCTTATTCATCCGTTCAACATTCTGTTTTGTAGCTTTAAGAAGATCTTCAGTTTGAACAAGGCCTGTAGTTTTATCGCAAGAAATCAAATTTGAAATTATTTTTCTGTAAGCCACATAAGTATGAGACTCCTTTAGAATATCATTAAAAAACATGTAGTAAAGTTTTAGTAAAAAAGTAATTGAAGCAGTTTCCTTTTGGAAAATGCTGTTTCTGTTTTACGAACTTTTAAATAAGGAAGGATTGATGAAGAATGGGGATATCTATTTTTTTGACTGCAAATAATTGATCAGTTCTATACACAGATTGCACAAAATCTGAAGAATAACAATTAAAAATTAGTGTTATTGGAATGAATATTTCTTTAATACTTGGTAATACAACCCTGGTGGATATAACTTGCTCGTCTCTATACTTTATGGTACATATTACTATTTTTTTACCAGAGGCTTGCGTTGCCGATTTATTGATAATAGGATTATTAACTAAGGCTGCACTAATGAACAAATTTAATGCAACAAAAGTCGTCGACAAAAACACTACAAGAAAACTAACTATTCTGAAACATCTAAACATAAGGCGCAAAAAACCGCATATGCCAAATATATATTTTACAATTGTTACTTACAAATTTGGACTTCCTCAAAGCAACACCTTGGTTTTCAACAGCAAAACACTGACAAAGCACTGACATTAAACAATACCAAGAGGTTTATGCCAAAACCGTTGAGCGAAATTCGGCTCAAATGTATTGTATTAATTTAGCTGCTGCTTAATTCAACTAATTTCTCGGGAACTTTTAAGGCGAATTGCACCTAACCTACAAAATGTGAGTTGAAGTGATTTACTGCCAGAAAAGGCATCTATTTTTTATTGATGAATACAAAAAGAGAACTAACAAACATCAAAAAGTAAGTGCTTCGTCAGTACCCTATGTCAGTGTTTTGTATGGTGCTAAAATTACTGTTTACCTATGGTTGAGGATACCTTTGACCCATCACTAAAATTCTAAAAGATGAAAAAGATTACTACCACTTCGTTACTATTTTTGGCGTTGGCTTCACAAGCTCAAACCCCAGGCTATACAGCAAGCTCTATCTATGATGATTTTGCATCTGCATTGCCTTATACAGAGAAAAATCCGGTTGATCCAAACAATCCTGAAGGTGCTTACTGGTGGGGAAAAGCCAACACTGGAGCAAATCCTAACAATGTTAACGACCCTAAAAATTCAAATGCATGTTATTTGGCCAACAAATATGCTTATACCCGCACAGGAAATGGCAAATTAGATTTCACCGTATCACAAGGCAGCGAATGCTGGGAGCCTTTTGGCTTGTCGACAAAATTAGATTTAAGTAACAATTCGAAATTTGAGATTTCTATCACCAACACATCAAGCAGCGCGATTTACTTCGATATGCTATTGGTAGATCAAAACAAAAAGATTGTTAACTGTGATGCTAATGGTGCGAACTACAGCGTTGCTTCTATTGCACCAAACGAAACAAAAGTATTTAGTGGTGATTTTGCAAAGGGACAACACAAATCATGGCCAGGACCAAATTATTCAACTGGTTTAGATTATTCTAAAATCATTGAAATAGATTTTACTGTTGTGAGTGCCGATCAACCAGAAAATAACAACTGGTGACCAGTAGCTATAAGTGACTACACTTTTAGATTGAACTATTTTAAAATAGGAAATGTAATCAGCAAAAGTGTAGAAGACAATTTCAGCGCAAAAACAATTAGCATCTACCCAAATCCAGCAGATAACGGATTCGTTACTTTCTCTGAAACTTTAAACAATGTAAACGTTTATAATAACGTTGGACAAGTAGTTTACGCTGCAGCATCAACCAAAAGATTTGATGTAAGCGATTTTTCTTCAGGATTGTACCTTGTTTCCTCTAACGAAGGAGTAAGCAAGTTAATAGTTAAATAGTTAGTTCTTTCCTCTCAAATAGTAGTTAATAGTAAGTAGTTAAAAGCCTCCCTTTCCCGGGGAGGCTTTTATGGTTTTAATCCACCTTCAATATCTTCCTTTCTATTTGCTCGTTTTCACCAATAATACTTAAGGTGTAGAGTCCGGCACTATACCCCGACATATCCACTTGCTGCATAGAATAACCCGAAAATTGGAGCGGTTGATTGTACACCATTTCGCCCAAAGCATTGTGTAATTGCAATGAATAATTGCCAATCATCGAACTGTTCATCACTAAGGTTAATTGAGAAGAAACAGGATTAGGAAAAAGTTCCTTCAATAAAGACTCTTCAGTATTTTTACTCACTGCACTGCCGCCACTTTTGTGCACCAAAATATCCCCGCCGTCTGGCACAGCATTAAACACCAATTTACCATTGCTGTGGGTAAAACCTATTAATTTATTACCCCCTTGCACAATACTATCTACAACGGCACTTTGAGCAAAGTTTAATGATAAGGTAAGCGGATGATTGTAAATATCATTTCTGTACAAAGTGTCGGTTAAACTTAAAGTAAGAAGATTGGGTACATTGCTCACTGTAGCTAAAGTTGCGCAATGTCTTTCTTTATGATATTTAATGGCATCGACAAACGTAGGAATCCAAAAATCATCTTCGTAGGTCTTTATCAAATCTAAAAAATCGCTGTGGTACTGTTCGGTAACAGCATCCCAACCACTAGGATTACCGACGTTATTATTGTAAATTTCATGAAACATAAAAGTGAGCAAACCGCCATTGTTCTTAGCATTCGTCATTTGAGCGTCTATCATAGTGTTACTTGTAGCATCCGACACTTCGTATTCAGGAATTTCATAATAAGGTTCATAAATTTGAGAATAGTTGGCGTTGGGATCGGCAAAATCATACACCCAGTTATTTCCCCACATCCAATTGCCTCGCGCAGCTCGGCCCGCAATATGCGTTTCTTTAACATAGGCTACCACATCTGGTGTGTAATTTCCAAATGGATAAGCAAAGGTTAAACACTTTTGGTTGGTAACAAATTTATTAATGGAATCTAAACATGATTTAATTTCATCCTTACTTTCTTGTAAGGTGATGAGTTGTAGATCTTGATGGCTAAAAGTATGGTTGGCAATCTCCAATCCGTGCTTAGCTCCGTAAGTCATGGTGTCGTATCCACCACTATTAGAAGCCCAATCGGCATTGATGTAAAAAGTGCCTACCATTCCTTTGCTAACGAATTGATCAAAAGCAATGGCTCCATGACCATCTAACCAATCATCGTAAGTTAACACAGCGCAAGCAGTTTTGTTTTTGTACCAATTGGCAATGGTGTATTGTTGTGCAGATAGATGGGTAAGCGCAAAAATTGCGCTAAGCAGAGTAAATATTTTTTTCATTTCGTAGTATTTGAGAGTAACAAGATAATGCTAAGTGAATTAAAGCACAAAATAAAATTACTCTAAATGAGCTCAATCTAGCCAAGAACCCCGATTCTTTTTGGTGTCGCTTCTCTTCTTTTTATCCTTAATTCTCTTTTCTTTTACCGAGCGTGGGACTTTAGTTTTTTTGCGTGCTTTGGGCTTAACAAAGCATTTTTCTAGTAGTTGAAAAAACTTTTTGATAGCATTTTCTTTGTTGCCCAATTGAGAGCGATCACTTTCTTCGGCGATGATTAAAATACCTTCGTCGTTGATTTTATTGGTGGCCTTTTGTAAGATGAGATTCTTTTGTTCGTCGCTTAAAAAAGCACTATTCTGAACATCGAAAAGCAGATGCACTTTTGTTTCTACCTTGTTAACGTTTTGTCCGCCCTTACCACCACTTCGCGATGTTTTAAATGATATTTCCTTTAGAAGCTCTTGCATGAAATGAAGGTAGAAATAATTTTTTACCTCAACACCACCACTCTACCAATCATTTCTTTTTTACTATCCAAGCCGCTTGGCTCATGCTGAGTATACAATACCTTATAAACGTACACATCTTGTTCCACCTTTACACCTGCATAAGTTCCATCCCAAGAATCGCTAAAACTATTGATCGAATAAATGAGCTCACCCCAACGATTAAAAATTAAAATTTTGTAGTCATCCAAATAATTACCACGCGCAAAAAATGTTTCGTTCACACCATCTCCATTGGGCGAAAAAGCTGAAGGCAAATACATAGTTGTGGCACAATAATCAATTAGTTTTAAATTGTCTTTTACTTCACAATTTGCCATCGATACAGTTACCGAATAAGTTCCTTCTTGGGTTACATTAATGGTTGGTGTTGTTGCACCTGTACTCCATAAATATTGGTATGGTTTACCATCGCTGCTTGCTGCTGAAATATCTACTCCTGCCATTTCTTCGGCAAAACAATAAGTTGCAGAATTTGCATTTAAGGTATCGTTTAAAACCGACTGCGGTAATGTCACCATCTCCACATGAACAGTATCAGAAGCGCTGCACGATCCATTGCTCACCGTAACACAATAATCGCCTGTTTTCTTAACACCTATCATCGCAGTAGTTTCCTTGCTAGGATACCAAACATAACTAAGCCCAAAACCGCTTGTGCTTGCGTCTAGTATTTGTATATCGCCCTCGCACAACAATGCAGTATCGGCACCAGCCAACAAATCAATTTGCGGAGCACTGTTGAACGTTGCATTTAGCTCATCTGAATTGTTACAATTGTTTGCATCGCTAACGGTTAAAGTATAAGTTCCACTTTGTCTAATTTGTAGAGACGAGGATGTGCTTCCGTCATTCCAACTGTATGTTAAACCTGCTTGCGCCACATTATCCTGAATGGTTTTTACATCACCAACGCAAGCAAGAATGTCGCTACCAATATTCACTTGTGGCAAAGGAACTGTTGAAACTACAACTGTGTCGTAAGCAACACATGAATTGGCATCTGCAACTTTTACCCAATAGGTGCCTGCCGATTTACTAACAGTTTGAATAGTTTCACCAGTCGACCATAAATAACTGTTGAAAATTCCAGCATCTAAAGTGGTAGTGCTTCCTGCGCAAACATCTTTATCGGCACCTAAATCAACCGAAGGTGGCGCATAAAAATCAATCTTGATGGTATCAATACTTTCACATAAACCAGAAGTTACTTTAACAATATAGTCACCAGCTATGTCGGCGGTGATTTGCTGACTACTGCAACTTTTCACACCACTCCATGCATACGTTGTAAAACCATTGCCTGCATCTAGCAATGGAAAAACGCCACTGCACATTATTTTATCTGCACCCAAATTCAAGGCTATTGTATTTTGGGTATTGAACGCTGCTGTATCTCTACCTTTGCACGAATTGGCATCAGTCACCTCTACCCAATAAGAGCCCGACACATTAGTTGTTAAAGTAATAGCCATTGATGCATCGCTCCACAAATACGAAGCAAAAGTACCTGCATTAAAAGTTACCGAAGAGCCTTTACACAAAGTAACATCGTTGCCCAACAACGGTTTTGGATTTTGATCCACTGTGAGAACAAAAGTATCTTTTGCCACACAAGCTCCGTTGTTTGCCTCTACATAATAAGTGCCTGCAACATCGGCTATTATAGTTTGAGAAGAACCTGTTTTAGCCCCCGACCAAGCATAGGAAGTAAATCCACCTCCAGCATCTAATGTTTTTGTAGTTCGCTCGCAAACACTGGCATCTAGTCCTAAATTCACACTAGAACTTGCACCTAAATTTACTTGTACAGAATCGCGTGCCGTGCAATTCAATGCATTACTTACCTGTACCCAAAACAAACCGCTTGCTGCAGCTACTAAAGTTGAGTCGGTGCTGCCATCATTCCACAAATAAGCAGCATGGGCAGGCTGTGCATGCAGAATAACAGATGTAACACAAGTAGAAATATCGGCGCCCAAATTAACGGTAGGTTTCGGTTGTATAGTAATCACTACCGTGTCTTTGCTGCTACATGCTCCAGAGGCACTTACATAATAAGTACCCGACACGTCGGCCAGCAAAGTTTGAGCACTACCCGTTTTGGCACCTGTCCACGAATAACTTGCGTAACCAACACCAGCATCTAAAATATTATTTACACCAGCACAAAATGTAGTATCGTTGCCCAAATTAATTTTACTAGAACTAACAAAATCAACAGCAATGGCATCAGTAACTTTACACAGATTTGCATCGGTAACTTCCACTGTATATGTGCCAGCACTCGCAACAGTAGTTGGATTAGTAGTAGATAAATTGCTCCATGATTAAGTCCATGATGGTTGAGTATTAGGAACAGTTAAAACTGCCGATGCAGCGCAGGTTGCAATATCGGCACCTAAATTCACAACCGGTTTAGGATTAACGGTAACCACAATAGTATCTGAAACTCTACAAGTGTCGGCAGTGGTGAAAGAGATATCATCTAAGCCAAAATCATTTCCATTAGATACAATATTGTTATCGTAAATACAAACTTGAGCCGAAACACTAACTCCCGAAGCCCAAGTACCTGTAATATTTTTCCATGAACATTCGGTGCCTGTTAAAGAAACTTGAGCGCCAACATTTACATTGTTGATTTTAATTTGCATGCGTGCCGGACTAACATCGGAAGTGCCTTTTTTTTGCTAGAGCAGTAGCCCATGCCGACACATTGTAATTTTTACCCGGTTGAACAGGTACTGTTTGACACCAAACTCTTTTATTTAAAGAATTGTAGCCATTGGCACCAAACATAAAACTAGTGCCATTTCCCGAAGTATGGTCGTAACAAGTGGGATTGAAATCCCACCATGCATTATCGGCTTTTTTAACAATATTGTATAATCCGGGATTCCCATTTTGCCCATAAGGATGATTGCCCCAAGGTTTCAAATAATCGGTAGTAAATGCGATTATAGTATCGCGAAAATCTCCATTGGTAATTAAATCAACAGTAGATGCTTTTAAACCATGTACTATGTATGTTCCGCTGGTTTTAACTGTTATAGAAGAAGTGCTTGCCCCATTGCTCCAAACTATTCTATCGTAAGTACCATTAGCCGTTAAGGTAACGCTGTCTCCCTCACAAAAAGTTTTATCGGCACCCAGGTCGATGGCTTGTCCGGCACACTGCGTAAATGCACCAACACCCTGTGAAAAAACATCACAGAGTACCAATAAAGAAAAAATAAAAAAAGCAATGCTCTTTTTCATAGTAAATGCAGGGACGTATAAAATACAGAGTAAAAGGGAATTGGCAAAAAAAATATTCTGCGTGAAATAACATTTCGCACAAAGGTTTTATGCTATTTTTGAGACAAACTTACACTTATGATGATAGTACTTTCACCGGCTAAAACTTTAGATTTTGAAACTAAAATTCCTACTAAAAAATTCTCTTTAAACGAGAACGGTAAACAAAGCATGGAATTGATTGAGGGATTGAGAAAACTATCATCGAAAAAGATTGCTGCATTAATGGATTTAAGCGAAAAACTAAGCGACTTAAATGTAGAGCGATATAAAAATTTTAGTGAAAATCACGACATCAAAAATTCCCGACCAGCCATTTTCACCTTCGATGGAGAAGTAGCCAATGGCCTAGATGCTTTTCATTTTTCTGCTAAAGAATTAGAAGTAGCACAAAACAAAATTCGATTTCTATCGGGCTTGTATGGCATGCTTAAACCACTCGATTTAATACAGCCTTACCGCTTAGAAATGGGCACCAGCTTGGGGCCTGGCAAATACAAAAATTTATACTCCTTTTGGGGCCATAAAATCACCGAACAACTCAATAAAGAATTGAAAGGAGAAGCCTTAATTAATTTGGCTTCTAACGAATATTTTAAAGTGATTAATACCAAAAAAATAAGCAGCGAAATTATCACTTGCACCTTCAAAGAGAAAAAAGGAAAAGAATTTAAACCGGTAATGGTTTTTGCCAAAAGAGCACGCGGCATGATGGCCAATTACATCATTAAAAACAACATCAAAAAAACAGAAGATTTGAAAAATTTTGATGTGGAGAAATATGGATTTAATGAGAAGTTATCGAGTGAAAATGAATGGATTTTTACGAGGTAACTTCACCCCAAACTCACCAACCCTTCATCTTTCACATTCATCCTAATCACCCACTCTTTAGGGAAGTAATTGTTGATTCTATTGCCAATGTTTTTTGCCAAGGCAATAGGTACATTTTTGAAGGTGAAGATAATCCAGTTTTTTTCGGCCTTTTGAGGCAAAACAATATTTTCTTTTTTTAGAATTCGCAAAGCATCGTATTGCGACAATTCGATATAATCGAAGGCATTCTTATTGCAAAAAGACGAGTACACCAAAGTAGATGCTGGCTTAATTTCGTCGCGCAATAATTCTCCTACTTCAACGCCAAAATACATGATATACAAGGATTCTGAGAGTAAGAAAAGTTGATTTACATCACCACCAAAAAGAAAAACAAAATTTTTAAATTTCAAGAAGTCTGCACCTTGCGCATCTACGAACTTTTCGGTCCACTCCTTCTCATTCTTATGCAAAAACGTAAAATCTTTCTTCTGAATTTTTTTAGCGCGCACTTCTTCATGCTCTCCCTTTTTTCTTAAAACAGAAAGGAAAAAACCTTCGCCGGGAGTTTTGTGCGGATAAAAACGATAACCATTTTTAGAGGCTACAATGCCCCATTCTTCTTTTATGGAAAGATGAACTACTTCGGCATCAAAATTTTCGCAAATCCAATCTATATTTTTCTCGTTCTCTTCTTCATTAAAAGTGCATGTGCTGTATAAAATATGTCCGCCATTTTTGATAGACGGCCAAACCGAAGCAATAATTCTTTTTTGCCTCTCGGCGCACAATTGCACGTTGGCTGGCGACCACTCTGCGATAGCCTTTGGATCTTTGCGAAACATCCCTTCGCCCGAGCAAGGTAAATCGGCCACCAACACATCAAAGAAACTTTCTATTCGTCCGAAATCTTTTGCATCATTACTCGTCACCACCACATTTCCTCTTCCCCATTTTTGCACATTTTCTTTCAAAATCCCAGCACGTTGTTTTATCACTTCATTGGCAACGACGATTGATTTTTTTGAAAACAGAGAAGAAAGCAAAGTTGTTTTTCCGCCGGGTGCAGCGCACAGATCTAAAACAGAATGCGTTTTATTCACATCGGTAATTTGTCTTAAAGCCTCTTCAATAAACATTGAATTGGCTTCTTGAACATAGTACGCACCTGCATGAATAAGTGGATCTAAAGTAAATTGAGGGCGCACGCTTAGCTGATAAGCAGTAGCACACCAAGGAACTCTCTCGAAATCTAGAGCATTGATTTTATCTTCATTTATTCTAACAGAAATAGATGCATCACTATTCAATGCCTCCACAAAAGCACTCCAATCGGAAGGAAATAACGAACAAGTGCGCTCAACAAAATCGCTAGGTAAATTCATTTGAGGTAAAAATAGAACTTTAATTGCAAGAAAAAATACTCAAAAGAAAGTTTGAGGAAAGAGGCATTTCAACATAGGTTAATTTACTGTTTATTAGCGCTTTAAGTGGAATTTAATCGCGAACGAATCGAGATTTTTACAATTTTTTATTTCATCTGGTCTTATAAGTAGAAGTAATTTTATGTTCTAGAACTATTACTATTATGAGGTTATTTTATCAAAAACTAGCGCTAATTGCAGCGCTGCTATTTTTCAGTACAGGCTATGCAATGCGCCAGGCAGCCGGACAGTATGTTGGAACAGGAGGAGCAAGTAGGGTTGTAACGGGCTTAGGCTTTCAACCTGAAGTTATTTTGATAAAACCAGATAATTCGAGTGCAGCATTTATAACCACTTCAACGATGGCATCGGGCAAAACGAAAGTTTTAGATCCAGCCAATACTCTTCAATCTAATTACATTACCACCATTGGTGCAGATGGATTTACTGCCGGAACATCAGCCAATACCTTAGGAGTTACCTACTATTTTGTGGGATTTGATGACGATGCCGACATTGATGTGGGCACTTACACTGGTTCAACTAGCAGCCAAACAGTTAACGTGGGATACCGCCCAGCTATGGTAGGGGTTCTTGGTGAATCAGGTGATTGGAATGACTATGGAAATATCTCTCAAGATGGATGGGATTCATCACCAGATGCATTCAACAACGGCTCTATACTAGATGACTCGTCGGCAAGCATGGGCGCATACAATGCTAGCGGATTTGACGTACCAGCATCGGATAGCTCAGGTGTTGATGACGGCTCTGTTTACCATTATGTCACTTTCAAAAATTCCAATGTATACACCGGAACATATACCGGAACAGGAAGCGCACAAACGGTTAACTTAGGAATATATCCCGATTTTGTAATCGTAAAAAACACCAGCGATTTAACCAATAATGTTTGGTTTAAAACCTACGCTATGCCAGCTACCGCGTCATTCAAGTTTGTTGATGGTGCATCAACAATAGCTATCGACAGATTCTCTGCCTCTGGCTTTTCACTTGGAGTGCAAGGCGAAGTAAATGGCGTAGGCAACACACAGCAATATTTTGCTATAGGAACTTCTACAGGCACATTACCAGTTGAAATTGTTTCTTTTATAGGAGAGAAAAAAAACAAAACAATTGCCTTGTCTTGGCAAACTGCCAGTGAAATAAATAGCAATTATTTTACTGTTGAACGCTCCTCAGATGGTGTTCATTTTGAAGTAATAGGCATTGTTGATGCGGCAGGCAACAGTAATTCTATGATACAATATTTCTATGTTGATGAAAATCCTTTAGAAGGCAACAATTATTATCGTTTGAAGGAAAACGATACCGACGGACAAGGCACTTATTTTAAAACTGTGGTGGTAAATTATAGTGAAGGCAGCAACATGGTAATTTCTTTATATCCCAATCCAGCAGTAGAGGAAGTGACTGTTTTTTTAAGAGAAAACAACAATCAGAAAATTATCATTTGTGACGCAACTGGAAAAACTATTCAAGAAATGAAGAGCAATTCATCTTCTCTAAAAATTAACACCTCTAATTTGGCAGAAGGCATTTATTACATCAACAGTTTTAATGCGCAAGGTGTTGCTTATTCTGAGAAACTGGTGGTTGTAAAATGAGAATGGTAG
>JBMTCG010000021.1:0-37173 GCA_049430665.1 Flavobacteriales bacterium | reverse complement strand
GCTCCGCCAGGATAACCGTAAACAACTTCAATTCCTTCTGCTAGTAAAGAAAGAACAACAGCTTCAGCTCCAGTTACTTTTTTCATTTCTGATTTTTTTTCTGTTTTCGTTTTCTCTTGTTCCATGATAGTTTCCATAACCCTTATTTATTAAAAAAGCCTTTCCCGATTTCGAGAAAGGCTTGTTCTTTATAGACGTGCTTTCTCACCCCAGAGAGGAGACAACCACGACACTAATATTGTTATTTAAAAAATTCATTTTCAGTTTCAGGCTACAATAATAGTAAAAGATTCAATTACGTGCCTAATATTTTTAATTTATTTTTCGCTAACAATCAATTACTTGTCGGTAATACACCCTTCAGATGCTGGTCCAACACATTTAGCATACTTTGCTAAAATACCTCTTGTAGGTCCCACTTTTGGTTTCCACGACTTACGACGTTCTGCCAATTCAGCATCAGAAACCTTAACATCGATAGTGTTTTTAATAGCATCAATACGAATGATATCGCCATCTTTCACCAAACCGATGTTACCACCTTCTTGGGCTTCCGGACAAATATGCCCCACCATGAAACCATGAGAACCACCGCTAAAACGACCATCGGTAATTAAGGCAACATCTTTACCTAATCCAGCACCCATCACCGCAGATGTTGGTTTTAGCATCTCAGGCATACCTGGTCCGCCTTTAGGACCTTCATATCTAATTACAATAACATTTCCTTTTTTCACTTTACCGCCCAAGATACCGTCGATTGCAGCAAATTCATCATCGAATACCACAGCCGGACCTTCGAATAACTCACCTTCTTTACCAGTAATTTTCGCTACAGAACCTTTGGTAGCCAAGTTTCCATACAAAATACGAATATGACCCGTTGCTTTTAATGGCTTATCGAAAGGCATGATTAAATCCTGACCTTCTTTCAAACCTGGTACAGAAGCTAAATTCTCTGCCAATGTTTTTCCTGTTACAGTCAAACAGTCGCCATGCAACAAACCTTTCTCTAACAACAATTTCATTACCGCAGGAACACCGCCCACTGCATGTAAATCTTGCATTAAATATTTACCAGATGGTTTCAAGTCGGCCAAGAATGGCGTTTCATCACTCATCTTTTGGAAATCATCTAGAGTTAATGGAACACCTACTGCATCTGCCATAGCGATTAAGTGCAATACCGCATTGGTAGAACCACCCAAGATAACGATCAATCGCATGGCATTTTCAAATGCCTTGCGCGTCATGATATCACGAGGCTTAATGTCTTTCTCCATTAAGTTTCTCATGGCAGCACCAACATTTTGCAACTCAACGTGTTTTTCCTTGCTTAAAGCAGGAGCAGAAGATGAATAAGGCAAGCTCATTCCCATTGCTTCAATGGCAGAAGACATTGTATTTGCAGTGTACATACCGCCGCAAGCACCAGCACCCGGACAAGAATTTTTGATAATTCCTTTATATTCTTCGTCGCTTAACTTTCCTTCATTTTTTTCACCTAAGGCTTCAAATGCAGAGATGATATTCAATGTTTTTCCGCAGAAATTACCACCTGCGATAGAACCACCGTATACCAAGATTCCCGGACGATTCAATCTACCTAAAGCAATCATTGCTCCTGGCATATTTTTGTCGCAACCCACTACAGGAATAACCGCATCGTAAAACTGAGCGTTCACAACTGTTTCGATAGAATCGGCAATAATATCACGTGAAACCAAGGAATATTTCATCCCTTGTGTACCATTAGAAATACCATCACTCACACCAATCGTGTGAAAAATAAGTCCCACTAAATTGGCATCAACAACACTCTTTTTAATATCTGTAGCAAAGCCATTTAAGTGCATATTGCAAGTATTACCTTCGTAACCAGTACTTACAATACCCACTTGGGCTTTTTTCATATCGTCATCGGTTAAACCTACACCATACAACATTGCTTGAGAAGCAGGTTGTGTAGGATCTTGCGTAATCGTTTTACTATGTACATTAAGTTCTTTTGCCATGGTTAAAATTTTATGAGTTGCAAAGATGCAAAAAAAAAACATCCGCCCGTCGGTTGACGGGCGGATGTTTATATTAAGACATTTTATTTTTTTCTAGTGAGAAAGAGGTAATTCCTCTGGTTTTATCTCTTGAACTGGTGCTGCAGGATCGGGCAATAAGCCAAATACCGTTTTATCAAAATAATAAATAATTAAAAACACGATTACTAGAGCGATGAAAACCGCCGAAATAATAATCATCTTTTTGAAGCCAGCGTTCTCTTTGTCTTTCACTTTGCCCGTCATGATACGTTTGATATCATTTTGAACTCTAATAAAAGCACTTTTATTTTTAACGATATAATCTACGGCTCCGTATTTTACCGAGTTAACAGCTACATCAACATCTTCTTGTCCCGACAGCATTAAAACCTCTACATCTGGCGCAATTTGTTTGATCTCTTGTAAAACTTTAATACCCGACATAGCATCGGGCTTTTCGCTGTCCAAGAAATAATCTAAAATTACAATATCGGGCTTCTTACTCAAGGCTCTTAGCAAAGCCTCACCATTGGTAAATGTTTTAATGGTTAAACCTTTGTTTTGGTTTAAATTGTGAACTGCAGTTTTTAAGTACAATTCATCGTCGTCACAAAGGTATATTAGCGTATTTGCCATACTATATTATTTTAATTGCGATAATTCTTCTTTTAATTCTGCTTCGGCCAAAGGATATTCTTTTACCACTTCTTCTACCAATGCAGGAATTTTATCAAGTTCTTTATTGTTTAAGCCTAAATCTTGCAAAGTCTTGCTTACTTCTACCATTTTTTCCATACCCATAAATGAAAAACTGGTTTTCAATTTATGCGCAATACCACCAACCTGTTGCCAATCTTGCTGAACAACACATTCTTGCATTTTAGAAATAGCATCGGGCGTGGTTTTAATAAATGAAATGATTAAATCATCCATAAAATCTTTGCTACCAAGAGAAAGATCATTTAGATAATTTAAGTCGATGTGGTGGTATTTTCCCATACTTTACGTTAAGCCCGTTCTACAAGATTAGCAATTTTTTGTTTCAATTTATCGGGGTTGAACGGCTTTAAAATATAGTCGTTCATTCCAGCCTCTAAATATTTGTTGTCATCCGACTCGGTAAATATGAAAGCCGTCATGGCTAAGATAGGAATATTTTTCTTTGGCTCAGAAAATTCGTTTCGAATAATTTTGGTCGTTTCCAAGCCATCCATCTCGGGCATCATGATATCCATAAGTATAATATCGTAGTCTTTGTTTCTGAATTTTTCTAAAGCAATCTTACCATTGTCGGCAATATCCACCTCACAACCGAAATTGTTCAAAACGCGGAGAGCTAAAATTTGATTCAACTCATTGTCTTCGGCCAGCAATATCTGAAGCTTTCCTAATGTGATTTGTTTATTCTCATCTATCTGAACAGGTGATTTTCCTTTGGCAACACCTTTGGGCATGCGAACCTGAACGATAAATCTCGACCCTTTATCTAATTCACTTTCTACCTTAATTTCACCCTTCATCAAGCCCACAATTTTCTTCACAATGGTTAAACCTAAGCCCGTACCGCCATACTTTCTTGTAGTATCTCCTTTAGCCTGCGTGAAACTTTCAAAGATATTCTCCAATTTATCTTGAGGTATTCCAATACCGGTATCTTCAACAGAAAACTCGATTAAGGCCTCTCTTTCATCTTCGTCTACAACTTTTACTTTCAACTCTACCTTACCCTTTGAAGTAAATTTAACCGCATTACTTACCAAATTAAGTAACACTTGGTTAACACGAACTGAATCACCAATGAGGAACTGCGGTACTTTTGCATCAACATTCAGCAATAAATCAATCCCCTTGTCTTTGGCCACTTGAGTTTGCAACTTCATCAACTCGGAAAGCAGAGATGACAAATCAAATTCAGAAGATTCGATGGTCATTTTACCCGCTTCGATTTTTGAGAAATCCAAAATATCGTTGATAATCACAATGAGATTCTCTCCCGAAATTTTTACAGATTGCAAGCACGTTCTTTGGTCTTCGGTTAAATTGGTTTTAAGCACCAAATTGGTGAAACCAATAATGGCATTCATGGGTGTTCTAATTTCGTGACTCATATTGGCCATGAAATCTTGTTTCACTTTCACCGATGCTTCTGCCAAACGTTTGGCTTCTGCTAACTCTTTATTGATTCTAACGAGATAAGCTAAATTCTCACTTAACTTTTTCTCAGTTTGTTTTCTAATGGTAATATCGGCAGCATTGGCAAAGCATTTTCCATTTTTAACCACCAATTTCCAACGCATCAATTTTTCTGCGCCGCTTCTTTCTTTCATCCTGTTTTCAAAAACAAAAACATCTGAATTGTTCATCAATTCTTCTTGAATAAAACTTTTAGTATCTTCTATATCTTCGTTGTTGAAATAGTTTAACAAGGACGTACCCAGCACCTTATCTACTTCATAATCTAACAAAGTATGAAAGGTTTGATTCACTTGCTCAATCACAAAAGTTTCTAAATCGAAAATACAAGTGATATCCATAGAGTTATCTACCAATCCCGATAGATTTTCTAACATCACGTTTTGTTGTTGCAAAGCGTTTTGCTGATAGCACAACTGCAAAAATGTTTTGACCTTTGCCTTGGTAATATCTACATCTAAAGGTTTGAATAAATAATCTACTGCACCTGTTTCATAGCCCTTTAAAACATACTGCTGTTCTTTGCTAATGGCAGTAACAAACAAAATAGAAATACCTGCTGTTTTTTTGTTCGCTTTTAATATTTCAGCCACCTCAAAACCATTCATTTCGGGCATTTGCACATCTAACAAAATCAAGGCAATTTCATTACTTAAAGCCAATTTCAATGCTTCCTTTCCCGATGTAGCTTTTAAAAAATTTCTATCTTTTGCAGCCAACATTTTCTCCAAAGAATATAAATTCTCTGGCACATCATCTACCAATAAAATATTAGCAATAGCTGCTGATTTTTCTAACTTATACATTAACCAAAATATTTTTTATTCTCTCTAATAATTCCTTTTCTGTAGTCATTGATTCATCTAACCATAAAGATTTATCAACAGCTTTTAGAGCTGCACTTTCTTGATCTAACAAATCGGTGTTTTCTACAATCAACAAAGTAAAATCTTTAAGCGCTGTTATATCTTTTAACTCTGCAATATCAGATAGTTCCACCAAATTACAATTGTACTTTTCGAATAAAGCATTGAGTTGGTAAACATGCATAATATCTTTGCTGAAAAAATGCAATTTTCTACCACGAAGCATTTTTGCATATTGCGATAAAACTGCATTCTCAAGTTTAATCCATTCAGCCCTCTTCTGCACAGGCACGACAGCTTCTTCAAGAACAATATTTTCTTGCAGAGAAATTAACTCTAAAGGAAATAGAACAGTGAAAGTAGTTCCTTTTCCTTCTTCACTTTTAAACACGATTTCTCCTCCCAATAAATTGACCAAATTTTTAGTGATCGACAAGCCTAAACCTGTACCACCATATTGCCGACTAATAGACCCATCAGCTTGCTTAAATGCTTCGAAAACTTGCGCTTGCTTACTCGCAGGAATACCAATACCTGTATCTGTTATTTCAAAGGCTATTGCATTGTCTCTATATCTCGCTCCCACACTCAATCTACCCCCTACTGGCGTGAATTTTATAGCATTCGAAATAATGTTTTTTAGTATTTGTTCTAATCGATGTTTATCGGAATGAAATACTTTATCGGCAATGACATTTTGAAATTCTAAGTTAATTTTTTTCTCTGCTGCTAAGGGCTTAAATAGATTATGCACATCATTTAACACTTCATTCACCGAGACTTCAGCCATCTCCACATCTAACTTACCGGCTTCTATTTTTGATAAATCTAAAATGTCATTAATTAAACGCAGCAAGGAGTTCCCCGATTTATTTATCACTTGAGCAGAATCAACCTGATCGCCTGTTAAATTACCATCACTATTGTCCATTAACAACTTAGATAAAATCAACATACTGTTTAAAGGCGTTCTCAACTCGTGCGACATGTTGGCCAAAAACTCCGATTTGTACTTGTTACTTAATTTCAATTCCTCCACTAAATCGTTTAATTCTTTGGTAGCATTTTTTAGTGATTGCTGCATGTTTACAATCGACTGTCCCAAAACATCATGCGGTCCTCTAATTTTCACCGGAACATCGTAATTACCTTGTCCGATTTTATTAGCCACTTCAGCTAAATCGTTTGTATTCTCAGCCAAAGACAAAAAAGCTTTGGTTAAATCACCAATAGAATCATGTGTGTAAACTTTCAAATCAATTTCTGTATTTCCATCTTCAATTTTTTTCGCAGCTAAACTCAATCTTCTCATTTGAGAATCCACTGATCGAATAGAAAAAGAAACCAGTAAAATCACCATCAAAACAGTAACAATAACTATGGCGATAGATGAATTAATGGCGTCATTGGCCGAATTTATATCGTCGTTCACGATTTTATCAATTTCCGACAAAGACAAACTCTCTACCGCATAAACAATGTTTAAGGCACTGGTGGTACTAAACCACCAGTCTTCTGAAGAATAAGCAAATAATTTTTCCGTTGGATGAGCAAAAACGTAACTGGTCATTTCTAACATTTTGGCAACGCTTCCCTGACTAAAATCGCGTTGAAAATTATCGCTCAAAGTGGGAGAAGCCAATTTGATAAACGATTTTAAATTGCTCTCGAAGGCTCCTTTTTGTCCGGCAAACTTACCATAATCCAATCCATCAAAAACATGCATATCAAAAGCCTTGTTTACGGTGGTACGCATTCTACCCAAGGATTCTTTAGTATTAATCAATGAAATGTAAGCTCTAATTGGATCATTAGTTTTTTCTGTACGAGTAGCGGTAGCAATTGCAGCAATTCTATCAATCATTTTCTCAATGTAGGTAGAGAAATACTCGTCGGCTTCTTCATAGGTGTAAACAAATGCCTCTACATTGCCTCTTACCTTTTGAATGGCTGTTATTTCAGGATAGAAAGAAGTATCTAACTGCTCTCTCTGAATTACAATTTTAATAGCTCTCACCAAAGAATCGGTTTGTTTTACCTGCTCGCGCAATTTCAGCTGCATTTCAAAGGTGGCATTATTGATATACAACACCGAATAATCTCTTTCCTTTTGAAATTCGTGCACCAAGTGAGAAATCAATTTCAACTCGTGCGCTCGGGTGCCAATAATTTCTAACTTGTCTTTTTCTTCAATCTCTGCGAGTATTTTATCTACAGAAAACCAACACACAATAGTAAGCGGGAAAAGCGTGGCCAATAAGAGTTTCTGACGTAAATTGATTCTATTAAAAAAATGCATGAAAAATGATTTGGCTTTTATACCTTGTTAGAGAATAAAAGTTTTAAAAAATATTTTTTTATTACTTTCATCCACAAGTATTGCAAAAAATGATGTTTTAACGATTGGAAAGATGAATCAAAATGTAAAATCTTTAGGCTTAAATATCGCTGCTTTGGCAGTGGTTGTTTTATTGATTTGGAAGGCCTCGTCAATTATGTTTTACATCCTTATTTCTTGCGGATTTGGAGTAATTGGAAATAATTTGGCCGATAAACTTGAGAACATCAAAATAAAAAAGAAAGGCATACCGCGCTGGTTTAGTGCACTTCTTATTATAAATGTATTTTATCTTGTACTATTTAGTGCATTAAGTTTCATTTTACCTACCATTGACAATCAAATAGAGACCATAAGCAATATCGACCCTAATGTTGTGCTCAACAATTTACAAGATCCTATAAATGCTGTTGAGACCAAAATTCAAAAATGGAGCGGCGATTCGCATTTTAGTTTGCTTAACACCATTAAAAACGAATCGAGTGCTTTCCTCAATTTCAGCAACATCAGCAACTGGGTAAGCACTTTAACTTCAATGGCAACAGAACTCATCTTCGCCTTGTTTTCCATCACCTTTATCACTTTCTTTTTGATTAAGGATGGAGATGAAATTTATGTAAAACTATTGAATTTACTATCTGATAAATCTCGAAATAAAGTGGAGAAAATTCTAGCAAACACCATCATTCAGCTGAGAAAATATTTTATTGGTGTTGCCATTGAAACATTGATTTTGATTTTTCTATTGGCCATCTCGTTATGGATTGCGGGCGTAGAACAATATTTCATCATTGCCATCATAGCCGCTCTCCTAAACATTATTCCATATATTGGGCCCATTAGCGCAATGGCCATCGCTGCGCTAATAATCATTACGGGCAACCACAGCATGCCTTTTCAAACAGAACTACTTCCGTTGTTAAGCACCACAATGATAATTATGATTGTAATTCATTTTATTGATTCTCTTTTGCTACAACCTTACATTTACTCTTCAAGCGTAAATGCGCACCCCCTAGAAATCTTTTTAGTGATATTAATATCTGGCAACGTAGGTGGAATTATAGCTATGATATTCGCCATTCCTAGCTATACCATTTTAAGAATCATCATTAACGAACTAAAAGTGAAAGAGCTTAGCGAATAATATATCTCACAAGTACCCCATAATCTATATCGTAGTATCTTAAAGAATAATCTACTTGCTCAGAGTTATACTGCACATATGGTCGCATTTGAGCGCCAATTGTTATTGGAACAAAATCAAGATTGTACTCTAATCCAAGTACACCATCTACACCAAATTTAAAAGCAGTTGGCACATAATTTCCTTTGGTCACCCAATAGCCGGTATGTAAACCAGCTCCGAATGACCAACTCAATTGAGTTGTGTGTAATGTAGAAGAGTGAATCTCCTTATGAAACTCATACAAACCTAGCAGCAAGCCACCAAAATCATAATTGTTTTGAGAATACATAGCATTAATGACAATGTTTTGCTCTGGTTGCAAAAACTGTTTGTAGCTTAAGCCTATACCGTCTTTGGCATAAATAGCACCAATAGCCATATCGTATTGAGCATTAGAAACCTAAAAAACGGAAATAGCGCAAACAAGTAGTAGTAATTTCTTCATAATAGTAAATTTGATGTAAACTAAATATAAAAAAACTCCTCGAAATTCGAGGAGTTTCCAAAAGTTTTTTTTATTCTTAATATTCCCAGAAATCCTGTTCCATATTAAAAACTACATCTTTTATGTTTTTTGATTCCAAAAGTAAATCTAAGTTACTCTTGTATTCATTCAACTGTCTATCGTAAACGTTGCTCGTTTTGTAGATGTAGCTGCTGAAAGATCTCTTCCAAAAGATATCTTCTAAAGTTCTCTTTTCAGAATCACTATAGCGGTTAAAAACTACTTCGTTGGCAAAGATATGACGTGCTTCTGGAAAGTATATCCAGAACAAAGGTTTTTCCCCTTTATAGTCACCAGTTTGACCGTCGAATACTTCTTGAACCGGACACATACCGATAATTCTTACATCTAAAACAGATCTCTGTTTGTCGAAAAACCAGTCTTCTTTAACTCTGTATCTTTTTACAGAAGAAGGGTCGAACTCATTTTTGATTGACTTATTTTGAAGATTTCCTTCACCATCATCCACCTGAATAGTATCGTACTTCACAAGAATGTTTTCGATTTCTGCAGTAGTCATTTTAAGTTTAAACTCTTCATCTTGAAAAGCACCTAAACCTAAAGCATCATCAGCTCCCAATTTAGCGCGATCCATAATCACTTGAGTTAAACTTTTTCTACCACCTATTGGAGTGATAGGAAAGAATAAAGGGTGATTTTGTTTCTCACGTAAATCGAGAATCCTCCACATACGTTTAGACCACATTACATCGGCCTCTCTAAGAGAAGGATAAGGAATGTTTTTTCTTTCGGTATGATGGGTTGGAGTATAAACACCATCCAATACACCAGCGTCTTGTGCAAAAGAAATACTGCACATCATAAAGCCAGCGGCCAACATCACAAATTTGTTTATAATCACTTTCATATAGTTAAATATTTAGTTTGCTGTGAATGCTAAAGTACCTAATGAACGTTTTTCGCCATTTGGCATTGTTACCTTACAATTCTCAAAATAAACTTTGGTTCCTTTAGAAACACCGTTCAACATTGACTTCATTGCTGGAGTTAACATGTTGCTTTTAGATGATTCAGTTTTCAAGTCACCTTTAATGTTCATTGTTAGATCGAACGAAGCAATAGTCACTTTCAACTCAAAATCGAAATTTTCCATTACAGCATCTACTTTATCAACGGCTTTCAATAAACCAACTTGAACAGGACCGCCATTTTTACCTAAGATTTTAGCAACTGGAGTTGGTAAAGATTTGACACGGAATTCCATGCTACCTAAAGCTCCGCCACCTTTTTTGTTTACAGATACTTTTACCTTACCTGCAGTTTTAGGATTTACCTTGTATTCTCCATCTTTTCCAACCGGGATAAAGTTTAATCCAGGAGCTGAAACAGAGATATCTTTTAAAGACACACCTGGAGCAGAAACAGAAACAGGATTATCAATACCAATGTAGAACACGTTCATTTTAGTTGCTGCAACAGTTGCACTAGGCTGAGCCACCATGTATGATGATCTATATAAGTAGTAATTAAAACCATCCTTATCTGGAATTTCAATAACCCCAGTTACATCAACAACACCCGGAGAACCAGCTCTTTTTCTGTATTTACCAACTCCACCACCTGTAGGCAACTTCTCAGCTTGCCCCTTAAACAACTTTGTTAAAGGGATAGCTGTGCCTGAATTTAGTTTACCATGAGCATCGAATTTGTTGTTGACAGTATCAACATCACCTAAATATACCTGTGGAACAATACTGCTATTGTATGCTGCGATAAAAATATCACCTCGAATAGAATCTCCAGTTAAAACATAACCAGGACTCATAACCGCCATACCATCAGCAACGTTTACAACCATACCGTCACCTTCAAGAGTACTTGCGATTAATTCAATCACTTCGGCTTCTGCATTTCTAACATTGGTTTGAAGTAGAGTCAAGTTTGCAGTAACGGCAGCCAAAGGAATATGCTCAGCAATTAATGAAACCCAAGGATGGGTTACACCATCCTTATCAGTAGAATCCTTGGTAGCAAGCATTTTTGTGCAACGAGCAATTAAAGATGCGTCCTTCTTAGCATCTAAAACCTTTGAAGCAACCATTGTTTTAGAAATTAAATCACTAAATGCATTCATTTCTTTTTTCAAACGATCGCCGTTTTCATTCGGAGCATCATTCAAAAGATAATATTCTGCACCTTTATCTTGATTGTCTTTTCCGAGAGGAATTGAATCTTCATCTTTACCACCGGTCATGGTGTAAATCATGTAATTCTTATCATCTTCAATAATCTTAAAGAGTTTATCCGCCTGCGCTTTAACTTTTAATGCCTCCGTGTTTTTGATTTTTGCGGCATCAAATTTTGCCGCTGCATTTGCAATTACACCATAAGCCTTAGAATTCTTTGCGGCGAAATTTTTATTGGTACCTCCAATACCATTTTCTAGAGCAACGAAGGCGTTCAAAAGATCTTTTGACGCATTCATTGCCAACATCGCCAAGAGTACGAGGTACATAATACCAATCATCTGCTGGCGGGGACTGAGTTTCTCTGCTGACATTTCTAAATATCTTTAACTAGTTTAAACAATAATTTTAATAATAAAATAAATCCGCTTACTAACGAATTGTCATTGCAGACAACATGTTACCGTAAACAGTGTTCAACTTGCTTAGATTTTGTCCTAAAACAGCAACTTCTTCTTTGTATTTTTTAGTATCTTCAACAGAAGCACTTAAGTGTTTCAATAACTCATTAATGTTCTCTGTAACTTCAGAAGACAATCCAAAGCTATCTTTAGATGCTATTACTTGCTTAGCATAAACTTCATTCAACTCAGATAAGTTGGTAGTCATTTTCACTAATTCTTCAGCGTAAACATTTCCTTGACCTTTCAAATCAGTCAATCCTGTTAATGCTTCAGAAGCACGAGTGTAAGAATCAGATAATTTATCAACGTTAGAAGATGCACCTTTCAATTTTTCTGCAAATTCACCACCTGCAGCACCAGCTGTGCTTAGAGTATTTAAGTTAGTAGCTGCATCACCCATATTTTTCAAACCTTTACCCAAAGATTCGATTAATTCAGGACCGATGTTCGCCGCAGTAAACATTTGATCTAATTTTTGAGTCACAGGATCTGCTTCTTCCAAAACTTCTACAGAAGCTTCTGCTTCTTCTTCATCTGTATGACCACCTGCCAATTCAGGGTAAGCCAAAGTCCAATCGATATCCATGTGAGGCGGTTCAAACGCACCCATAATAAATAAGAATGCTTCTACTGATAATCCGAAAATAAGCATGAAAGATGCTCCAGGCCAGTGTTGAATTTTAAACATCGCACCAACGATTACGATCGCCGCACCGAAACCGGTAGACATCGCCATAAACTTTTTCTTTTTGTAACTTCCGCCAGACATAGATTTAAGGTTTTAGGTTTTTAAGTTAAATAGTTATTTATGTTGTTTTTCTAATACACTTGTGAATCGTTAACATCCCCCATTTTACGTCCAAGATATGTTTGCACACATCTGAACCCCACATAACATTTTGCTGTATCTTGGTACTCGTAAGTTCTAGCACCAGTTTGCATATAATATCCGATATCTTTCCAAGAACCACCTCTAATTACTTTTCTTTTCAATGCAGGAGCATCATCTTCGTTAGCATTATAAGTGAAATCTAAATTTAAGTCATGTGCAAAATTGTAAGCTGATTCTTCAAAGGCATTGCTAGTCCACTCTGAAACGTTACCCGCCATATCGAATAAACCAAAACCATTTGGCCAGTAGTGTGCAACGATAATGGTATGTAAACCACCGTCATCCACGTAGTTACCTCTTAAAGGTTTAAAGTTACCTAAGAAACAACCACGACTGTTACGAATGTAAGGACCACCCCAAGGATAAGGAGACTGATCGTAACCACCTCTTGCAGCGTATTCCCATTCTGACTCAGTAGGTAAACGGAAATCATTTACAATAGCTTGTTCCATACTGGTTCTGTAATCATTCATCAAGTGAGTTCTCCAAACACAAAATGCTTTAGCTTGATTCCAGTTAACACCAACCGCTGGGTAGTGATCGTATACTGGGTGCCAATAGTACATTTGAGTCATTGGCTCGTTGAAAGAGTAGGTGAAATCATGCACCCATGAAAGAGTATCTGGATAAACGTTTACGATTTCTCTTTTAATAAATTGAGAACGATCTGTGATACCATCACCATAAACATCACGGTATTTCCAAGAATCTAAAGTTCTTTCCTTCATTGGTTTGCCATTGGCAACATCATCGTATTCATAACGATTTGAAACATCACCTTTAACGGCAGCTGTTTTGAAGTCAATCCAGTAGTACACAAAATTCATTCTTCTTGCATCTAACTGTTTCACTTTATAGAAACGCTCAGCTTCAGGTAAGAACATATCAGCTAACGCGTCAGTATTATCAGGATCATCGTATTTAATTTTAACATCCCAATCAATGTGTTCACCATATTCACCTTGAGAAACAATGTGATCAGCGTCAACATCAACCAATTTGTAGTGTGCAATAGAGTCGCGAACATAATTTACAAACTGACGGTACTCGTCATTCGTAATCTCAGTTTCATCAATATAGAAAGACTGAACAGAAACCGACTTCGTTTGTGAAGTCTGATTATGGGTAATTTGCTCGTAGCTTGGCCCCATGTGGAAGGACCCTAGTGGAATGAACAACATTCCGAAAGGAACTTCCTGATAAAATTGTTCGCGATTAGTCCCCACCAGCTCCCCTTTCGGCCCGCTGCTGCAACTCCACAAAACAACTACTCCCATAAAAAAGCAAGCTAACTTTTTCATATTTACTGTATTTAATTTTAATGTAGACAAGTTTCTCAAGTTTAAAACAATAATGCAATTATATCTAAAAGTTACAACAAGTTGGCTATGAAACGTAAAAAATTAATTTTGGTTATAGCCAAGTTGGGTCATGATAAGTTACTCTTGGAGGCACCGGTTTCTTTATACAATACCCAAGATAAAGCTCGTGAGAACCATTACTACCACCCTCTTTTGGCTCACCTAACCCGCTAACAGTATAATCATAAGCGTACCCTAATTTCAAATTCGGAGTAATATGATAACCAACCATTGCTGTAGCCGCATCTTGATAACGGAAAGTTAAACCTCCCCAAATTCTTTGATTCCATTCAGCCATTAAATTAAAATCAAACTGAGTTGCTGTAGCATCTGATTTAACTAAAAACGACGGTTTCAAAACCCAAGATTGGTTCACTTGATAATTATATCCACCAGTTAAATAATAATGTCTAACAACATGTGAAGTTGCAGTAGCTGTTCCACTATTATAAATCAATTCACCAGCCAATAATTCTTGTCCGCTTAAACCAAAGTATAGAGTTGGAGATTTGTAAAAAATACCGAAACCTAGATCTGGTTTCATAACACTAGTATTTCCTGAAGAACCATTTAAATAAGGATCAAGAGCATTAACGTACGTAGGCCCGTTCCCGTTATAAAACTGAGCAAAATCAATACCTTTATTAAGTATACCTAGATTCAATCCAACACCTAATATTCTGCCCTTTGACTCACCAAATCTAAAGTGATAAGAGTAACTTGCTTTTACCGACATATCTCTTGATGCTCCTAATTGATCTCCAATCAACACCAAACCAATACCGCCCAAACCTGGACGCAAGGGCATAGAAAGTGTGAATGCACCTGTTTGCGGATTACCTGGAAAACCAGTCCATTGTTCACGTAAGGTTAAACCTACACAAATATTTTCGTTGGTTCCAGCAGTACCAGGGTTAGTGGTAATGTTGTTAAAGAAATAATGTGTTAACTGTTTATCTTGCTGCGCAAAAGCAGGCAATACTAAGACAGAGAGAGCGATTATTGTAAAAAATTTTTTCATATAAAACCCCTAATTTGAGACTAATTTCTCTTGAAAAGTTGCTCCAAAAGAATTCTAAAGCTAAATAAATTTTGAATTAATAACAAAAAATCGAAAATATTCTTTTGCCAAGGTTACATTTTGAACTGAAGAAATTTCCAATTTTTTTAACATTTTTCTAATGATTTAAACCCTCAAGCTTTACCAATCAATTTAATTTATTATAGGTTTGCCACCACCTGTCGGGAATATCTCCAGCACACGCCGTTTGATAATCTTTATAACTGCAAGGCACTAAATGATGACGCACATACCTCGATTTCTGTTCATTTGGAAAAGGAACCTCCATCCACCATCTATCGCTTTTATCGCTTTTATAGAAAACAACCATATGGTCGTTATCTTCAAAAGTGACATTGTACTTCAAATAAGTTTCAGTTGAACTAACTGGGTAATCTGATTTTCTACCAGCTACACCATCTAAAAAGTACCACACCATTTGAGAAGCTAAAGCTGCACTTATGCCTGCTTTATCTCGATTAGGATTCAATTCAAACAAGCCGAAACAAGACAATTTATCGCTAATGCCTGCATAACGCGATATTCTGCAAGCTTCATCTCCAAAGAAACCATTGGGCAACACATTATTGTTGCCTGGAGCATCTGAATATTTAACCGCGGACATATCGAAAGAAAGAATATCAGCATTTCTAACTACAGCTTCCACTTCTTCCATATTGCTTTTAGTCCAACCCAATCTGTACACATCAAAATTCAAGCGTTGCATTAAAGCCAACTCTTCGGTATTGATAAAATAACTTTGAAAACCAATGTTACTAAAGTTGAAAAGATAGTTGGGCTGATGTAAAATTATTTTGCTCAAATAATTTCTTGCATCTAAAGGGGCCTGCATATCGCCAATATCAAACATAGGGTCTACAGACACCACGTTTACCATTTGTTCTAACTTCTCATATGCTTGGTAAATAGGGAAAGTAAGATCTTGTGAACCACCTAAAACAATAACAGCTACTTGACTCTTACCCAATTCTGCAATAACTTGTTGAACAGCAAAATATGTATCTTCTACCGTTTCGCCAGGAAGAACATTGCCTAAATCTAAAATCTTATTGATGCCCGTGATAGCAGAAAGCTGGTACAAATAATTTCTAACCGAATTGGGCGCAGAACCACAACCATCGTTGTTTACTGCATTTCTTTCTTCACAAATACCAACAATAGCAATATTAAAATCACGCAAATTAATAGCTGCATCTTCCTCGCCTTGATAGAAAGAAACCGATTTCCCTAAAGAATAGTTTCCCCATCGCTCGTGCTTGAGCTCGTTTAAACTAACAGGCGTAAGGTATATAGATAGATTCATTCGCTATTATTTTTTCTTTCTTACAAATTTCTTTTTTGGAGCATTGGCTGTATCGGCCATAATTTTAACACAATCGTCGAGAGTTAACGACTTAGCTTCAGTTCCTTTAGGAATCTTGTAATTCTCTTTTCCTTTCTTGATGTAGGGACCAAAACGACCATTCAACACTTCTATCTCCTCACCTTCATGCTCAAACTTAGCGATGAACTTATCAATGTCGGCCTGCCGTTTAGCCAAAATCAATTCTTCCGCCCTTGCCAAATCCAATTCCATTGGGTCTTCTCCTTTAGGAATAGAAATAAATTTAGAGTTGTGAAGCACGTAGGGTCCGAAACGACCAACTCCTACAGTTACCTTTTTGCCTTCGTACTCACCCAAATCGCGCGGAAGTTTAAACAAATCGATAGCTTCTTCAAAAGTGATACTCTCCAAACGTTGGTTGGGGCGCAATTTCGCATACTTAGGTTTTTCACCATCTTCTTCTGCTGGCGTATCACCCAACTGAGCCATTGGTCCGAATCGACCAATACGCACATACATATTCTTTTTCGTCACAGGATCAACACCCAACAAGCGCTCACCACTAGCTCTTTCTGAATTTTCTGTTGTTTCTGTTACATCCTTGTGGAAAGGCTTGTAAAAAGAATCAATCATTTTTTGCCAATCTATTTTTCCTTCGGCAATTTCATCGAATTCTTTTTCCACATTGGCTGTGAAGTTGTAGTCAACGATAGAAGAAAAATGTTTTTCCAAGAAATCGTTTACAACAGTGCCAATATCGGTTGGAAATAATTTATTTTTCTCGGCGCCAGTGTTCTCAGTTCTTGCAAAAGAAGTTATTGAGCCGTTTTCTAAAGTGACAATTTTATAAGAACGCTCTTCGCCTTCACGACTCTCTTTCACTATATAATTTCTTTTCAATACTGTTGATATAGTTGGCGCGTAGGTAGACGGGCGACCAATTCCTTTTTCCTCTAATTTCTTAACCAAACTAGCTTCAGAATATCGTGGAGGATGCATGGTAAACCTTTGTTTTGCCGACATATCGGTAAGAATTAAATCTTGTCCAATTTTCATGGCTGGCAACACACTATTCGTTTCTCCATCTTCACTTTCATCATCACTTGATTCCATATAAACCTTCAAGAAACCATCAAATTTCATTACCTCGGCGTGAGCCGCCAAAGTACGTTTGCTCTTTGAAACTTCAATCACCACATTGGTTTTTTCCAATTCTGCATCGGCCATTTGCGAAGCAATGGCACGTCTCCAAATCAAGTTGTATAGTTTCTGATGTTGTGCTTCTCCGTCTATCTCTTGCTTGTCGAAGTAAGTGGGACGAATAGCCTCATGCGCTTCTTGCGCTCCTTTCGCTTTTGTTTTGTAATGACGCACTTCAACGTATTCCTTACCATAACTTTGAGTAATCTCCTTTTTTGCAGCTTCAATTGCTGTGTCGGAAAGATTTACAGAGTCGGTTCTCATATAAGTGATCAACCCTTCCTCATACAAACGTTGAGCAATGCTCATGGTTTGCGCCACCGAATAACCCAATTTTCTACTCGCCTCTTGCTGCAAGGTAGAAGTAATAAAGGGAGGTGCCGGAGAACGTTTAGCTGGCTTGGTTTCTAAGATTCCTATTTTAAAAGCCGATTCTGCACATTCTTTCAAAAAGGCTGTTGCTTCTTTTTCAGAATCTAATCTTGCAGGCAATTCTGCTTTCAATATTCCTTTACCTTTTAAATCGAAATGAGCTATAACTTTAAAATATGACTCTGTTTTGAAGGCATTAATTTCTCTTTCTCTCTCTACAATCAATCGAACTGTTACCGATTGCACTCTACCTGCCGACAAAGAAGGCTTAACTTTCTTCCATAGAACTGGAGATAATTCAAAACCCACCAATCTATCTAACACACGACGCGCTTGTTGCGCATCTACCAAATTAATATCAATGGTACGTGGATTATCAATAGCCGATTGAATCGCTTCTTTCGTAATCTCATGATAAACAACACGTTTCGTTTTCTTTACATCTAAACCTAAGGTCTCCGCAAGGTGCCATGAAATAGCCTCTCCCTCGCGGTCCTCATCGGTAGCGAGCCATACGGTGCTTGCTTCCTTTGCTAATTTTTTGAGTTCTTTTACGACCTCTTTCTTGTCTTCCGACACTTCGTAGGTAGGTTGATAATTCTTGGTGGTATCTACTCCTAATCCTTTTTTTACTAGGTCGCGAATGTGACCAATACTCGACTTCACCACGAAATCTTTGCCTAAAAACTTTTCGATTGTTTTTGCTTTGGCAGGTGACTCGACAATTACAAGATTTTTTATCATAATGAAAACACCAGGTTTATAGCCCTTTTTGGAGGTCCCGATGCTGCAAAGTAAAATAAAAGCAATCGGTATTTCCAAACCCAAAATGAAAATACCCCCCGAGTAAGGGGTACTAATACATTATATATATAATATATAATGTATTACCTTTTTTATTTTTTTTATTTTTTTTCGAGAAAGAAAATATGCCACATTGTCACTTCATTGAATTTTTGCCTAAATTCGCATTCGGTGAAATATACCTATATATAATGCACGATCATTCCGACAAAAAAATAGATGAAACCCGTCAGGGTGAACCCACAGTTTTAGAAGCATCAGCAAATGTTGATGGCAAAAAACTATATCTCGAAAGTTATGGTTGTGCCATGAACTTCGCCGATAGCGAAATTGTTGCCTCAATTTTAAAAGACAAAGGATACAGCACTACCCGCAATGTAGAAGAAGCCGATGTTATTTTCATTAACACTTGTTCTATTCGCGACAATGCAGAAGTAGCAGCTAGAAATAAACTGAAACAATTCAATGTTTTAAAAAAGAACAATCCCGAGCTGGTGATTGGCGTTTTGGGCTGCATGGCCGAAAGATTGAAATCGAAATTCTTAGAGGAAGAGAAATTGGTGGATATTGTGGCCGGACCAGATTCATACCGCAGTTTACCCGAGTTGATAAGTGAAGTGGAAAGCGGACAAAAAGCGGTGAACGTTCTATTGTCTCGTGAAGAAACTTACGCCGATATCGCGCCAGTAAGAATGCAAAGCAATGGCATTACGGCCTTCATTTCTATTATGCGTGGTTGCGATAACATGTGTTCATTCTGCGTTGTTCCATTCACCAGAGGAAGAGAAAGAAGCAGAGATCCATTCACCATTGTTGAAGAAGCAAAAGATTTATTTAACAGAGGATACAAAGAAGTAACCCTACTTGGGCAAAATGTAGATTCTTATAAGTGGTCGGCAAACCCCGATTTAAAAGGAAAAGAGCTTAAAGAAGCGCAAGGAGAAGACATTGTTAGTTTTGCGAAACTACTAGAAATGGTGGCTTTAGTTTCGCCCCACTTGCGTGTTCGTTTTTCAACTTCTCATCCAAAAGACATTACCGACGAAGTGCTTTTCACCATGAAAAAGTACAACAACATTTGCGACTACATTCATTTGCCTATTCAAAGTGGAAACACTCGAATATTAGAAAAAATGAATCGTACTTATACACGCGAATGGTACATCGACAAATTAAACAGAATACGCGAAATCATTCCCGATTGTGGTGTTACAACCGATGTGATAGCAGGTTTTTGCAGTGAAACAGAAGAAGAACATCAAGACACTGTAAACCTAATGAAATGGGCACAATTCGATATGGCTTACATGTACTATTATTCTGAAAGACCAGGAACATTGGCCGAAAAAAAATACGAGGACGATGTGCCCGAAGAAACCAAAAAAAGAAGATTACAAGAAATTATAGAAGCGCAACATAACTCACAAAGAGAAAGCATAAAAAAATGCTTAGGGCAAACCTATGAAGTATTGGTGGAAGGCGTTTCAAAAAAATCGGAAAATGAATTGATGGGTAGAAACAGTCAGAGCCACGTGGTTGTTTTCCCAAGAGGGAATTACAAACCAGGTGATTATGTGAATGTGAAAATTACAGAGTGCACACGTGCAACATTAATGGGAATTGTGGTAGAATAATATGGCAACAATCGACACAGTAAAACAACGATTAGGAATCATTGGTACTTCTGAGCAACTCAACAGAGCCATTGATATTGCTATTCAGGTGGCACCTACCGACTTGTCGGTACTTATCACAGGTGAAAGTGGAACGGGTAAAGAATCTTTTCCGCAAATTATTCATCAAAATTCGGCTAGAAAACATGCAGAATATATTGCTATCAACTGTGGTGCAATACCGGAAGGAACGATAGATTCAGAGTTGTTCGGACACGAAAAAGGAGCCTTCACTGGAGCAGTAGACTCACGTAAAGGTTATTTTGAAGTAGTAGACAAAGGAACCATCTTTTTAGATGAAATTGGAGAACTTCCGTTACCTACCCAAGCCCGATTGTTAAGAGTTTTAGAGAGTGGGGAATACATAAAAGTAGGTTCATCAAAAGTTCAAAAAACGAACGTTAGAATTGTAGCTGCAACCAATGTGAATTTGGAAAACGCAGTAAAAGAAGGAAAATTCAGAGAAGATTTGTACTACCGTTTAAATACGGTTCCTATTAAAATTCCAGCATTACGCGAAAGAGCAAACGACATTCACTTGTTGTTTAAGAAATTTGCAATGGATTTTGCCGATAAGTATAGAATGCCTCCTTTGAAACTAGAAGAAGATGCAGTGCAACTTTTGGTGAATTACAGATGGCCAGGTAATATTCGTCAGCTAAAAAACATTGCCGAACAAATTTCGGTGATTGAAGAAAAGCGATTGATATCGAAAAATACTTTGCTGAAGTATTTACCAAACGCAGTAGACGGCATGAATTTGCCTGTTCCTATTTTGGGAAATACACAAAATTTCTCAAGCGGAACCATGGATTCCAAAGAAAAGGAATTGTTGTACAAAGTGATTTTCGATATGAAAAAGGAAATCAATGATTTGCGACAAATGGTGTTGGGTGGCGCACAAAACAATGCTGTTTTAGAGGTCAATCAAGCCGTTCAACACAACAATGAATTTTCTGCTTATCCTATTAAACAAAACGAAAACGCTATTATTCATCAAATTGAAGAAGTAGAAGAATCGTTGTCGTTGGCCGAAAAAGAAAAGGAATTTATTATTAAAGCCTTAGAAAAACACCGCAACAAAAGAAAAAATGCTGCGAAAGAGCTGGGTATATCAGAGAGAACCTTGTACAGAAAAATTAAAGAATACGATATACAATGAAGCTTAAATTAATCATAATCACCTTTGTGGCGATAACTTTAGTAAGCTGGAACTGTACGGTAACGGCCTCTTTCTCGGAAGGTAAAATCTACGGAGAAACCTTTGCCTTTGGCGCTTTCCCCAACAAAGCAGCATTGGTGCAGCCCGCTTTTAGTCAGGAATTAATTGATGGTTTAAGAACAAAAATCATCAATGAGTCGAATTTAAAATTCACCGAAGACTGCTACTCCTCTTCTTATTTTTTCACCGGAAGTATTACAAATTACGCCGTATCTCCACTTTCTGCCACCAGCGGAAACGTTGCTGCAGCCAACAGATTATCGGTTTCTGTAAGCGTGCAATGCGACAGTGTTTGTCCAACCAAATTTGCAGCCGCTCCATTCTTTGCCAAGAGCTACAGCGAATATGCCGATTTTGGTACCGACGAAACTTTTGCCTCTGCCGAAGAAAGATTAATGAAAGAGATAGTGACCAAAATAACACAACAAGTGTATTTAGATTTATTATCGGCCTCAACAGCTAAAAAAGAAAAAGAAGAAAACAAAGAATAATGCGCGCCGAGAACTATCAACTTTTGATGCAAAACCATGCTGTACTTACTCAAGAGCAAGTACAAGAAATGAAGCACATTATTGAGAAATATCCTTATTGCCAAAGCGCTTATTTGCCTCTTTTAAAATATTATTACACCCAAAATCACATTGATTTCGAAGAGTTATTGAAACTCACTGCCGTTTATTCTTCCGATAGAAATCAGGTGAAAAAATACTTGATGGCAGAAGTTAAATCGGCAGTTGTTGAAAGTAAAAAAGAAGAAATTAAGGAAGAACAAAAAGTAGAACTTGCAACTCCTGAAATTCACGACCCATTGCTAGAACAATTGAATTCACAAATACTTTCAGAAGCTATAGGCTATACTTTAGAACACAATATTGAGGCAGAAATAGAGAAATTACCCGAGCTTCAAAAAGAAGAAAAAGAAGTTGAAATCGACAACTCTCCAAAAGATTTCTACAGTTGGTTAGAGGCGCCAAAAGAAGTTAAGCCTAAGTTAAAATACGCTCATTTAATTGATAAATTTTTAGCCGAACAACCTAAGATTGTTCCTAAGAAAGAATTCTTCTCCCCTGTGAATATGGCACGCAAAAGCGTTGAAGAAGATGGCGAAATAGTATCAGAAACATTGGCTAATTTGTATGTGCAACAAGGGCATTATAGCAAAGCGATTAAAGCATTCGAACAACTTAGTTTGAAATTCCCGAAAAAAAATGTTTACTTTAGCGCCCGCATTAAAGAAATTGAAGAACTAAAAAAACATAAGAAACAATGAGCATCATTCTCATCATATTAAGCCTACTGTTGGTAATTGTAGTTTTAATTCAAAACAGCAAAGGCGGAGGATTAGATTCTAATTTTGGTGCTCAAACATCTGCTTTCGGCGCACAAAGAACAACAGATATCATTGAAAAAATCACTTGGGGCTTAGCTGCATCAATCGCAGTAGTTTGCTTAGTTTTCGCTATGAACACTGGCGGAACAGAAAAAGGTGGTGCCGTTCAGAATTCTGAAAAGAAAGAAGGCGTAAACACACTTCCTGGCGCACCAGCAGGCAAACAATAATGTCAGCTTGGCACAGCCTTCTGTCAATTGTTTCCACTAAATATTTCCACTCTGAAAATTTGTCCGTTTATCTATACTCATTTTGCATTGGCACACATTCTGACAAGTGCGTGGTGCAAACATTAATCACATTTAAATCTAAATAAAAATGGCAGCAATTAAAATCAAACCTCTTGCCGACAGAGTAATCATTGAAGCATCTCCGGCAGAAACAAAAACAGCAGGCGGATTATACATCCCTGATACCGCAAAAGAAAAACCACAAAAAGGAAAAGTAGTAGCTGTAGGTACTGGCAAAAAAGATGAGCCACTAACAGTGAAAGTTGGAGATTCAGTTCTTTACGGTAAATACGCTGGTACAGAAATCACAGTAGACGGCAAAGATTACCTAATCATGAAAGAAGCCGATTTATTCGCAGTTTTTACGAAATAACCTTATACATTAAACCTTAAATTTTAGACAATATTTTATGGCAAAATCAATCACATTTGACGTAGCAGCTCGCGACCAACTAAAAAAAGGAGTTGACGCTTTAGCTAATGCAGTGAAAGTAACACTTGGACCAAAAGGAAGAAACGTAGTTATCGATAAAAAATTCGGTGCTCCAACCATCACTAAAGATGGTGTTTCTGTAGCCAAAGAAATTGAATTGAAAGACCCTATCGAAAACATGGGTGCTCAAATGTTGAAAGAAGTGGCTTCTAAAACTGCTGATATCGCAGGTGACGGAACAACTACTGCAACAGTATTGGCGCAAGCCATTGTAACTGCAGGTTTGAAAAACGTAGCCGCTGGTGCAAACCCAATGGATTTGAAAAGAGGTATCGACAAAGCAGTAGAATTAATTATTGCTGAGTTGAAAAAGAACTCTAAAAATGTAGGTAGCGACAACAAAAAAATAGAGCAAGTTGCAACTATCTCTGCTAACAACGACGAGGCAATTGGTAAAATCATTGCTGGCGCTATGGCTCAAGTAGGTAAAGAAGGTGTAATCACTGTTGAAGAAGCAAAAGGAACAGAAACTTACAGCGAAGTAGTTGAAGGTATGCAATTCGACAGAGGTTATCTTTCTGCGTATTTCGTTACCAACACCGAAAAAATGGAAGCTGATTTAGATCATCCATACATTTTGATTACCGACAGAAAAATTTCTTCAATGAAAGATATTCTTCCTGTGTTGGAGCCGGTGGCACAAAGTGGCCGTCCGCTTTTAATCATCGCTGAAGATGTAGATGGTGAAGCATTGGCAACATTGGTAGTAAATAAAATTCGTGGTTCATTAAAAGTAGCAGCTGTTAAAGCTCCTGGCTTTGGTGACAGAAGAAAAGCTATGTTAGAAGACATTGCTATCTTAACAGGTGGTGTTGTTATCTCTGAAGAGCAAGGCTTCAAATTGGAAAACACAACAGTAGATATGTTGGGTAGAGCTGAAAAAATCACTATCGACAAAGACAACACTGTGGTGGTAAATGGTTCTGGTAAAAAAGCAGATATCAAAGGAAGAGTCGCTCAAATCAAAGCTCAAATTGAAACTACTACCTCTGATTACGATAAAGAAAAACTACAAGAGCGTTTGGCTAAATTGGCTGGCGGTGTTGCTGTTCTTTATGTTGGTGCAGCTACTGAAGTTGAAATGAAAGAGAAAAAAGACAGAGTTGACGATGCGTTACACGCAACAAGAGCTGCTGTAGAAGAAGGAATTGTTCCTGGTGGAGGTGTTGCTTACATTAGAGCTTTATCGGCTTTAGAAGGTAAGAAAGGTGCTAACTTCGACGAAACTACAGGTATCGCCATTATCCGTCGCGCTTTAGAAGAACCATTGAGACAAATCGTTGCCAATGCTGGTGGCGAAGGTTCTGTAGTGGTTAACAAAGTGAAAGAAGGAAAAGGTGACTTCGGTTACAATGCAAGAACAGACAAATACGAAGACATGATTAAGGCAGGTGTTATCGACCCTACTAAAGTATCTCGTGTAGCTTTAGAAAACGCAGCTTCAATCGCTTCAATGTTATTGACGACTGAATGCGTTTTAGCAGAAATTCCTGAAGAAAATGCTCCAGCTATGCCAGGTGGTATGGGCGGTGGTATGCCGGGGATGATGTAAGAATAACATCTTGATAAATAGGGAATCCTCGCGATGAAAATCGCGGGGATTTTTGTTTTTTTTAATTAGATTTAATACCAAAATACAACATGAATCCCGAACTAATAGATTTCATAATTAAGCGAAGTCACTTTAAAACAGAACAGATAAAACCTGAATTGCGGCTTGCAAAGGATATTGGATTTTACGGACTAGATGCAATTTCTTTCTTTGAAGATTTTTTTATTGTTTTCAAAATAAAAAATACCGAAGACTTTAATGCAGATTTGCATATTGATGGAGGACCTGATTTTGCTCCGCAACCCATGAAATGGATTAAGAATTTAATCATCAAGAAAAGAAGGAAATATCTTAAACCTGATGTAACTATAGGGCATCTTCAAAAAGTTATTGAAAAGGGCCGTTGGTTTAACGAAATATGACCCCCGCTAATCTTAGATTACACTTCAAACACAGCTCCGCGCTCACGGCTTCGCCGGCGCGGAATCTTTTTGTACAGAGGCTTCGCCTCATTAATTATTAAATAAAAACAAGAAGCAAAGCTTCTAAGAAAATAGATTCCGCTCCGGCCAAGCCGTGAGCGCGGAGCTGTGTGTGTGTGTGTGTGTGTGTGTGCGTGTGAAGTCCACGCTTAAAGCATATTATGTCAATACGAAATCGCCTCTCCCCTTCTACTCTCCCAATTAAATGGTACAAATTCACCCGACAAAGCAGCGCACTGCACATCCATTTTAGTGCAATAAATTTCACCATAATAAGATGCTATTGGTGCTTCAGATGCATCCTTACCATTGGAGATTTTGACTAATCCATTTAGTGGAGCCAATTTCGTTGGATCGAAAATAATCCAGTGTCCGTTGATATATGCTTCAAAGCATGCGTGAATATCGGGCGGAGTTAAATGGCAAGCGTAAGAACTGAAATAGCGCGCAGGAATATCTAAAGCTCGGCACAGTGCAATGCCTAAGTGAGCCGCATCTTTGCAGGCACCAACTCCACGCATTACCGTGTCGGTAGCCGATGCACTAGAATTTGTTGAACCAGTGCTGTATTTAACATTGTTGAAAATCCAATCTTCAATAGCCAAGGCTTTAGCATAAGCATTGGGAAGTGCACCAAATTTATGCAGCGCAAATTCCATAAGCTTATCTGATTCACAATGCCTGCTGGGCGCAATATACTGCAGCACTTCATGGTCCATCTGCATAAAAGGAATAGAAGACAATAAATCTTCTTCCTTAATTCTGCTGAATTGCACCTCTACTTTCGCATTGTAGCTAATGGTAAATGATGTTCCTTCCTGTGCTTCCAACTTGATGAATCGGGCATTTGAATTTTCTGTAGTAAACTCTTCAAAAGCAATAGCAGGCGACAGCACCAAAGACTCTTCTACAATTCTTTGCGACCTGGATTTTGAGGCCATTATATTGAAAAAGAAAGTTGTTGTAGAGATTACATTATACGACAACGAACTTGAAACAGAAAATAACATAGCGCAAAAATAGTGTTTTAAAAATTACATATCTTCGTTGCCTAATTTTTAAATCCCCGAAACTATGTTACTGCAAAACAGAGTTAACAAAAAGGAGCTTAAAAAACGAATTCAGGAAGAGACCATTAAACGCACTACCGTTTCGTTTTACCGCTACGTTATTATTGACAATCCGCAAGAATTGCGAGATGAACTTTTCGCTAAATGGCAAAAGTTAAATATCCTAGGCAGAATCTATGTTGCACACGAAGGCATCAATGCTCAAATGAGTGTTCCTGAAGATAATTTCGATGCTTTTAAACAAGAGCTTTATGCCGACGCTAGATTTAACGAAGTACCTTTCAAAATAGCAGTAGAAGACGACGGAAAATCATTCTATAAATTAACGATTAAAGTTCGACCGAAAATTGTTGCCGATGGTTTGCCCGATGATACTTTCGATGTCACCAATGTTGGAAATCATTTAACAGCCAAAGAATTCAACGAAGCGATGGAAGATGAAAACACCATCGTTGTTGATATGCGCAATCATTACGAGAGTGAAGTGGGTAAATTTGAAGGCGCTATCACTCCCGATGCCGATACTTTTCGTGAAGAATTGCCTATCGTTTTAGAAGAATTAAAGGATAAAAAAGATAAGAAAATATTGATGTACTGCACTGGTGGTGTGCGTTGCGAAAAAGCGAGTGCATACTTTAAACACCACGGATTTCAAGATGTAAATCAATTGCACGGCGGAATTATCGATTATGTTCGACAAATAAAAGCCGAAGGATTGCCTTCTAAATTTATTGGTAAAAACTTCGTGTTTGACGAACGCGTTGGAGAAAGAATTACAGATGATGTGATTGCACATTGCCATCAATGCGGCGCACCTTGCGACACGCATGTAAATTGCGCAAACGATGATTGTCACTTACTTTTCATTCAGTGTGAAAAATGTGCTGAAGAGATGAAAGGATGCTGCACTCCAGAATGCATGCACATTGCATCTTTGCCGATTGAAGAACAAAAAGCCATTCGTAAAGGACAGAAAAAGGAGAATGCTTTATCAGTTTATAAAAGCAGATTGAGACCGAATTTGAGGGATGTTTTGGCGGAGAGGAAGAAGGATGATAAGTAGTGCTACTTTAAGTATAGGGTAACTAATCATCTCTCCTCCTTTTCAAGGAGGAGTCCCGAAGGGGAGGTGGTTATCAAAAAGAAATTCTATAGGTATCTTCTGTTCATTAACCCCCTCCCCTTCGGGACTCCCCCTTGAAAAGGGGGAGAGTTAGTTAGTGATGCGGAGTTGGAAAAACGTGTTTATTTTACAACCGTTCCCGTCAAATCAAAGAAATCAGCACTTTCAATTTTAACATCAGCGAAATCACCAATGCGAACGTAGTTTCCTTTAGTAGGAACAAGTACTTCGTTATCTACTTCTGGTGAATCGAATTCGGTACGACCGATGAAATTTCCGCCTTCAGCTCTATCGAATAGAACCTTTAGGGTTGAACCAATTTTCTCTTGATTTTTGTCGTAAGAAATATTCGATTGAATATCCATAATTTCCTCTGCACGCTGTTGTTTAACGTCGGCAGGAACATCATCATTCAATTTATGAGCATGTGTATTTTCCTCGTGAGAATAAGTGAAGGCGCCTAGTCTGTCGAATTTTTGTTCGGCTACCCATTCCTTCATCACATTGAAATCTTTTTCTGTTTCACCAGGATAACCTACAATCAAAGTAGTTCTTAAAGAAATACCAGGAACTTTAGCGCGAATATCTTCTAGCAAAGCATTGGTTTTTGCTTTGGTTGTACCGCGACGCATAGATTTCAAAACTGGGTCGGAAATATGTTGCAGCGGCATATCTAAATACTTACAGATGTTATCTCTTTCGTTCATTACATCTAACACATCCATTGGGAAACCGTGTGGAAAAGCATAGTGCAAACGAATCCAATCGATGCCTTCTACATCCGAAATATGTTTGAGCAATTCAGATAAATTTCTTTTGCCGTAGATATCTAAACCGTAGTAAGTCAAATCTTGCGCTATCAACATCAACTCCTTTACACCTTTAGCTGCAAGCGCCTTAGTTTGAGCGACGATCTCTTCAATTGGAGTAGATTTGTGTCCGCCACGCATTAAGGGAATAGCACAAAAAGAACACGGACGGTCGCAACCTTCAGAAATCTTCATGTAAGCATAATGATTGGGCGTAGTGAGCAAACGCTCTCCAACCAATTCATGCTTGTAATCGGCTTTTAAAGTCTTTAATAAACGAGGTAAATCACGTGTACCGAAATATTCATCAACGTTAGGAATTTCTTTTTCTAAATCGGGTTTATAACGTTCAGAAAGACAGCCCGTAACATATACTTTTTCTACCAAACCTTTTTCTTTAGCAGAAACTGCTTCTAAAATAGTATCGATAGATTGTTGTTTGGCATTGTCGATAAATCCGCAAGTATTGATAATCAAAATAGCAGCATCTTTCTTGGTAGATTCGTGCTCCACTTCAAAGTTGTTGGCTTTTAGCTGTCCCATCAACACCTCTGAATCGAAGATATTTTTAGAGCAACCTAAAGTCACTACATTGACTTTATTTTTTTTGAGAGTTTTTGTTTTCATGATCTAAAATTATCCAAACAAAGAATCAACAAACTCTTTGCGGTGAAACACTTGTAAATCTTCCATTCCTTCGCCCACACCGATATATTTCACAGGAATTTTAAATTGATCGGAAATACCAATCACTACTCCACCCTTAGCTGTGCCATCGAGTTTTGTGAGTGCAAGTGCTGTAACATCGGTAGCAAGTGTAAACTGTTTTGCTTGTTCTATTGCGTTTTGGCCGGTTGAGCCATCTAACACCAGCAACACCTCATGCGGAGCGCCTGGCACCACTTTCTCCATTACCTTTTTGATTTTGGTGAGCTCATTCATGAGTCCGACTTTATTGTGTAATCTACCAGCCGTATCAATAATCACCACGTCAATATCTTTCGCCTTTGCAGATTGCAAAGTATCGTAAGCTACCGAAGCAGGATCGGCGTTCATGCCTTGCTCAACAATTGGAACATCTACACGAGAAGCCCATATTTTAAGTTGGTCAACAGCCGCAGCGCGAAAAGTATCGGCAGCACCTAACATTACTTTTTTACCGGCCTTTTTATACTGATGCGCAATTTTACCAATAGATGTAGTTTTACCCACACCATTCACGCCCACCACCATAATTACAAAGGGCTTGGTATTTAAAGGGAGGTCAAACTCGTGTCCGTCTTTAGAATTATTTTCTTCTAGTAAAGCAGCAATTTCTTCTCTTAACAAACCATTGAGTTCTGAAGTACCCATGTATTTGTTTTTTGAAACACGCTCCTCAATTCTTTTGATGATTTTAAGGGTGGTTTCAACGCCTACATCTGAAGTGATAAGCACTTCTTCTAAATTGTCTAAAACCTCAGCATCAACAGTAGATTTACCAACAACGGCACGTGCCAATTTAGAGAAAACACTTTCTTTTGTTTTCGCCAAACCCTGATCGAGTTTTTCTTTTTTATCTTTTCCGAAAAGTCCGAAAAAAGCCATATATATTCAATTAAAAAAGCCCCTATCTTTCGATAGAAGCTTTTTGTAAAGATTTTGCTTTCACAATTATTTGCCAGCCAAAACTGAATTCACCATTTCGTTAGGCACCATTTCTTCTTTGAAAGAATATGCACCTTTTGGTGATTTAACCAATTTAATCACTTTGGTATATGATTTACCAGCTGATTTATCTTTAAAGCTCGCTACCGTTTTCTTAGCCATGACTTACTTATTTAATTTCTTTATGAATAGTATATTTCTTAAGGATTGGGTTGTATTTTTTCAACTCAATTCTATCAGGAGTATTTTTCCTGTTTTTAGTAGTGATATAACGTGAAGTGCCTTTTTCTCCTGAGGTTTTATGCTCAGTGCACTCTAAAATCACTTGTATCCTGTTGCCTTTCTTTGCCATTATCTTAACTTTTTAAGGACGGCAAATGTAATAATAAAGAATTAACCGTGCAATATTTTTGAAAATAATTCTACTGAATTGTGTCGCCCGCACTAATTGAGAGCGAACATTTGTGCTCTTCCTTATATTTACCAGGGTTTTCGGCGTAAGTCCAAAGAGCCGTATTCTTTATTTGAACCTTAATTTTATGCTTGTTTGAATAGAAAAAAACCGAATCGAGAAGATTTTCGCATTGATAAACACTATTTATTCCTTCTTCTTCTCTGTAAAATACTTCAAATTGCTGTGCGGGCTCTAAAACTATTGAATCCTTACTTAATTGTAAATGAGATGCGAACAACTTAACACTCACTTGTTCAGGCACTTCATTGATTAGAACCACTTGATAGCTTGTGCTTTTCTTACAAGAAAAAAAAGCAAGTGAAAAAGCAAAAACCAAAAGCGCTTTAAAGGCCATTGACTAAGACAACTTTTTTAAAGTAGCTTCACACATTTCACCCACATTCTTAAACTCACGAATTTCGGCAGTAGTGAATTTCACCTTAAAGTGTTTTTCAATGGCCACTACAATTTGAATATGGCTCAACGAATCCCAATCTTCTACATCAGCTGCTGTAGTTTCATATTTTAAAACAACATCGTCGTTGTCTAAAACATCTTTAAAAATTTCTTGGTATTGAGCGATGATATCATTTACGTCCATAAAACATTTATTTATTAGCGAAAATAGTATTTAATTTTTGATAAAGTTTAATTACCCCTTTTTGATTAAGATGGTCGTAGTCTATAAAGTCGCTAGCGTCAAACGAAGTATCATCATACAAATTATGGTAGCAATGTAAACTCTCTTCTTTTTTTAGCATTTCAATGAGCCTGTACTTTGCTTTGTCAATATTTGCACTTACAGAGTTTTCACGATAGCAATCCATCTTAGGCGTAGTAACAATAATCAATTTGATTTTATTTTCCGCACATAAACTAATGATATCATTAACGTAAGATAAATTCTCTTCAATTAAATTAGGATGAAACTTAATAGACGAATGCTCAATAGCTCTACCTCTGCAATCTTCATCGTTCAACGTTCCATTTCCAAGAGGTATATATGGAATGGAATTCGATTTCCCGCCTCTGCTTTTGATTGGATTACTCATTTCAGATTCTTTAAACAAATAAGAAATATCTCTATTGGAACGAAAAAAAGCAGAAGAGCCCATTAGACGATTGGTAAAGCCATCGTCGTACAAAGTATCGAGATATTTATAATACTGTTTATCAATATAGCCTTCTCCTGAAAGCACTTGATTGTAGCCTAAAGCATCGAAATCTAAACCTAAAATCACTTGTTGTATTTTGGCGCCATCTTTAACTATTTTTCTAAGTACCATATCTTCTCTAAACAAATCTTGTCCGCCAATTGAAAAATTCACCACATACTTACTCGTGTCAGGATAATAATCGTCAAACATTAATGTGTGTGAACTCCCTAAAACAACAACAATTGAGTCGTCTTTATACAACTCATAGTTTTTAAAAATTTGGTCGGCAGAAGTTTCAAACTTGCTGTATTTCGATTCAATTAAAAAAGCTGCACCTACCAAAACAAGCAAGAGCAAAACAATTTCTAATATGAGTTTAAATCCTTTCATCTCTAAAATTGAAAATACACAAAGCTTTGTTTTTCAAAAATACCGAACATATAAATGAGTAATAGCAAAGTAAAAAAGTAAGCATAACTCACCATCTTATTCCCTAACAAAAGCAAAACTTTATCTTTTTTATCGGAAGTGTAAATACGCTCTGCAAACATCACAACAGCAATGGCAATTAAGCAAATGATATAGAATGTTTTGGTAAAAAGGGGCACGCCAAAAAAATGATGGATATTTACTTTCGCAGCATGAGATATCACATAAAAAGCATCGGCAATTTTATCTGCGCGAAAGAAAATGTATGTAAAACAAACGAAGGAAAAAGTAATCGCCCAACTCAATGGATCGTATAGGAAGGCAGGTATTTTTTTTGCCCATGCTTTTCGTTTCTTCTTCGATAAGAAATCATAAGTTAGGGCTATTCCATGAAGAGATCCCCAAATAACAAAAGTCCATTTTGCACCATGCCACAAACCACTTAATGAAAAAGTAACCATCACGGCAAACACAACAGCTAACTTGTCCCAGTGGCGCTTTTCTACTACAATCGGAGTATACACATAATCAACAAACCAAGTATTTAAAGAGATATGCCATTTGCGCCAAAAATCGGCAATTGATTTTGCCCAATAAGGAACATTAAAATTCTTCATTAAATCGAAGCCCATCACCCTAGCACTCCCCAAAGCAATATCAGAATAGCCAGAGAAATCACAATACACTTGAAAGGCAAAAAACAAAGTTGCCCATATCAAAGGAAACCCTTCATAGTTTTGCGGATTATCGTAAACTGCATCTACATACAAAGCAAGCCTATCTGCCACTACTACTTTCTTAAACAAACCCCACAACATTAAGCGTAAACCGCTAATCGCTCTTTCGTAATTGAAGTGGTGTTTTTCATAAAACTGATGCAAAACATTTTGCGGACGTTCAATTGGTCCGGCAACCAATTGAGGATAAAACATCACGTACAAAGCATATATACCAAAATGGCGTTCGGCCTTTTGCACACCGCGATAAACCTCAATTGTGTAACTCATCGCCTGAAAAGTATGAAAAGAAAGTCCGATAGGAAGAATCATATCTAAATAAGGCAAACCCTCACCTTTAGCCACATCGTAACCGAAAACAGTGTTGATGTTATCGGTAAAAAAATTATAGTATTTAAAAACGCAGAGCACACCAACATTGGCGACAACACTCATCTGCAGCCATCTCTTTCGTTTCACAGGATCGAGCGTATTTTCTATCCAAATACCTGCATAGTAATCAATAACGATAGTAAAAACTAAAATGAGGAAATAATACCAGATGAAAAACATGTAAAAAGCACAACTGGCAATCAAGAGGTGTATCCAACGAAAACGATGAGGTAACAAGAAATACAAAATTGTTACCAAGGGGAAGAAAATAAGAAATTCGAAAGAATTAAAAAGCATTATTTCTCTTGATTTTAAAGCGCTACAAACCTAAGCATATTCGCTTTATTGAGCAAGAGTAAAGTAAGCTACGATATTATAACTTTGATTTTATGTCGGCACCCAAGCGCAAGCTAAACTTCTTAGCCGCATCGTTAAATAAATGAGTCCCATCTGTAGTGATAGCCATAGAAGTGGAATCAGAATAATTTAAATACAAGGCCTTGTTGGCAGCTGCGACACTTTGCATCAGCTCATTAAAATTATGTAACAATTTATTTTCAATAACAAGAACAGATGGATCAATAGGCATACGCACCAAAACCACTTTGCCCTTGGAACTTAAATATTTCACTGTTTCATTAAGATACTTCATTCGTTTTGCAGAGAACTTAGAATCATTGCATTGTTTTTCAAAACGATCATTCGAAGCGAGCAATCTGTTTTTAACACTTATTGAATCCATAGGAACATTAACCACTAAGCGACTGTGTTCATCGCTAGAAAACACTTCATTTCCTTTATTTCTATTGATGAAAAATGGATAGAGCGGAGTTTTATTGCGCAATATAAATTCGAGATTTGGATTGGAATTATACAACCATTGTTTTGCAATAAAACCGCTAGCTTCTGGAAACATGGCCTCATCATCATTAACATTATTTTTTTCGCAAGTGATAGTCCATGGATTAACTTCTAGTATAAATAATTCTTGTTCATTTGAAGCAGCAACTTTTTCTTTGATGGCATCAAAATAAACCGGACCATAGGAAGAAACCGCAGCCCCAAAGCCGAAATTCTCCATGTCAAAATTTTTACCATAACCTTTAGATATTTCTTCACTCGACAAGCCTTGCGCTGCTCGAGATGAACCTATCACTAAAGATTTTCCAGAACGCAAAAAATGGATGTAGTATTCATCTACCCAGCCTTTTAAAAACATGGGCAAAGCAGTGAACACAAATAGTCCAATTAATGCAAAAAACACAAAATATTTAAGTGCAAATTTTTTCATTCTTTAGAACTGAAAATAAATAAAAGATTGTGTATGCATCAAACCAAAAAGAACAATGATTAGTCCGGCAGCACAATACAAACTCCATCTCACCATCATTGGAGCCTTAGTGATAAAAGGTAAATTTTCGCCATACTTCAATTGCAAAGCATGCATAATTTCCATCACCACTATGAAAACAAAAGCAACAATAAGCTCCATTGTACCAATCGACATTCCGAATGGATGAAGAGAAATTTGCGACAAATGTAAATTACCCAATGAAGCGATTAACTGAAAAGCATCTTGCACAGTATTGGCTCTAAAAAAAATATAAGTAAATGATACAAAATTGAAAGTAAGAAACAAGCTCAAGGGTTTATAAATACTTGAGGGAATAGCTTTACTCCATTTTTTGCGCATTTTCTTAGAAAGAAAATCATACGACAAGGCTATACCGTGCAATGTTCCCCAAATTACAAAAGTCCATTTAGCACCATGCCATAAACCACTTAAAGAAAAAGTAATTAATATGGCGTACACCACGGCCCATTTTTCCCAATTTCTTTTGTTTACCACAATTGGAGTGTACACATAATCTACAAACCAAGTATTTAAAGAGATGTGCCATTTGCGCCAAAATTCGGCGATGGAAGTGGCCCAATATGGTCGGTTAAAATTCTTCATTAAATCGAAGCCCATCACTCTGGCACTACCTAAAGCAATATCTGAATAGCCAGAAAAATCGCAAAAAACTTGAATTGAAAAAAGGTAAGTAGCCATCCAAACTGGATAACCTTCGTAGGCGCCAGGATGATTGTACACCTCATCCACCATAATCGCTAAACGATCGGCAATTACTAACTTCTTAAACATACCCCAACACATTAACTTAACGCCACTAACCGCTCTATTGTAATCGAATTCATGCTTTTCGTGAAATTGGTGCAACATGTTTTGCGGACGCTCGATAGGACCTGCCACCAACTGAGGATAAAACATTACATACAAAGCATAAATACCCATGTGTCGTTCTGCCTTTTGATTGCCGCGATGCACCTCGATGGTGTAGCTCATGGCTTGAAATGTATGAAACGACAAGCCAATGGGTAATATCATATCTAAATAAGGAATACCCTCCCCTACATTATAGCCAAAGAGTGCATTGACATTTTCTGTGAAGAAATTGTAGTATTTAAAAATGCACAAAACACCAACATTGGCAACGATACTGAGTGTAAGCCATCGTTTTCTTTTTATTGGGTCGAGGGTATCTTCTATTAAAATACCTGCATAGTAATCTATTACAATAGTGCCAAGCAAAATGACAATGTACAGCGGAATAAAAAACATGTAGAAGGCGCAACTGGCAATTAAAAGATGCACCCAACGATAACGATGTGGCAACAAAAAATAGAGCGCGGTAACGAGCGGGAAGAAAATTAAAAACTCTATTGAATTGAATAACATTAACGAATCTATTTATTGGCTAAATACTTTCTTCCGTTTGCAATCACCTCATCTAACCCCTTGCTTAAATTATATTCAAAGCTAAAGTATTGGGTATTAAATTTAGGGTCGATATGATTGTTGTATCCTTTTACATCACCCACAGAAACTGTAGCGCCAAGCTTTGCGGCTATGGTTTCGCCAAGTTGTTTAATAGAAATCCAATCTCCATTCGACAAGTCGAATTCATCTTCTTCGAGAGATTGAATCAGGTATAGATTTTTTACGCAGTCGGCACCATAAATAAACTGACGTTCCTCTTCACCTGTAGTCATCAATTGAATATGCTTTTTGGTAAGCGCATTGAGCACCATATCTGTAATCACATGAGAACGTTCTCCCGGATCTTCCCAACCATACACATTCCAAAATCTTACGATTTTTCCGCCCAAGGCTTTAGTCCAGTTTTCACCCAATAATTTGGTAACGCCATAAACATTATCGGGAGCTGCTAGTTGAGTGCTGGCGAAAAGAAAAGGAATCTTTGTTTCTTCTAAAAAACCAAAAACGCGCTCACAAATTTGCGTATTGTTTTTAATGATGGAGATGTAATTGTTTTTGTCGGTAAGAAATTTTGCGCCACCAACTTCCCAAGCCAAGAACCACACGAAATCAACGTCTTTGTATTTTGATAAATCATCTTTACGCAAATCGAAACCGCTCAACAAATCTAAACTAATCACTTCTTCACCTTTCGATAAAAGGTACTTACACAAGTGAGAACCTATCATTCCCGAACCTCCTAACACTAAATTTTTCTTTACCGACATATTTTTTGTTGA